>JBKEAC010000098.1:0-41090 GCA_047971925.1 Mangrovibacterium sp.
GTTTCCCACACTTTTGTTTCGGTGCAGTTAATTAGTAGATATTGGTCGTTGCACTTCATGCGGAATTCGCCTGCTTCTAACGTCCAGTTGCCGTGGTTGTTTACAAAAGCGAGTTCGCTAGCTGCGATGGTGAAGCTTATCGATTTGGTTTCTCCTGTTTTCAGTGCTACTTTGCTGAAAGCACGGAGGCGCATGTTGTCGGGTACATTACTAGCTACTATGTCGCTTGAGAAAAGTAAAACGGGTTCTTTGCCATCGACATTACCAGAGTTTGTTACATCAACGGTGAATGTGATTTCATCGGTGGCGGTGAAGTTATTTTTGTTTGCTTTAAAATTGCTATACTTATAGTTAGTGTAACTCAATCCATGACCGAACGGCCATTGCACATCCACTTTGGCATCATAGTTATAGTTGCCTTCCATTGTGCCTGTTTGTTCACTCACTTTGAAATCATAGGTGGTGAGTGAATTAATGAGGCGCGGATAAGTGTAGGGTAGTTTTGCAGAAAAGTTTGCATCGCCAGCCATGAGATTTGCTAAGGCATCTCCACCGAAGTTACCAGGTAGCAAGACGCTAATCACAGCATCGGCTAATGGTTCGATTTCACTAAGTAAACGTGGGCGACCTTCATTGAGCACAAGAATGATAGGTTTACCTGTTTCGGCTAGTGACTTCACTAAATCCAGTTGATTTTTAGAAAGTGTTAGGTCGGTCAAATTGCCCGGAGTTTCACAATAGGAGTTTTCGCCGATACATGCCACAATTACATCAACATCTTTAGCTGCGCGCACAGCTTTGTCGATTTCATGAGTATTTTCTTCATAATATGCGCCTTCAGTTTTGTAGCTAACACCTGCTTCATAGGAAACTTCGTTTGCACCATACTTAGCAGTTAACGCTTCCAAGATTGTGTTGTGCTTTCCTGCAAATTCATCAGCGATGTTACCTTGCCAAGAATATGACCAGCCACCATTGAGCGAGCGCATGTTGTGAGCATTCGGACCAGTTACTAATATCTTCTTGCCTTTAGCAAGAGGCAATATGTTGTTTTCATTTTTCAGTAATACTTCCGATTCTTCGGCAGCTTGCAGTGCCACTTTGGCGTGTTCTTCACCGCCGAATTTGTTGTAGTTTGCAATATCCCAATATGGATTTTCAAATAAGTTCAAGCGATACTTCAGGCGAAGCACGCGGCGTACGGCATCATCAACACGCTCCATTGGCACCGCACCTTCTTCTACTAACTCTTTCAAGTCGCGGCAGAATTGTGTTTCATAGGGCACCATTGCCATGTCGATACCAGCATTGATTGCTATGCGCACGGCATCTTTCTTCGATGTAGCAATGCTTTCACGCTCAAAGAGGTTGTTGATGTCGTTCCAATCGGTTACAAGCATGCCATCCCAATTTAAATCTGTTTTGAGCCATTGAGTGAGCAACTCATGGTCGGCATGTGTGGGCACACCATTGATAGACGCCGAGTTCACCATGATGCTAAGCACACCAGCTTTCACTGCATGGCGGAAAGGTTCAAAGAACTTTTCACGGAGTTGGTTATAGGGAATGTAAGCTGGTGTGCGGTCTTTGCCTGAGTGAGGTGCACCATAACCCATGTAGTGTTTTGCACAAGCTGCCATGTGATAGGCATCTATTTGGTTTGAATTTTCGCCTTGTAAAGCACGTACTGAGGTAGCCCCCATTACGGCATTTACATGTGAATCTTCGCCATAGCTTTCCCAAAGTCGTGCCCAACGAGGATCGCGCCCCAAGTCCATCGTTGGTGCATACGTCCACGGAATGCAAGCTGCCCGCGATTCATAGGCTGTGATTTCGCCAGCTCGAAACACTAAATCAGTGTTGAATGAAGCCGCCATGTTGATGCCTTGGGGGAAGAGTGTACCGCCAGCGGTGTAGGTTGTGCCGTGGATTTGATCAACCCCATAGATGCAAGGAATTCCAATTTCAGCCATCGAGCGGTCTTGAATGACTTTGATAGCTTCTGCCCATTTTTCAGGTGTTTGTGCGCGGCTTAGCGGCACATTTAGAATAGAGCCCACTTTGTATTTACCAATGATGCTATCCAGTTGGCTTTCTTTGAGGGTGAAGTCGTTGGGATTGGTGAAATCGGTGATGATGTCGATGGTGATTTCGGTCATTTGCCCCACTTTCTCTTCCAGCGTCATCTGTTGGAGAAGTTGCTCGATTTTCTGTTCTATTTGAACATCGGCAGTAATGGCAGGTTTTGTTGTTTGTGGCGAACTGCAAGCTATAGCGAGCGCAGCTGTGCCAGTGATGATTAAGTTTTGAAGTTTTGTCATATGGTTTTAATTAAGCTCCTCCCAAGCTTCAAGAAGGGAGAAGTTGTTTTAAATTTCATCTGCAAAAATGCGAATAAATCGATATATACCAATGGCGTAATGTTAATAAATAGTGGTTGATTTGTTTTCTCTCGAACCTCAAAGGTGTTTTACTCCCACCGTTGCATAATCTCCATGCACATTCGTCCGTTGTGATAGGGGCACTTCCAGAATCCCGCTTTGTCATCAGCGGTGTTTGATTCTCCGTTTGCTTTCTTGCTCCAGAACCACTCGCCATGCTTATGGTCGATTATATTTTCTTGAATAAATTTCCAAGTTTGAATTGCTTTTTGAAGATAAGACTCTGTTTTGAAATGCTGATAGATGTTGAGGTAGCCCACGATGGCTTCAGCTTGCACCCACCAGTGGCGGTCGGCATCAATGATTTGCTCATCGGCGTTCATTTCATAAATCATTCCCCCGTTGGGGATGTATCCTTCATCTCCAGCTTCAGCAATATGCTGTACATAGGGTGTGATTTCACTTAGCAGTTTTGGGTCGTTCAGCACTAAAACCGCTTCGTGAATCAACCAAGATGCTTCGATGTCGTGTCCATAAGAAACGATGCGATGCTTACTTTCCCAATCGTCATTAAAGAAAAGAATACAGTGTTTCGTTTCGGTATCATAGAATTTTTGACAGAAAAGCTCTACGAGGTTTACAAGCTGATTCTGTAGTTTTTCGTCTTTCCACACACGATAAAGATTGGTGTAGGGTTCAAGTATATGTAAATGCGTGTTCATCGTCTTGCGTTCGTTGATGTCTTTTGCACTTAGGCGCATGTCTTTGATTTCGCCCCATTCGCAAGTGAACGCTTCGAAATAGCCATTTTTTTTGATGTCAAAGCTATGCTTTTCGATGTCGTGGAAAAGTTTTTGCGCATAGGTTAACGCCTCGCCATTATCTGTGGCACGATAGTATTCACTCAATCCGTAAATAGCGAAGCCGAGTGCATAGATTTGCTTCTTGGTGTCGAGGGGAGTGCCATCATGAGCTACTTCCCAATAGACACCACCATGCACATGGTCATAGCATTTATCAATCAGGAAGCGGAGGGCATGGGTAGCGGCTTGTAGATATTCCTCATTGCCAAGTAAGCGATAGGCAGATGAGAAAGTCCACAAGATACGAGCTGTAATTACTGAGCCTTTGCTAGCGTTTTTATTGATTTCTTCGCGTCCGTTTACTTGACCATAGAATCCGCCGTATTTTACATCTATTAGGCGAATCCAATAGGGGAGAATGTTTTCTGTGAGCTCTATGTGAGCATATTCTTTGAAACTGTCTAAATATATATTCATGATTTAAGCTTTAAGCTCATTTTTGTTTTCGTTTTTCTTCCAGTTCTTGCGCAATATACTTCATTTTCTTTTCGCTTAATGGATAGAAACTGATGAAAATAACGCTAAGCACTGTTCCAATTGCAGGTAGGAAGCTGAGGAATATCTTGATGCCGTTGATGGTTTCTGCACTTTGCACAGCATTGGCTTGGAAGCCGAAATAACTGAGCATCCAGCCAGTGAGCGCACTACCGATAGCCCAGCCGAACTTTTGGCTCATTGAAGAAGACGAGAAGATGAGTCCGGTGGCGCGGTTTCCCGTACGGAGTTCCGAATAGTCGGTACAATCGGCATACATCGACCAAAGGAGCGGGAACACGCTTCCTGCGCAGATACTAATTAAAACTTGGAAAATGAAGATGAGTTCTAATTGAGACTTGTCGAGCCAGAAGAAAACAATACTAAGCACGGTAGCAATAGACATGGAGCTAATATAGGTCATTTTTTTTCCGATTTTGTTGCTCGCTGGAGCAGCAAGAACCACTCCAATGATGTTGGCAATTTGACCAATCGCTAAATAAATGCCACTCAACACTAATGAAGAATGCAAGTTGAAGCCAAAGATGCTTGGGTTTTGAAGTTTTTCCTCATTGATGAAATATTTGAAGTAATACACCGTTGCGCCATCGCGGATGGAGTTGAAAAGTAATGCCGCAATGCCAGCTCCGAGGAGAATCCACCATGGACGGTTTTGGAAGAGATCCTTAACGTCTTCTTTGAGTTTGCTTTGTTTTTCGTTGATTGGTTGCACACGCTCACGAGTGAGGGTAAAGCAACCATAGAATAGCAGTACGCAAAGTGCTGCAATCATGCCAGCACTAGCTGTCCATCCGAATTGCTCGCTGTGTCCAATGCTGAATTTATTCACCATTGGCATAAAGAGGAGCAGCGCGATGAAGCTGCCGAAGTAAGCAAATGCCATGCGGTAACTTGAAAGCTGATTGCGCTCTTCAGGATTTGGACTCATCACGCCGAGCAACGAGGCATAGGGCACATTGATGGCGGAATAAATCATCATCATGATGGTGTAGGTGATGTAGGCATAGATGAGTTTACCACTAGCATTCAGGTCAGGAGTAACGAATGTAAGTGTTCCGATTATGCCAAAAGGGAGGCACATCCACAGTAGATAGGGGCGGAATTTTCCCCATTTGGTGTTGGTGCGGTCAGCAATCACACCGAAGATAGGATCGTTCACTGAATCCCAAATTCGAGTGAGGAGGAACATGGTGCCGACAGCTGCAGCTGATATACCAAACACATCGGTATAAAAGATCATGAGGTATGAACCAAATAATTTCCAAAACATCGACGATGCCATGTCGCCAAACCCATAGCCGATTTTCTCTTTTAGTTTTATCATGGTGGTTGATTATTGAATTTTAGATATCATATTGTTGGAGGTTAGATGTATAAAAATCTAGTAATCTAACAATCTAATAGTTTAATTATATGATAAACTTATTTTAGTTTCTTCAAAATCTCTAAGTTTTTGCTCACTTGCTTGTGGATTGTTTTCACTGACTCTGAAGAAATAAATCCATCTTCAGGGGTGTTCAAACAGTAGTTTACTAGTTGGTTGATGGTTGATGTTGCCACGTGCATGCGCGTATCAGAAGAGGCATAGTAGATGAATACTTTGCCATCATCATCGGCAATCCATCCGTTGGTGAAGAGAACATTTGACACATCGCCCACACGTTCATCGCCAATTGGAGCCATGAAGTGCCCTGCTGGTGAGGCAATTAGTTTGGTGGGATCTTTCAGGTCGGTCATGAACAGATAAAGTACATAGCGCAGACCAGCAGCGCAGTTACGCACTCCGTGAGCGAGATGTAACCATCCGCTGTCGGTTTTAATGGGATGAGGTCCTTGTCCGTTTTTCACCTCCTTAATGGTATGATAATAACGAGGGTCTATGATTTTCTCACTTATTACCTCGGCTTTAGTTATGTCGTCAACTAAAGCCCATCCGATTCCGCCGCCTGATCCTGTATCGATGAAGCCATCTTGCGGGCGAGTATAGAGGGCGTATTTACCATTGATAAATTCGGGGTGAAGCACCACGTTACGTTGCTGACTTTTAGTTTTCAAATCGGGTAAACGTTCCCACGTTTTGAGGTCTTTTGTGCGTGCAATGCCTGCTGTAGCAGTGGCTGCAGATAGATCTCCAGGTTTGTTGTCGTCATGGCGTTCGGCGCAAAATAAACCATAGATGTATCCATCTTCGTGCGCTGTGAGGCGCATGTCATAGACGTTGGTGGCAGGAATGCTGTCTTCAGGAAGCGTGATGGGGTAGTCCCAGAATCGAAAGTTGTCGATGCCGTTCGGACTTTCCGCCACAGCGAAAAAAGACTTGCGGTCGTTGCCTTCAACACGCACCACGAGCAGATATTTATCGCCCCATTTCATTGCTCCTGAGTTGAGAGTGGCATTCATGCCAATGCGTTCCATCAGCATGGGATTGCTTTGCTCATCGAGGTCATATCGCCAGATGATGGGAGTATGTTCGGCGGTGAGGATTGGGTTTTCATAACGAGTGAAAATACCGTTGTTCTTGTGGAGTGCCTTGTTTGGCACGGCTAGCAAAGCGTCATGTTCTTGGAGCAGGGCTTTAATTTTTTGTTCGAAAGTTGTCATTATATTTTGTCTGTGTTAATAGATTATAGTGCTCTTAATCTCAATATTCTACTTGAATAATCATTCTGTTTGTGATAATCCACCTTGTGGTTGTAGGGAATTTCAAGTCCGTTACTCATTAAGTAGGCACCGCTGAATGATTTGCCCTCAAAAGGCAATGGTTCATTGTCGATGCGGTTCAGTTCGATGATTTGATACTGTTTATCGGTTTCGAGTCCTGCCATTTTCACCACGGGAAGATGCTGATTGTTGAAATGTTCCATCTTCCACCAATAGAACACGGCTTCCTCTTTCTTGGGGGCGACATACATCAGCGAAGCCACTCCAAGCTTATCATAGGGTGACATCAAGCGATATAAATCACCTTGCTGTACCACGGATCGTATTTCTTTGTATTCAGTAATAGCTTTTCGGCATAGGTTTTTGTCTTCCTCGCTCATTTTTTTTGGTTGAATCTCCATGCCTAATCGTCCGCTCATCGCCACGTCGATACGGTATTTAAGAGGAATAGTTCGGAACGTTTGGTGATTGGGTATGGCGCTGATGTGTGAACCCATGGCAATGGCTGGATAAAAATATGATGTTCCCCACTGCATATATATCCGTTGGAGTGCGTCGGTGTTATCGCTCACCCAAAATTCATCGAAATAGGGTAGTAATCCGTAGTTCACCCGACCGCCACCGCTTGCGCACAGTTGAATGGTGAGCGTGGGATATTTCGCACGTATGCGTTGACAGGTAGCTTCCAATCCGCGATGATATTCGATGTAAAGGTGGCTCTGATTGTCGGCTGAAAGATATTGTGATCCGTGATTCTGTATGCCCATATTAGCATCCCATTTGATGTAGTCAATTTTTGGGTATTCCGTCATCAAATCATCCACGATGTTGAATACGAAATCTTGCACTTGAGGATTGCCTAAGTCGAGCACCACTTGTGTGCCTCCGCGTCCGAGTGAAAGTTCTCGTTGCGGAGCTTTAATTACCCACTCAGGATGTTTCTCGAAAAGCTCACTTTCGGTGTTTGCCATTTCAGGTTCAATCCAAATGCCGAATTTGATGTTGTTCTTTTCTGCTTCGAAAATCAAGGCGTCGATACCATTAGGCAGTTTTCGTTCGTCCACTACCCAATCGCCTAGCGATGAATTGTCCACATTGCGCGGATATTTATCGCCAAACCAGCCATCGTCCATCACAAAAAGCTCACCTCCCATCGAGGCAATGTCGACCATCATTTGTGCCATACCTTGTTCGTTGATATCGAAATAAACACCCTCCCAACTGTTGAGGAGAATCTTGCGATCCACTTCGGCATTAGCTATTTTGTATTGGCGTGCCCAACGGTGAAAGTTACGACTGTTTCCGCTCAATCCTTCTGCACTAAAAGTTAGGGCGAGGACAGGAGTGCTAAAAACCTCGCTTTTCTTCAACTGATATGCAGAGTTCTCTTCATTGATGCCTGCAAAGAAATGGTGATACTCATCGTCGTGAGTATCGACGCGGAGCTTATAGTTTCCACTGTAGCACAAAGCAGCACCAATCACATGACCTGTGTTTTCGGAGGGTTTCCCATCGAGCGAGAACACCACTTCGGGGTGAGCCGTGTGGGTGTTGCGCACGCCGTCTTTATTTTTCACCACGAGCATACCTGGTTCGAGGGGTTCTTGCACAAGCTGTCCTTCATTAGACCACGAACCATAGAGATGAGACACCCACACATTGCCTCGTCGGATGGGCAGATAGCCTGATGAAAATTGGTTTAGGTGAACGATTTTCTTTTCCTCATGGCGGATGTCAGTCCATGTTTCCACCACTTCGGCATCGGGATAAAGCTTGAAGTTCACCGACACATAAAAGGGATAGACTTTATCTTTCAGCTCAATGGTGGTGATGTTTGCTGCGCCTTCTTGGCGTTCTTTCGTTCCGATTACAACCAAATCGAGCGACAGATTGCCATCGGTGTGTTGTACTGCAAGGGCGGTTTCCGTAGGACAAGTTAATCCATAGGCAGGATAAGCATCGTGCTTGATGGGTTTGCTGTTTAGGAATGAGGTGTAGTCGGTTTCGCTTAATTTTTCACCATAATAAAGGTATTCCAGTTTTTCGCCTTTAGCGGCTGAAAGCACCAACGAACTGTGGGACGTTTGTAGATGAATATTTTGTGCCAGAGTCATTCCATTGAGGAAAAAACAAAGGATGAAAACGGTAATCGAGAGTTTTAAATGTTTCATATTTTAAAATTTTAGCTTCCTCAGCTCATTGGCGAGGAACGGATAAATGTATTTTGCCTTCCTCAGCTCTGAGTCGAGCAACTGACGGCAATATGTTATTTATATAAACCGAAATCGCGAGCTTCTTTTAAGAAAAGAACACGCTTGTCGGCATGGAACTTCACAAAATCACCTGCCGACACCTGTCCAGGGTAGGGAACGTAGTAGTGCCCTTCTTTTTTACGTGCATTTCGCCATGCCACCACATAGGAAATAGGATATTTCGACACTTCGGCGAGCAATGTTTCTGTCCACCAATTCGCATCGGGAATCCCCTCAAATCCTGTTTCAGTGAGTGCCACAGCCAAATTATGCTCCTTTGCAATTTGGCAAACCAAAGTCAATCCTTTGTTGAGGTTATAGACGTAGTCTTCACGATGTTCAAACTGATAGGTGTCGAAGCCGATGAGGTCGACTTTATCATCGCCAGGGTAGCGCTTCAAATATTCCTCTGCAGTGTTTGGCTCGTTGCCTGGCGAATAGGCGTAGAGCGCATTGTTCACTCCCTTAGCCGTCAGGTGGTCGAACGTGAGATTCCACAGTGCGAGATATTCCGCATCCGAGCAATGTTTTTGTCCCCACCAAAACCAATTGCCCGTGTGCTCATGCCAAGGGCGGAAAAGCACAGGCACTTTTGTACCATCTGCTGTTTGAAGCGAGAGAAGGAAATCAGCCGTGCGGTCGAGCCATGTGAGAAATAGCGCATGGTTTTTACCACCCTCGAGCACTGATGTCACCACATTGGGCGCTTCAATGTCCCACGAATTTCCGCCAGTTTCAGGATTGTCGGCGTGCCAGCTGATGGTAACCATGCCGCCACGCTCGTATTGTTTCACAATTTCATTTCTCAACGTTTGAAAAGGCACACTGTCGAGGCTATAGGGCTTGCCAAGCTCAATATGTCCAATGTCGAAAGACATCACGGCAGGATAATCGCCACACACGCTTTTCACATCGCTACGATCGGCTTCGAATTCCCAGCCGATGCCATATAGCGGATCGTCGTGATGCCCAAATAGGATGCCATATTGAGGCATATTTTTTAGACTGATGAGCAGGTTCTCTGTTTCAATTGTTCGCTTTTGCATTGGTTGTTTTGCACAAGTAAAGAGAACAAGCGCAAGAAGTATGATGAGGTAGTTGTGCTTCATAATATAAAATTCAGCCCTATTCATCCTTCTCTAGGGGAGGAATAGGATTATTGTTTTTATCAAAAATACGCTCCCCTTAAGGGAGTTGGATGGGGTTTTATATTCCCAATTGATTCCAAATCCAATTACACCATTCGTCCCATTGCTCTTGATACCAGAAATGAGCAGTCTGTAAATAGAGATGCAATTCCTTAGGAGCAGTGATGATGTTGTAAGTGGCGTGCATGCTTGTGGGCGGACAAACGTCGTCGTTATATCCCCAGCTATACCAGCCAGACACCGTGAGGTTGCGGGCGAAATTGGTGGTGTCGTAATAGCGCGAGACATCTTGCTGTGCTTTGGTGTAGTTCTGGTCGTAATAGAACCAATGAGGCCAACCTCCAGCACGTCCTTGCGTGTGGGCGAGGTGGTCGCACATGGCAGGGTGAACGGCTGCGAGGAAAGTCACGCGCTTGTCGAGGGCGGCAGTCATCACCGAGAGAGCTCCCCCTTGGCTAGATCCCGTTACCCCCAACGATTCACCATTATATTCAGGAAGTGAGCAAATGTAATCCACGGCACGAACCGCACCCACTACCACCCGCTTATAGTAGTTTTCATCTTTATTGTCGCGGTTGAAATCCCAATATCCATTTAGTGCTCCGCTCGCCAGCTCGTCATAGGTGCTTTGAGGCATCGTTACAGGTATTCCGTGGATGCCAATTTCCAACACGATTGCTCCTTTTTCGGCAGTTTGAACGTCGCCATAGTAAGGGCGAACGCCTGCACCAGGCACCCGAAGTAAGGCGGGATACTTACCTGTTGCTCTAGGTATAGCAAGAATGCCATAGGTGCGCGAACCCCAACGGATGTTGTGGAAACTCACCTCATACACATCCACCTTGTCGGTGCATCGCTCGGGAAGCAATCGACGCGTGGGGCGCAGTTCGGTGTAGCGCGCTTCTTTCAGGGTGTTTGCCCAAAACTGATTGAAATCGTCGGGCTGGGTGGTGATGGGGCTGAGCTTATCGGCAGCATAGCCCACTGTGGCAGAACCGTAGTAATTCTTCTCGCCCACTGTGGCGGTTACCTTGCAGCGGATGAAGCCAGGAGTGTTCAGCCCTTTGTGGCTTAACTCGATTGTACCACTCGTCACCGTCACATTTTCTTTTTTGAGATCAGGATAGAACTCGGCACCAAGTTCATAGCTGATGCTCACATCGTGCAATAAGTTTTGCGCTTTAAAAACTTGGACGCTGAATTGACACTTTTCGCCCAATTTATAGTTCCAATCTTGGTGATTGGGCGATACCATCACGGTGATTTCATCGCCTTTAATTTGCGCATTGATTGAACTAAATCCGATGAGTGCGACGCATAATAAAATAAATTTTTTCATTTCGTATTATTAGATGATAGATTGTTGGATTTTTAGATGTTGAATATTCTTGCAATTTGACATTCCCTAAAAACTGTTATTTCATGATAATATGGTTTGATGCTTCTGATTTTTTCCACCACCCAATGTTGGCGAATTCGTGGGAGGTGAGACTAAACTCGCTGCTGCTTGTGTTGTTAGTACGTTCATAGTCATACCACGGCATGAAATACGACCATCGAGCACCAGCTTCCCACTGTTTTGCCATGTCTGCCACGTTTCCACATTCCGAGAGGGCAACCATCTTGGAGTAATAGGTATTTTGAATATCGTTGAACTGACTCGCGATGTCGTTCAAGTCGGTGTTGTTGTAGATGTCGCGTCCGATGATGTCCACATAGTCATCGCCAGGGTAAAATTCCTCATCGTTCATCTGGGTGGTCCACACCCAAATCAGGTTGTTGAGCTCGCGCTCCTGAAAATAGTTGAACACATATTGCCAAAGTTGTACATAGGCAGTTCCGCCCTCTGCACCCCACCAAAACCAGGCTGTTCCGCCACTAAATTCATAGATATTGCCTGCGGCTTCATGCAGAGGTCGCCAAAGCAAGGCTATGTTTTTCTCTTTGAGCAGTTGAAGCATATCGCCCATTTTTTTCAAGTCGGCTTGCAGCACTTCATTTTCCCAAGTACCATCGGTGAGCGCACGACTCACACTGAATTCATTTCCTTCGGTGTAGAAAGCCAGCTGATTGACATCACCGCTTTCATAGGCTGCTTTGTTTTTGGGCACATTCCAATGCCATCCTGCGCTGATGATGCCGCCATTGCTTGCCCATTCTTCAGGGATGCTCGTGTTGGTGTAGTCGATCCAATTGGCAGGGGAGGCGTATAGATGCACATAGTCGAAAGTAGCAATGACTGGTCGTTTGCCGGTATGATGTTCCACCCAGAGGGCTTCGTTGATATTCCAATTGACGTTGGCCATGCTTGATGAAATGCAATTTTCACCATAGTTATCATAGAGATATTGATAGAGAGCCGAGGCCTCGGCTGTGGGCTTGCTCATGGCGAGCTTTGTCGAGATGTTGATCTCTTGTGTTGTTTCTTTGCTTGTGGAGAAATCAATGTAGAGGGTTTCGCTGTTCACCGCTCCTGCTTTCACCTTAATGGCTAAAGCGGCGATACTAAGGGTATAGTCGGTATTGGCTTTGAGTGTGCCAAGTGAGATAGTGAGAGTTTCGTTTTCTGCTGACACGGCGCTCACCGCAGTGTCGTTCAGCTTAATGTCAGATGATGATATGATTTGAATGGCAGCGTTGAACGTGATGCTTACGCTTTTTGTAGCGCAATAATCCACCACGCTTTGGTCGGCAGGGCTTGAACTCATAATTCTTGGTTGGGTTAAGCCATTGTTTCCGTTTTTTTCCGTTGCATTATCATCGCTACTGCATTGGGCAAATAGCAAAAAGAGCAATAAAAGGTGGTGAAGATGATTTTTCATGGAAAAGTTTTTTAAAGAATCTCTGAGCATGTCGCTCAGAGATTCTTAATTATTTAAAGTAAGTTTTAATTAGTTTGCTGGATCCAATCGGAAGTTGTCGAAGCTAATTCCTGCAGGGATTGCACCGCAATATAATCCGTTTGTATCTCCAGTTAAATTGAGAGTTCCGTTTAAACCCAATTGCGTGGCAGGAACCGAAATAGTAATCCATTGTCCGTTAGTTGAGGCGGGAAGAAGTCCATCGCCATACCAAGCCCATGCTCCAGCAAGTACAAATTGCACACCTGTCATGGCAGTACCATCCACGCCTTCATCGATTTTTACATCGATTTTGAAAACATAGTTTTCGATGTTGTCAACCACAGGACCATCTACGTGGTTACAGTTGATTACCCAAGCGTCAGCGCCAGCCGCATTCACATAAAGATAGGTGGTATTGTCGGCTTTAATTTCAGATATGCTAGACCAGCTATTATCCCAATAACCATCATGTCCGTCATGAGCCTCATAATCATTAATCATGATGGTAGCATCGGTGATTGGATCGGTTGAAGGAATGTTGATGCTCACGGAAGTTTTAACCTCTGTGCCATCATAGCTGTTGAGGGTTAAAGCACCTGTCGCTGCACCTTCAGGCACATACACTTCAATGGTTGATTCACTACGCGTGCCATATTTAATAGCTTTCACTCCATTGTTGAAATAAACGGTCTCTACGTAGTTAAGGTTAGAACCCTTAAGGGTAACCATATCTCCCACATAGGCTGTTTCGGTCAAGCTCGTAACCACTGGAGTAGTTGGAGGCTCAATAGTTAACAAGGTGCTGCTTTCCACTGTAGATCCATTCACGGTGCTTAGTTTAACCGAACCACTTTGAGCTTCGCTAGGTGTGGTGATGGTGATACTTGATTCACTTGCATTGGTAATTGGCATAGAAACATTTCCTCCGAATGTTATTTTTGTCACCAAATCTAAGTCGCTACCTGTGATGGTTATCTCTGCACCAGCCACGAAGCTTTCAGGTGCGATTGTTTCAATCGTTGGAAGCACATAACTGATCTCTTCGGTATCCACGCTTTTACCAGAAGTTAGATTTAATGTAATCGCACCATCTGTAGCGGTGGTAGGAATTGCCACAGTGATTGTTTCATCTTCAGCAAGCTCAAATGTAGTTACAGCATCGGCACCAGGGAAAGCTATGGCAGTTACCAATTGCAAGTTTGTACCTGAAATTTTGATGTTCAAGCCACCTTTAAATCTTGTTTCGGCGTCCACGGCAAGCTCGGTTGGCACAACAGTTGTCAATTCAGTTGTTTGATATTCCAATCCGCTGTAAGAAATCAACGTTACCATGCCATCTTGCATATCAAGAGGAGCGTCGAATTTAATGGCAGTTGCGCTAGCGCTATTAAAGTCGGCAGCTTCAATAGTAGTTCCATTGCTTAGTTTGATTGAAGCAATCAAATCTAAATCTGTTCCGCTTATGGTTACTTCATCACTTCCGCCAAGCAAAGTGACAGGAGAAACACCTGTTACTTTTGCTTCAACAACAGAGATTTGTTGGTCGGCATAGACATTATTACCATAAGTATCCTGACCGTAAATCATGCCTGCTTGAGCTTCTTTAGGCAAGTTCAATTTGATGGTTTTGCGTTCTTGATGCGTGAAATCTACACTGTCCACAAAAGCTTCTTCGCCAGCAAACACCACTTTCACGATGTTGTAGAGGTAGTCACCTGTCAGTGTGATTTCGCTTCCTGCCTTAATGGCGGTTTCTACAGGGGTAACTGTGCTGATTTCAATCGGTTCGGTATATCCGAGGAATGATTTTGATTCAACTTGACCATTGTCAGTCATCAAAATTAACTTACCCACAGAAGCTTCTTGAGGAATACCCACTGTGATTTTCTCATTGTTCACCAAGGTAAAGTCTGTGATTTCAATCCCATCGGGGATGATGACAGATTGCACCTTATTGAGATTTCTCCCTATGATGGTGATTTCACCACCGCGTAGCACGGGCGTCGGTCCCATTGAAAGTAGCTCCACCGTACTTCCAGTAGTGCCTTCGTCCTCGTCGCACGACTGGAACGACAGCACGCTCACAAGAAGCAAGTTTGCTATCATCATGTAATGTATGAATTTGTTTTTCATGTTGTACTCAATTAAAAGTTTGTTACTAGACGCATATTGTCGAACTCAATGTTGATGTATGTATCATCAGCTCCTGCAGTGGCTCCGAAGAACATCATATTGAAGTTCACTAATTCATTGATACTGCCAATAGCCATTGAAGTGTTTGATTCGTCTTTATTCATTTTGAAATCTGAGAGCGGTATGGTCACGGTGATCCAACCATCGGTCACATAGTTTGACACTACACCGTTTTTTAAATATGGTCGCCAGTGGTACTGAGGGTCTGTGCCGTCCACATTGTGCGTTTGTGTGTTGTCGAACCACATTAAAAGCGGTGTGTCATTCCAGTTATTGCTTCGGAATTCAAAGCGTAAAGCATAGTCGATAGGCTCGCCTTCAGTCACCATGGTTGAGTTGTCGGTGCTGATGTAAAAGAATTGCAACGCATTGGCAGGCCATGCCCATTCGCCACCATTTCCACTCAATCGAGCATATTGACCGTCCACACCTTCTTCGCTATAGAACTCAGCGCACCCCCACCAGTTCCAACTCGTGTTGGTAAAGTCGGTAAAGATTCCCGAATTGTCTTTATAGATGAAGCTTGATTGCACTGAGCCATTATCATTTACCACGCTGATACTACCTTTGGTAGCATTTTCAGGCACTTTAAAACGAATTTGGCTATCGGTGAAACTCACTACTTCCGCTGGTACATTTCCAGGGAATGTCACATCAATAGTTCCATCTTCACGACCATAGAAGTAGTTTCCATAAAGGATAGCTTCCGAGCCAACAGCTGCCCATTCATTGCTGATTGAAGTCAGACGAGGCGCAGGAATAATCACGGTGAAGTCAAGCACTGTTTCTCCACCACCACGAGTGTTTAGGGTCATAGTGTTTGTTACTTCTCCAGGTATAGTTCCAGGCACAGTTACAATGATCGAGTTTGCAGTAACATACACTGGGTTTAGTTTTGCTACCTGGTCATTGAAGGTAACTTTCACCACACCATCTAAATCATGACCGATTAGCGCAATGGTTTGCCCCATTGAGGCTGAATATAGCAATGAGTCGGAAGCATTTGGGTCGGTAATTCTGATGTATTCCACCACTGGTGTTCCGCTTGTGCTTTCATTATCGCACGCCACTAATGTAAGCATTAGTGCAGGAAGTGCGAATAAAAGGGTTTTTATGTATCGCTTCATATGTTTATTTTTTGAGATTTTACTCTTTATCTGCATAATAATCTACTGCGGGCTCTAGCAAGGTTGGAGCTTTGGTTGTTTCCTCGGCAGGAATTGCTAAATACATTGATGCGTTGTTGAAAATAATAGTTTCTACGCGATCACTTTTCCAATCATCGGGATCAACTTTAGTTTCCCAAGTAGGTGCATAGTTCTTGCGTAATTGCTCGGCTTCATATCGTTCTTCAGTTGGAGCGTTGAGGTGTTCAGTGTCCCAATCCCAATTCCAAGAATAGATGCGATCTCTTTTCATTCCGTTCAAATATGCTAGAGCTGCAGTTTCGTCGTGGTAGTAGTAGCGTTTGATGTCAAACCAGTTGATACCTTCCATAGCAAACTCTTTTCGGCGTTCTTTGATGAGTTGCTCATAAGTCAACTCCGAAACGGTGTAGCCTGCTTTTCCGCGCTCAAGTACTTGATTGATGTACCCCATGGCTTTTTCGTCGCTTGTACTATTATTTAAGCCCATCACTGCTTCAGCATAAACATAATACACATCCGATAGGCGAAGTAAATATAAGTTGTTGCCTGCATTTTGATTCAAGTCCACTTGACCATTATTGTCGGCAGCCAATCCAATCACATACTTTTTAATGTGTGCTAAGTTGAAGTTGTAGCTTTCTACTGTTGTTTCTAAATCAGCAGGATTGCGATAAACGAACTGATAGGTATATCCTCCATCTGCTTTATTGAGATTAGGATAATAGTTATTGTGAGTCATGAAAACCCATTGTTGGCGACCATCGGCAAAATTCCAATCGGTGGCTACAAGGTCTTCTACATCTTTGGCTTGGTTGGTAGCACTCAAATATTGTTGTTGTAATGAAGTTGATGGACCTTTACCACCGCCCCATGTTTGGTCGGCGATGCGTGAGCTTCTACTCCAGTTCACATTGCGGCTGTTGCCCAATCCGTAGTTACCACACATCATTTGAATAGCAATCAATGATTCCGAGCTGTTGTTGGCTGCTATGTCAAACATGCTAGAATAGTCGGCATATAGTGCCAAACCAGAATCTTCAATTACTTGGCGAGCATATTCTTTTGCAAGGGTGAAATATTCAGTATTCTGCTCATAAGCACCACGAGTGATATACACTTTTGACAAAGCACCAAGAGCCGACCATTTAGTTACTCGTCCGCTTTGCGAAGCTGTCTCAGGCAATGTTTCTGAGGCAAATTTCAAATCTTCACACGCAAACTGATAGAGATTAGATTGGGTGTTTCGATTCAAAAAGATGTCTTCTGGATTGCTTGATGTAATGGTGGCAGTAGCATTCTCCACAATGGGAGCTTCACCCCAATATTCAGCAATCATGTAGTAGCTTAAACCTCTGAAAAGGCGAGCCTCTGCAATTGCTTCTTGAATCACTTGTTCGTCTACACCGTTTTCTCGGGCAGCATCAGGCATATCATTGATGATAGCATTCGACCATGAAATCACACGATAAAGACCTTGCCAACCATAGTTGTTGTGCACGTTTCCGGCGCCCACTTGGTTGTAGTAGAATTGTCCTTCGGCATCATAAGTGTAGTAAATATCGCCTGCGAGCAAGTCGCCTGCGAGCCACATAAATGTTCGGTGATATGATCCCCACACAGAGCCATATAGTGAAGCGGTGTTTGCCTTCACATTATCTGCTGATGTATAGTAGTTTTCTATTACAAGCGAATCCTGAGGGTCTATAGTTAGGAAGTTTTCGCAACTTGTTAAGGAAAGCGCTGCCATCAATGCTATAAATATTTTAGTTTTCATTATCTGGTAGTTTAAAATTAGAAGCCTAGGTTTATTCCGAATGTGAATGTGCGAGGTAGTGGGTAGCGACCCATGTCGATTCCTTGCAGTAATGCACTCTGATTGAATGCTCCAATTTCAGGATCATATCCCGAGTAGTCGGTGAAGGTGTAGAGATTTTGCACTGTGCCATATACTTTGCAACTACTTACTCCAATACTCGAAAGGACAGAGTTAGGAATGTGATAGGCTAAAGTGATATTTTGAATGCGCACATAAGTACCATCTTCAATCCAACGGTCGCTCATACGTGTATTTCTGTTGAAGTCGTTGGTTGCTGCGCGTGGAACTGAGCTTTCTGGGTTCATTAAGTAAGTATTGCCATTTTCATCGGTGCCAATTTTTGCACGGTCGATAACTGCTGCGGCTTGGTTATCCCAAATGGAGGTCATACCCTCTGTTTTGTAGCGTGTGAAGTTTAAGATGTCGCCACCCACTGAACCATTGATACCAACAGTCAAATCCCAGTTTTTATAAGAGAAGGTGTTGTTGAAACCGAAAGTAAAAAGTGGGTTAGGATCGCCAATCACAGTTTGGTCGTTGTCGTCGATTTTACCATCGCCTTCACCTCCGTTATTAATATCTTGGAATTTGATGTCGCCAGGATAAATGCCCGTTGCTTTTCCATAGTCATTTACGCCATCAGCGTTGTTGTCGTATTGCACAGGTGAGTTCAAAATATCTTCCTTGTCGGTAAATAATCTGTCTACTTTATAGCCGTAATACACACCCATAGGTTGATTTACCATGATGGCTGAAACAGTTTGAAATTCCGACCACCAGTCGAGGCTGCCGTAAATCACTTGTGAATCATCGTTCAATGCCACCACCTTATTTTTGTTGTGCGAGAAGATCACACTTGAACTCCAAGTGAAGTTTGGTTTTTCAATGTTCACGGTGTTCAATGAAATATCAATACCGCGGTTTTCAGTCTGACCAATGTTCACCCAAGGAGCTGCAATACCATCATATTCGCTTTGGTCGCCCAAGTATGAAGGAATAGAAACTTGCATCAAAAGGTCTTTGGTGCGTTTTTCATACACGTCAACAGTGAGGTTCACACGTTGATTGAATAGGCCAAGGTCAACACCTAAGTTGTATTGTTCTGATGCTTCCCAACGCAAATCGGGGTTTGACACGTTTTCTAGGCGATAGGCCGTGCCCAAAGGCGAGTTGATGGAATACATGGCTGAGCCATATTTATAAGTGCCGATGTTGCTGTTACCCACCAAACCATAGCCAAGGCGAAGTTTCAAGTTGCTGATTTTATCAACGTTTTTCAACCATTGCTCATTGTTCACCCTCCATGCGAAGGCTGCCGAAGGGAAATATCCCCATTTGCTTGAAGGTCCGAATTTCGAAGAACCGTCGGCACGCATGGTAGCGGTCAAGATGTATCGTTCAGCGTAGTTGTAGTTTAAGCGACCGAAGAAAGATGCTGATGATGCTGCATCTTTATAACCTGTGTTTGAAACGAAAGTACCGTCTTGAGTCATCACTTCAATATCATCGCTGGTGAAACCTTGTTTGATAAGTTGAATGCCTTCCCAATCAGTGCGTGAAAATTCTGTACCACCCATCATCGAAACGCTATGCAAGTTCCAATTGTAGTTGTATGTGGCATAGTTTTTCCAAATCCAATAGTTGTTGTGGTCTTCTTGTTGATACATTTGGTTGATGTCGGTTGAGATCAAACCGAAGTCGTAAGAAGGAATGAAGCTTTTCACTTGGTTGTTAGAGAAGTCGTAGCCATATTCCGAGCGGAATGATAGGTTCTTAATTGGATTCAACTCCAAATAGAAGTTACCCATTGTTTTGAATCGAGCCACAGTGTTGTTTTGCATCGATGCCATCCACACGGGGTTGTATTGCGATGAACCATTCACTGTTTCTGGTCCAGCCCATGTACCATCGAAGTTATAAACTGGAACAGTAGGTTGCATGGTCATGGCTTGCATGATAACCCCATCGGAACCATCTTGACGAGTAATTTTTTCATCAGTTTTGGTGAAGGCAAGCATACCACCCGCCTTTATCCAATCATTGATTTGAGCATCGGCATTGAAGCGTGCATTATATCGTTCGAAGCCTGAACCGAAAATGATACCATCTTGATCCATATATCCACCGCTAACGGCGAATTGCGTGCGTTCAGAACCTCCAGTGAGCGATAATTGGTGCGATTGAATAGGGGCTGTTTGGAAGATTTCATCTTGCCAATCTGTACCGGTACCCAATATTGAAGGGTCGGCTAAGTTTTCATCAGAACCCGCAGAGCCAAGGAACTCACTCAACTCGTTTTGATATTGAGCAAACTCTTGCAAGTTCATCATGTCGAGTTTTTTTGCTTGTTGTTGAATAGAGTAGTAGCCATCATAGTTCACTTTTAACTGCCCTTTTTCACCACGGCGAGTTTTGATGATAATAACTCCATTTGCTCCAGCAGCTCCATAGATTGCAGTGGCAGAGGCATCTTTCAAAACGTCCATCGAAATGATGTCGTTGGGTGAGATGCCTGCTAAAGGGTTGATGGTAGTTTGCCCGCCTGATCCGCCTGACCAAGAGAAACCGCCGATGCTACCACCTTCGCCACTCATGGGGATACCGTCAATCACATACAAAGGCTCGTTAGAGCTGTTGATTGATGAGGCTCCACGGATACGGATAGACGATGCACCGCCAGGAGCACCTGAGTTTTGAGTCACTTGCACCCCTGCCACATAGCCTTTCAGCATTTCATCGGCATTGGTGATTGTTATGCCTTCTAGGCTTGACATGTCAACTGAGGCTACCGAACCTGTGATGTCGGCTTTCTTAGTTGTGCCATAGCCCACTGCAACCACCTCATCGAGTTCTGTGGTTGATGATTTGAGCTTCACGCTGTAAGTGGTTTTGTCGCCCACCACAACTTCTGCTGATTCCATACCAACGAAAGTAAACACCAGCACATCGCCTTTTTCGGCGCTGAGGGTGTATTTCCCGTTCATGTCAGAGACTGTACCTTTAGTAGTCCCTTTAATGTAGATGGTTGCCCCAACTACCGCTTGTCCGTTTGATGCGTAGCTAACGACACCTGAAACGATCTTCGCTGCTTGAGTTTCAAACACCGAAGTTTGTGCAGTATTTGCCCAAACTGAACCAACTGAAAGCAACATGCATGCCAGAAGCATCATGGCTCTCAAGCTCGTTTTTGCACCATTTGCATGGTGTGGCTTTAACTGACCTAATCGTATTGAAAAATATTTCATAAATTGGAGTTAATGATAAAATTAATACATTCGTTATTTTAAGTTGTTATTTGCTTGTTTTATTAAAGCGATAGTGCTCTTGTCGCTCGAAAACACCGAGTTCAGTCCTTGTGCCTCTTGCGCTGGATCACCAGTATACTCATCGCCTTTCATCCACATGTTGTGGTTGGTATTTAGTGTGGCAAATCCACCCCATGCCCAGAAGTTACAACCTGCAAAGACATCATTGTTAGCCTTTGCTTGTGCAATAGTGTCGAAGATATGTTGATAGAAAATGTCGCGAGCTTGAGTGCTTGAGTCCTTTATGAATTGGAATCCATCTCGTGGATAGCCAAATTCTTCCAAAGTTACAGGCTTTTGATATTGTCGAGCCACAGCGAAGTGTTCTTCTAGATAGGCAGAAGCATTGGCTTTTGCTTGTTCCACATCTTCCAAAAGTGTTTCTTCGCCTGCCCAGCTCCAATTATAAGGCCAGCAATGGATATTAATGTAGTCCACATTTTTATCGGCGTGAATCTGCTCAAACAAGGCGATATCTTGTTCGCAACCGTGTTTCCCCTCTGAACCTATCGAGATGAGGTGATTAGAATCGAGCGAGCGAATGAGCGCTGTTGATTGTTTTAGCCACGCAGCAAAGGCTGTTTTTACAGCTGGTTCCTCACTGAAAGCGCGAGGCTCATTACCCACTTGCCACGACATAATGGCAGGATCTTCAACGTATTTAATGCCTGAATATTGGTTGGTTCTACCTAAGATGTATTTCACATGGTTGAAGAATAACTCTTGCGCTTTGGTAGAGGTGGAGAATTGTTGTGCATAGGCATAGTAACTAGGCCAGCCATCAACTGCAGGCACAACAATATCGCCATGCCCAGCCCATTCGAGGTATTGCCCATAGCCACCGCTCCATTCCCATGAGTTGTTTAAATATAGGACAGCGAGCATATCGCGCTCGCGAAGCTCATCCATCAGGTAATCTAAGCCAGCGAGGATAGTGTCATTATATACTCCTGGGGCTATCTGTAGTGTCGGTTCAACTTTCGTGGGTACGCCATTTTTACCATCGGCTCCAACCAAAATACGAAGATTGTCGACACCGATACTCCTTAGATAGTCAAGTTCTTTTTCTAGTCGATTGCGGTCGCCTCCTTCTCCTTCTGAAGCTAGAATTGCTCCATACCAAAAGTTGGTGCCCACAAAGTAGTAGGGTTGCTCGTTTCTGATAAATTGTCCCGATTTCACCGAGATAAATTTTTGTTTTTCGACTTTTTTCTTGGCTGTGCAGCTTGAGAAAAGTGAAATCACCAAAGTAAAAATGAGTAAACGAAATGTTTTGATTCTTGGTATATACATGGTCTTTGAAATTAATCTGCGGCTAAAGTCGGGTAAAATTTGCTTAACATGTATTTAATATTGAATCAAAAAAGGGTATTATTTGTATCATGTGACAGATGAGTATGTATAATGATACATTTGAGGTGGTACTAAGTGTTCTTGTAATGAAGAATATTATCGTCAGCGAGGATTAAAGCGTAATTAATTTCTATAAAGAGGCAAAATGTATCAAAAAATGTTTACTTTCGAAACTGATTTGAAATTGTTGTATGAATTTAATGTAAACACATGAACCAAGCTGATAAATTTGCAACTTTAGACTCACATCATTGCGATACATACTGGAGGCTTTTCTTTTTTCTTTTCTTTTTTGCTCAAGCAGGTTGGGCGGAGAACACCTCATCTTATAAGTTCCGAAACATTGATGTGAAGAAAGGATTGTCGGATAATTACGTTCAAGCGATTACTTCCGACCAGTATGGCTTCATGTGGTTTGGTACTAATAATGGCCTTAATCGCTTCGATGGTTATAACTTTAAGCGCTATACTCCTGCCGATGGATTCATTAATTCCAACGATGTAACAGAAGTGAAGGAAGATCAAACTGGTACATTGTGGGTGTTGGTCAATGGTCACATTTGCTTCTATGACCGAAATCAAGACCGGCTGCAACATGAAATTGGAGGTAAACTGCTCGAACTTGAGATAGCTACAGATGTAAATTATCTTGAAGTGGATGATGATAAAAACCTTTGGTGTGCATCTGCTGATACCTTATATTACTATAACTTTAAACTGCAACAGCTAGAAAAGATTAATCTGCCAGATTCTCATGCTGGTATTCTCCAAGTGGTGTGTAAGTTCAGAAGAGCCTATGTATTATTTCATGATGGTCAGCTCAATACTGTAGATTGGGGAACAAAGAACTTGGTGCAACTTACTACACTGCAAGAAACTCATCGAAACTCGCGTATCATGGTGGATTCAAAGCAAAATCTTTGGTACTATCATTTACACTCCACTGGTTTGTGGGTTTATGACTCCACTGCAAACTTTTGGACTGATTTTTCAGAAAAATATCAGCTTCAAGACTTGTTGATTACTTCGGTACTTGATGATCTGGAAGGTAATCGATGGATTGGGAGCGACAATGCGGGTGTGTTTGTTTTTCAAGTGGAGGAAGAGAAGTTCACTCACCTTATCGATGAACCCGATAATAAATTCGCACTTCCCAATAAACATATCAGCACTCTTTTTCGAAGCCCCGATGGATTGATGTGGGTGGGAAGCAGTAAGCAAGGAATCGCTTATGCCAAGATGGCTACGCAATCTATGCAGCACATCAATCTGCCGACTAATCAAACTGATGTAACTTTTATTCATGAGGATAGCAAAGAAAACTTTATTTTCGGATTTGATGGTGAAGGAATTGCTTTTTTTGATTCCCGTAAGCAAAGTTATAAGACGCATCGCAGCAAGAACGCTCCCGAGAATATTGCCACTTGTTCGATGATTAACAACGACACCATTTGGATTGGAACATATGGCGGCGGAATTATCCAATTTATTGATGGAAAACCCTCAAAATGGTTGCTTCCAGAACAATCACCCTATGCTCGCGAGATGCTCTATGTGCGTAAAATGGTGAAGGATTGCTATGGTAATTTTTGGTTTGCATCATTCATGAACGACCTCTATCGCTATGATGGAAAATCGATTGTAAAGTTTAAACTTGATGAACATGTGAAGGAATTTAATGGTATCAGTGACTTGGTATATGATGGCAAAGATGTACTTTATGTGGGTACTTATAATGGCTTGTATCGCATTAACATTATTAGTAACCATGCGGATTTTGTCTATGAGAACGCCTTTGCCGAAAATTTATTGGTGGAAAATCACATCAGTGCACTCTTTTATGATTCGCATGATCGCCTTTGGGTAGGAAGTCGGAAGGGCTTGTTTGTCATTTGTCCGCAGCAAAATAAACTCTACCAACTCACTGAAGATGTTGGGCTGTCGAATAACTATATCCGTGCGATTGCAGAAGATTTGAACCAAGATATTTGGGTGACTACCGATAATGGTATCTCGCAGGTGGAGGTGATGGAAGTTGATGGAAGCACGAGCTTCACTTGCTCTCCCTTTTATGAGGAAGATGGAGTGGAGGATTTGACTTTCAACAACCTGTCCATCTGTATAAGTTCAAATGGCGAACTGCTCATGGGTTCTACATCAGGAATACTAAAACTCACGCCCACTCAGTCTTTGGTGCTTACCGATGATTCCTCAAAGGTGGTTTTTACTGGCCTATATATTGCTAATGAGTTGGTGGAAGTGGGAGAGGATGGTGCTTCGGATCAGGTGATACTCGAAAGGAATATCCAACTCGTAGATGAAATTGAGCTGGACTATCACGATCGGAGTTTCATGCTCGAAGTTTCAGCTATGGATTATGCCAATATCCACAAACTTCGCTATTATTATCGCATTGATGGCGAGGAATGGTTGGCAATGTCTGGTAATGATATTAACTTCAATAAGCTTACTCCTGGAAAATACACCGTGGAAGTGAAAGCGCAGCGTGGAAGTTCGCAGCAGCAATTAGCAACTGCGAAACTCATTGTGACAGTAAAACCGCCAATTCTACTTTCTAATGTTGCAATTTTGTGCTATGTCGTTTTGATAATTTTCCTGCTGATTTGGCTCGCAAGGCAATATGAAAAACGACACAAAGAGGAACTCGAAGAGCAAAAACAGCGGATGGAAATAACTCGACTACAAGAACTAGATAAGGAGAAGATGACTTTTTTTACTAATCTCAGCCACGACCTTAAAACTCCACTGTCGCTCATCATTTCACCGCTTGAGAAGATGATTCCCACAAAAATTGAAGGTGCTGAAAAACAAGAGCTTGAAATGATGTTCCGTAATGCTAAGCTGCTGCTCAATGAGGTGGAACAGCTTCTAGAGGTGCGCAAGCTCGATAATGCAGAATCGCTCATTCGATTAGCGCATGGTAACCTCACTGAGTTTATTGGCGAGGTGTGTGCCGATTTCTTTTCTTTTGCTAAAAGCGAAGGGATATCGCTTAATATTATCGAGGAGACGAAGGTAATTGAAATGGATTTCGATCAAAAAAAGATACGACGTGTGATGCAAAACCTGTTGGCAAATGCCTTCAAATATAATATTAAAGATGGCAAGGTAGAGGTACGTATCGGACAGCTTTTCCATGATCAGCAAAACATGGCACGAATTGAAGTGGCGGATACTGGAATTGGAATTGCCGATGAACATAAAGAGAAAATATTCGACCGCTTCTTTCAAACCAATCACACATCAACACGAATGGGAAGTGGCATTGGACTAAATGTGGTGCTCGACTATGTGAAAATGCATAACGGATCTGTGCAGGTGTGTGATAATAAGCCGCAAGGTACACGTATAATTGTGTTGCTGCCTATTTCATCGCAATATCGCCGAACCATTAAACTAGAACCAACCAAAATGAAAGTGGCGAATCAGCAAGAAATGATGGACGAAAATCAAAAGACTGTGCTAGTGGTGGAAGATAATGCTGACTTCAGAATATTTCTTTCCAACAGTCTCCGAAACGACTATAATATATTGGAGGCAGAGAATGGTGCTGTGGCGATGAGAGTACTTGAAGATTACAAGGTTGACTTAGTGCTTACCGATTTGACAATGCCCGAGATGAACGGCATGGAACTGTGCGAGGCGATGAAGGCAGATGAAAAAAGTAAGCATATTCCAATTATTATGCTTTCTGCGCAAAATGCGCGTGAGCAGATTGTTGCTGGGCTCAATAATGGTGCAGATGATTATCTTACCAAACCTTTTAACGTTGATATTTTGTTGATTCGGGTAGAAAAACTCATGCATTGGTCGAGAACAGCGGAGAACAAAAAGAAACCTTATCAGGTTTCGCCGAGCGATATCTCGGTGAAGAGTCTCGACGAAGAGTTGGTACAAAAAGCAATTGAAATCGTTGAGCGTGAAATTGCACAAGTCGATTTTAATGTCGAGCAATTGAGTGCTGAAGTGGGCATGAGTCGCGGGCATCTCTATCGCAAGTTAACAGCTATCACGGGGAAAACGCCAGTGGAGTTTATACGAATCATTCGCATTAAACGAGGTATGCAGCTCTTGCAACAAGAAAAGGGGAGTGTCTCAGAAATAGCTCACAGCGTGGGACTTTCACCAAAGATGTTTGCTAAATACTTTAAAGAGGAGTTTGGAAAATTACCATCAGAATATAATTAGCAGCCCCTTAAAAACTACTTTTTGTATTGATGTTTAATAAAATAAATCTAAAAATGCTTTTATAAATTTGCAAATTGTTATCATAAAGGCGACACAAAACACCTCATTCTTGTTCTTTACATTAGCTGTTTTATTGAACCAGCAACATCCTTTATAAAAGCTTTCGCACAAGATAAATTGGGTCGTATTTTAGCAAGCCTTTACCTCGCTAGGACCCTTAAGGCAGATCATTGCTTAGGAAGGAACTTCTATAAAGGATTAGGAGGTGATGCTATCAATGTTATGTTAGCAGCTGCTGCATATAACTTCAAAAGAGCCATGAGGGTTCTTTGTCTGTTGCTAAAAAAATAAGCGAAACATTCTTGGATAAAAAAATCTCGTTGAATTATACTTTTTGAGGGACGACTATATAGGAGTCCAATATGGTCTTTTATAAGTTTAGTTTTTACTATATAGGAGTCCTATATGGTCTTTTATAAGTTTAGTTTTTACAATATAGGAGTCCAATATGGTCTTTTATAAGTTTAGTTTTTACAATATAGGAGTCAGATATGGTCTTTTATAAATGCTTATTTGTCCATATTTTTTTTGATATGTTAAAATAAGCAAACTTATTAGTCGATATTTTTCTTCATGAAGTGAATTAAGCAAGCTTATTAGTGCATATTTTTTTTGATATGTTAAAATAAGCAAGCTTATTGGTTAATATTTTTCTTCAAGAGGTGAATTAAGCAAGCTTATTGGGTGATATTTTTTTCATGAGGTGAATTAAGCAAACTTATTGGGTGGTATTTTACTTCTTGAGGTGAATTTAGTTTGTATAATTAGTATAGTTTACAGGATTCTAGCTCTTTTTTTTTGTTCGTTAATAGCTCATCATTCTTTAACGGATTAGAAATTCACTGATTTATTTCTGCCAAGTTTTTTTAGAAGATAAAAATCTGCAGGTCACAACTGCCATCCAAATAATTGCTTAGCCCAACACAATCTGCAAAAGTGAAGTTGGGTGTGTGAAAGTTGGGTTAGGAAAGAATCGACGTTACGATGGACAGCTATCTGTTAAGTTTCACCACACTCTTGTGGACGCAACTTTTTTATTTAGCAACTGTATTATAGAAGTGATCCAAAAGTTCCTCACCAGAATTCTCGAAGTCGTTTAAAAAATATAATCCCCGATAATTTGTAATAAATTTATCGGGGATTGCAATTGGACTTATTGAAAGGGATACTCTTGTACTATTTTCTGATGATGGTGATATTGAAGAGATAATTTATCCCATTATCACCTCGACCTTATGCAAGCCAGCAGGCAAAATTGGAATGATATTTCCTGCAATAGCAGTATTATTCACTGTGATTTGTTTCACCCCTTTCTCCACATTGTTTGGATTCTTAACATTGATACGATAAGTTGCCCCTCGGAATTTACGTGTAACAGTAAACTCTTTCCAATCACTGTTAATACATGGGTTGATTTCCAATCCATTATAGCCCACTCGAATACCGAGAATGTATTGTGTGATGGTGTAGAAGTTCCATGAAGCAGTTCCCGTTAGCCAACTATTCTTGCCCTCACCGGGTTTGTAGGCATCTTTTCCTGCCACCATCTGACAATACACATAAGGTTCCACCTTGTGCAGCTCGCTGATTTCTTCTAAGTAGGCAGGGCAAATCTTGCGGAAGTAATCCCACGCATAATTTCCTCGTCCGAGTATGCACTCTCCAATGATAATCCAAGGATTGTTGTGGCAGAAAATTCCAGCGTTTTCTTTGTAACCTGCAGGGTAGGTTGAAATTTCGCCATACTCAATATAATATTTTGTAAAAGCAGGGTTGTTGAGCACAATACCATAAGGCGTGTCGAGTCGTTGCTTCACGCTGTCGAGTGCGCGACGTGTTAAGCCCTCTTCTGCGCCGATCTCTGCCATGGTGCACCAGCCTTGCGACTCGATAAATATTTTTCCTTCTTCGTTTTCATCGGAACCTACTTTCTTGCCATAATAGTCATAGGCACGCAAAAACCACTCGCCATCCCATCCATGCTTTTTGATGGCTTCTGTCATGCTGTCGATGTGAGTTTGAGCACGTTCTCCCTCTTTTGAAAGATTGAGTTTTAGACAAAGGTCGCGATATTCCTTACCATACACAACAAAAAGCCCCGCAATCATGATTGACTCCGCTTTGCCATCGGTTTTGTTGCCTGTGGTTTGAAAAGATTCGTTTGGGTTATTAGAAAAACAGTTGAGGTTGAGGCAATCATTCCAATCGGCACGTCCGATGAGTGGCAACCCATGCTGACCGAGGTTTTCCACCACATGATTGAATGACACGGTGAGGTGGTGAAATAGGCTCTTAGCTTTTGATTTGTCATTGTCGAAAGGTACTTGCTCATCGAGAATCGAGAAATCACCAGTTTCTTTGATATACTCTGTCACGGAAAGAATCAACCAAAGAGGGTCATCGTTGAAGTTCCCACCTAGCGCATGGTTTCCCATTTTGGTGAGTGGTTGATATTGGTGATAGCAACCGCCATCTTCAAACTGTGTGGCTGCAATGTCGAGAATGCGTTCACGAGCCGATTTGGGTATTTGATGAACAAAGCCGATAAGGTCTTGATTAGAATCGCGGAATCCCATGCCTCGCCCAATGCCACTTTCAAAGAAGCTTGCCGAACGCGACATATTGAAGGTAACCATACATTGGTATTGATTCCAGATGTTCACCATGCGGTTGAGCTCTGGTTCTTCGCTTTCGAGGGTGAAGTTGGAAAGCAACTCTTCCCAATAGTTATTGAGCTTTTGAAACTCTATTTGCACTTTTTCTGCTGTATCGAATTGTGCTTGCATGGCCAGAGCTTTGCTTTTGTTAATTATGCTTTTACTTTCCCATTTTTCGTTTTCAGGGTTTTCCACATAGCCCAAGATAAACACAATCTCTTCTTCCGCACCTGGTGAGAGTTCTATTTCAAAATAGTGTGAAGCAATAGGCGACCATCCATGAGCTTCGCTGTTTCGAGCTTTTCCCTCGGCTACAACTTGTGGCTTGTCGAAACCGTTGTATAGTCCGATGAAAGACTCTCGGTCGGTGTCGAAGCCTTGAAATTCTTTGTTTGATGAAAAGAAAGCGTAATGATTGCGGCGTTCTTTGTATTCGGTTTTGTGATAGATGGACTTGCCATTAATTTCCACTTCGCCAGTTGAGAAGTTGCGTTGGAAGTTAGCGCCGTCATCTTCGGCATTCCACAAGCACCATTCAACGAAAGAAAATAGTTTTACTTTTTTGACTGCATTGCTTTCATTTTTTAGGCGTAGTAAGTGCACTTCGCCCCAGTAGTTCTGAGGAATAAAGCAAAGTAAGTTTGCGTTCAGTTGGTTCTTGCTTGAAATGAAGCGTGTATATCCCATACCGTGATGACATTCATAGCTATCGAGTGCTGTTTTTGTAGGTTTGAAGCCAGGATTCCATACCGTTTCGTCTTCCTTAATATAATAATATCGACCACCATTATCCATAGGTACATTGTTGTATCGATAGCGTGTTAAGCGGCGGAATTTAGCATCTTTATAGAAGCTGTATCCGCCAGCAGAGTTAGAAATCAGTCCAAAGAAATCTTTATCACCAAGGTAATTAATCCAAGGGAATGGAGTGAGCGGATTGGTAATCACGTACTCCTTGTTTTTGTCGTCGAAAAATCCGTATTTCATGTATTAAGTATTATCCCCTTCTAGATCCCTAAAGTTAGTAGAGGGGCTGTTTTTATCTTCTTTCTTTCAAATCGTGTGTAATGATATTCATTTTTTCTTGATTGAGGGGGTAGAGTGACATAATAAATGCACCAATGACCGCCACAATTGATGGAATCCAACTCATGAGCATCTTGATTCCAGGGATTGCACCCTCAATGCTAGCAGGGTTCTGTCCGTTATAGGCGAAGGCGGAAAGTACGAGCCCGATTATAGCTCCCGCAATGCCACCGCCAAATTTGGTTGCAAAAGAGCCTGCAGAATAGATGAGCCCAGTGGCTCGTCGTCCGTTTTTCCATTCCGAGTAGTCCGCCACATCACCTAGCATGGCAAAGAAAAGAGTTGGGAAGATGGCGGCAGCAAATTCTGAGATAATTCCGATAGCGAAAATAGCTGTGATGTCTTCAGTGGCGCAGAATATGAGCAAAGCATTGACAGCTGCACTAAATAGTAAAGCATAGACAAATAAGTTTCGTTTTCCCCAGCGGCGAGCCAATGGTGTGGTAATCATCGCTCCGAATATAGATGCCATGGTGAGTCCTACCATAAAAGAGGCTGCAAGCAGCTGATTGTGGAGGTAGTGTGTGAAGTAAATTACGGTGATGCCTTGCTTGATGGAATTATAGATGTTAAATAGTAGTCCGATGCATAGCAAAATGATCCATGGCTTGTTTCTAATGAGGTCGTGAAAGTCGGACTTTAAGTTGCTTTCCTCTTTAGGGGCTGACACTATTCGCTCTTTGGTGGAGAAGAAGGTGATGAGCAAGCAAATGGCTAAGATGATAGAAAGCGCATACATCGATTGGCTATATCCTTTGCTTTGGTCGATGAGTTGAATGTCGGATTTTTGCAATTTGATTTCTTCGGAAGTGGAGAAGAATTGATACGCTTCCTCGGCAATCATTGAAAAGCTGATTTGCTTTTGTGCATCTTCTTTGTTGTACTGATAAAAATAAGTTAAGCCATCTTTAGTGCTTAATCCCGCGTTTTCAACGTCTTTATCAGTGCTCAATGTTACAATGCATTGCGATTCGTTGAGTGGTGCAACCGTGATGCTAGGGTTTACATTTCCGAAGTGTGCCACAAGGTATAGCAAAGCCCCTTGCACGAGCATTCCTCCTGCAAAAGCTCCTACCATGCGATAGGATCCAATGCTTGTGCGCTCCTTGTCATCTACAGTCATCACAGCCATGAGTGCACCATAGGGGATATTGTTGGCGGTGTAAACGAGGGTGAATATAATGTAAGTAATGTAGGCATAGGCGAGCTTTCCGTTGGGTGAAAGGTTTGGTGCTGTGAATAGCAAACTAAGCATGATGCCTAGCGGAATAGCAGTCCAGAGTATCCACGGCCGAAATTTGCCGAATTTCGATTTAGTTCGATCGCCCACAATTCCCATAAGAATATCGCTTAGACCATCGCCAGATCGAGCAATGAGCATGAGCAGTCCCACGGCAGCAGGAGCTAGTCCGAACACGTCAGTGTAAAACACAATAAGATAAGTTGCTACCCCACGCCATGCAATATTGGCGGCTCCATCGCCGAGGGCATAGCCAATTTTTTCACGAATATTAATTTTTGTTAGTTTAGTCATTGATGTGTATTTATGGAGTTAGGAATGTTTAAATGTTAAAAGTAAGATTGAATTATGAATGCAAGGTATGAACTTTTGATTTAAATTCACATTAAGGTAATATTTTTTGAGTTTAGCAGTATCTATATGTTTGTTAGGTGATTATTTTAAAGTTGTATTCAAATGATATCTATATAGGAAACAAAAAAATGCAAGAAGTTAACATTTTAAACACTCATTGTTAACTATTTGTTAGGTGAAAATAAGTTAAATCAAATACTTTTGTTGATGATAATTTAAATCGTAAACATATGAATGACAAAATGAATTTAATGTCGCCAATTTCACGAAAAATATTATGTGGAATGATGTGTTTCTTGTTTCTCTTGTGCAGCTCAATTACGGCGCACGCACAGGGTTCAAGAACAGTAACGGGGATTGTTACTTCAGCCTCTGATGGCAGTACAATACCTGGAGCTAGTGTAATAGTAGAAGGTACGACATCGGGAGTAGTCACCGATATTAATGGTACTTATACTATATCGGCAGCAGTGGGTGCAAAGTTGCACTTCAACTTTGTGGGTTTCACCGAGCAAGTAGTTGAGGTGGCTACCCAAAGTAAAATTGATGTGATACTTGTAAGCTCAATGACTGAACTTGATGATGTGGTAGTTGTGGGTTATGGTGTACAACAAAAGAAGTTGGTTACAGGCGCAACAACACAAGTAGATGGCGATGCGATTGCTAAGCAAAGTGCAACAAATGCGCTGCAAGCTATGCAAGGACAAACTCCAGGTGTTCAAATCTCTTCCACTTCTGGTCAACCAGGTGAGGGTATGAACATTCGTATCCGTGGATTGGGCACAATTGGTAATTCTGGACCATTATACGTGGTTGACGGGGTACAAACAGGCGGTATTGATTATCTGAACCCTTCGGATATTGAAAGTATTGATATTTTGAAAGATGCCGCTTCGGCAGCAATCTATGGTTCGCAAGCTGCCAACGGGGTAATTTTGGTAACAACTAAGAAAGGTTCTGTCGGTAAAATAAATCTTACTTTTGATGCTTATTATGGTGTGCAAAATCCTGCTCGCCAAGTTCGTATGTTGAATGCTAAAGAATATGCAGTTATTCAAAATGAATCGAACATCAACTCAGGTGCGAAACCTTATTTTACACAATCGCAAATTGATGCCTTGGGCGATGGTACGGATTGGCTCGATGAAATGTTTTATCAAAATGCCGTAACTCAAAACTATTCTTTAGGTTTAAGTGGTGGTAATAAAGTGTCGGTTTTTTCGTCGGCTCTTTCTTATACAGGACAAGAAGGTATTGTGGGTGGTCCAGATGTGTCGAACTACGACAGGATTAACTTCCGTATTAACTCCGACCATAAATTGTTTGATGGATTCCTAACTTTTGGTCAGCATCTTACCTTCAACTACACCACACAGACTGGTATTAGCGTAGGCAACCAATACAACAATACCTTGCGTTCAGCATTTGGTACTTCTCCTTTCTTGCCCGTGTATGACGATAATGGTGACTACATGGTGAACATGGCAAATTCTGGTGTGATGGTGAATGGTGAAGAATGGACACCATGGAATGAAGGAGAATCGAACCCCTATGCAAACATGATGCTTAATGGCAACAATGTGACAGAATCGCAAAAGCTTTTCGGTGATGTATATGCAGAGATAGCTCCAATTAAGAACTTGAAAATTCGCACTCGTTTAGGTTTCGATCTTTATACTGCGCAAAACCGTTCATATAAACCAGAATATCAATTGTCGATATATAACTATAGACTGAATGATCAAGCTTCGCAAAACATGTCGAAAACAATGGGTTTAACATGGGATAACTATGCAACTTACGACTTCACACTAGGTGCCGACCATAACTTCTCGGCTATGTTGGGTACATCGGCTTATAGATCAACAGGCATGTGGATGTATGGCTATAACTCTAACTTGATTATTTCAGATTGGGACCATGCGTGGATTAATAATGCAACCAATCAAAGTCCTTCATTGATGGATGTGCAAGGAGCACCAAATGATGAAAATATGTTACTCTCATACTTCGGTCGTTTGAGCTACAACTTCAAAGAGAAATATTTATTTAATGCTACTTTTCGAGCTGATGGCTCATCGAAGTTTGATGAAAATAATCGTTGGGGATATTTCCCATCATTCTCGGCTGGTTGGGTAATGACAAATGAGAGTTGGGCTGCAAGCGTAACGCCAGTGATGGAATATTTCAAGCTTCGTGTGAGCTGGGGGCAAGTGGGTAACCAAAACATCTCAGCGTTCCAATATCTAGCACCAATTTCTGTGGGTGCTGGAAGTAGCTCTACTGATGATTCTTATTACTACTTTGGTGATGGCGAATTTGCAGCCGATGGCAACGCTATTGGTGCATATCCTAGCCGTTTAGGAAACCCTGATATCCGTTGGGAGGTTTCTGAACAAACCAACATCGGTTTTGATGCGCGTTTTCTTCAAGGTAGATTGGGTGCTAACTTCGATTGGTATAAGAAAGTGACTAAAGATTGGCTGCTTGAAAAACCAGGCTATGCTTCTGATGGCTCAAACTCTCCTTATTTTAACGGTGGAGATGTGACGAATACAGGTGTAGAATTGGCATTGAATTGGACAGATAAAATTGGAGCTGTGAATTATTTTGTTTCGGCAAATATGTCGTATAACAAAAACGAGGTAACAAGCGTGCCAACTGAAGATGGTATTGTGCATGGAGGAACAGGTGAACTTTATGATAACGCTACAGAATTCTATCGTCGTGCTGAAGTGGGCAGACCAATTGGTTACTTTTGGGGATATGAAACCGATGGGGTATTCCAAAACAAAGAGCAAGTAGCGAATTACAAAAATGCTGATGGCAAAGTTATCCAACCTACAGCAAAACCAGGGGATATAATCTATAAAGATTTGGATGGCAATGGTTCGATCAATGATAATGACAAAACGATGGTGGGCGACCCTAACCCTGATGTAACTTTTGGTTTCAATATTGGTTTAGATTATAAAGGCTTCGACTTTGCAGTGCAAGCTAATGGGGTGGCCGGAAATCAATTGGTGCAATCTTACCGCAACCATGCTGACAACTATGCCAATTACACAACTGCTATTTTGGATAGATGGCACGGTGAGGGAACTTCAAACAAATTACCTCGTGTGACGAACACTAACGTGAATTATCAGTTCTCTGATATTTTTGTTCAAGATGGCGATTTTCTTCGCATTAGTAATGTAACTTTAGGTTATGACTTTGCGAAGTCGGTTATTAAGAATAATCTGTTCTCGCAATGTAGAGTGTATTTCTCGGCTCAAAACTTATTAACATTCACCAAATATGATGGTATGGATCCTGAAATCGGTTATGGACTAGAAAGCGGTTCGTCGGGTATCGACTTGGGCTACTATCCTCGTCCTAGAACTTTAATGCTTGGTGTAAATCTTAAATTTTAATCTCTGAAGTCATGAAGAAGATATTATATACTGCCGTTTGTGGAGCATTGATGCTCTCAAGCTGCTCAGGTTTCCTTGATTCGGAACCTATCACAACCATCACAGATGTGAATTATTATAAAACAGTGAGCGATGCGGAAGCTGCGCTTATTGGTTGCTATGCTGGTTTGCAAAAAGTGTACAACTCGGGTGATATTCCATTGCCAATCCTTTCAGAAGTGTGCTCGGATAATACATTTGGCGCAACTGGATTTACAGATGATTATAAATATCAAGTGATTGATAACTTTGATAAAGATGCTGCTGCGGGTTTGGTCAACATTTTGGAATCAAGTTATGAATATTATTATAAAGGCTTGTATCGATGCAACATGCTGCTTTCAAAACTTGATCAAATTGATTGGGAAGGAGATGAGGACTATCGTAATGAAGTGGAAACAGAAACTCGTTTCATTCGTGCCTACTTGTTTTTTGATATGGCTCGCATTTGGGAACGAGTGCCTTTGAAACTAGATACAGAAAGTGGAAATACACCACAAGCAACGGCTGAAGAGATTTATGCACAAATTGCTTCCGACTTAAAATTTGCAGTTGATAGTGGTTCGACAAGCATCAATCAAGGACACTCAAATAAATATGTGGCTCAATCGCTATTGGCTCGTGTTTATCTATTCTACACCGGATACTACAACAAAACAAGTATGACTACTACTGAGGGTGAAATCATCAGTAAAGATTATGTGCTTAAGGGACTAGAAGACGTGATTGCAGGAGGTTCTTATAGCTTAGTTTCTGAGTATAAGACTTTGTGGCCTGCAGCATCTGCGGTGTTCGATGCGAAAACTAATACCATTGACCGATCAGCTTTTGCAGGGGTGTACAATTCTGAAATTGTGTTCTCGATTAAATATAACATTACATCTGATTACAACGGAAACACCGATGGGAATCAATGGTTAGTGATGTTGGGTGTGCGAAATAATGGTTACGTTCCACCTTATGGTCAAGGATGGGGTGCTTGTACTGTTTTGCCAAGTCTGTATCAGGCTTATCAAGATATTGACACTCGTCGTGATGCCTCAATCATTAATTTGGCATCGGAATATACTGATTTCGACAATTCGGGTCAGCGTGAGCACACTGGTTATATGAATAAAAAATACACTACACTTTCAGGTGTTAAAGAAGATGGAACTTATGATGACTGGGCAGTGATAAACGGAGCGGTAGATTTTCAAATCGGACAATTCCAAGATTACTACGTGATGCGTTATGCTGATGTGCTCTTGATGGCAGCCGAGCTTGGAAGTAGCAAAGCACAAACTTACTTTGATTTAGTGAGAACTCGTGCTGGTTTGCCAAGCATAGCAGTTTCGAAAGACAACATTATGGCAGAACGTCGTTTAGAGTTTGCTTTCGAAGGCCTCCGTTTTTATGATTTGCTTCGCCAAGGAGTGGATGTGGCTGCTTCTGCTGTGGCGGTGAACACAAAAGTGGAAAATGGCGGTTCTTCGGAAACAAAGATCATTACAGCTGCGAAATTACAAACCACAAAAGGTTTTCAACAGATTCCAGCCAACGTGATTACACGCTCGGGAGGTGTAATTACACAGAATGCAGGTTGGTAGTAAAACTTAATGATAGGAGAAAATACAATGAAAAAATTTAGATTTATACAATATGCCTTCATCTTTATCATGGCACTTTTTGCATATTCATGTACGCCTGATAAATATGAATTAGGTTCTGTGTTGTCGGTTGAAGACTTGCAGTTTGAGATCATTCAAGATGCTAACGACCCCAACATGATTATCCTTACGAGTAATACACCGGGCGTTACACCGCTTTGGCAAACTCCAATGGGGCGTTCTACAGCGGTAGTTGATACGGTGAAATTACCATTTCCAGACACCTACACCTTTACTTATGGTGTGCAGTCGGAAGGTGGTTACGTGGAAGCAGAAACCTATATTGTTGAAGTAACTACAACTAACCTTTCTTATGTGGACGATCCACTCTGGGAAGCTCTTTCAGGTGGAGTGGGCAATAGTAAAACATGGTATTTAGATTTAGATGCCGATGCGGTGTGTCGCAATTTTGCAGGTCCTGTGTATTATTGGGGAATGAACAATGGTTGGAATTTTGCTTGCTTTGGTTCAGACTGTTGGAACTGGAATCCTGATTACGCAGGAAACTCGTGGATTATGACAGCCATGGACTATGGTTCGATGACTTTCAGTTTGGAAGGTGGAGCTAAAGTGATGGTAGATAATAAAGCATTGCCAGCTAAAGGTGGCACAGGAACTTATTTTCTTGATGTTAACCCTACGGATTATAAAACTTTGAAGTTTACCGATGTACAAATGCTACACGATGCTGGATTTGATGGCGTTGTTTTGCCTGGCGATTGGTCGGAAGTGCGTGTAATGACACTCACTGAAAACTATATGCAATTAGGTGTAGTTCGCGATGCTGCTTTGTCAAAGGAAGACGAATGTTTGTTGGTGTATAACTTCATTTCAAAAGATTACTTCGACAGCTGGACACCCGGCGAAGAAGCAGATCCAGAACCAACTTTACCCGATAATTGGGAAGATGCCGTTTCATCAGTGACTTCTTATGATATCAAGTGGATACTTTCTGAAGAAACTCCTTTCAACTGGGCCAACCTCGATGGTAGCTTGATGAACACAGGGTGGGTTGATGCTAATTCATATGACTCTTGGACAGGTATGGATGCAACCGTACCTGATACCTATGCTGATTTCTCAATGACCATGAACTCACAAACAAAAACGGTTAAAATGGTTCTTCCTGATGGAACAACAGGAGAAGGCACATACACGCTCGATGAAAAAGGTATCTACACATTCGATGGTGTACAGCCAAGTTTTGTGATTTGTGGTGGTTGGGTGAACTTAAAAACATCAGCAGATAATCAGTGGCGTATTCTTCAAGTAGTACAAGATTTAGATGGAAACACCACGGGAATGTGGGTTGGAGTGCCAGAATACAACGACTTGGGTGTGCACACGCAATATATGTGCTACTTGCTTGTGCCCGAAATGGCAGGTGGAAGTGCAGAAAATGTTGAAAACCTACTCGTAGTGGATAGTTCTAAACTAGCATTTGGAAATATTGAAGACAATAATGATAAATACCGTATTGAAATATACAATGCTTATGGTGCAACAGCTTCAAATTCTCCAATTGTGGCAGCTGATTTGAAATTCAGCTCTAGTGTTTCGATTACATTCACAATTTCAGGACTTTCGTTCATCGGTGGAGCAGCAGGAAGCTACAAAACGGCTATGCAATTAGCCGATGCGGATTGGTATCCTCAATCAATGGGAGATGGTACTGGATCTGGTGAAACTACAATAACTGGCGATGGAACATATACTGTGAAGTGGACTTCAACTCAAGGTGCATTTGATGGTGCAACGGTATTCTGTATTGATATAGTGGACTTAGTTCCAGATCTTACTGATATCTCAGCGGTTTCGGTAGTGATAGATAAGATAGTTTTGAAATAACATTAAATAGTAATCTCACGCAGTTGAATTAAAACCGGAGGCTCAATCCTGAGCCTCCGATTTGCTCAACTCACTAAAATATGTTCTAAATGAGTGTTTTCTGTTCACTAAAGGTAACGGTATTGTTTTGTTTTAGTTTAGGTATAACTCTCGGTGCTTGTCAATCTAAAAAAGAAGCAATGACACCTAATATACTCTTTTGCATTGCAGATGACCAATCATTCATGCACAGTTCTTTGCAGGGAGCTAATGAAATTAGCACTCCTAATATAGATGAACTTGCTCGCAATGGAATGGTGTTTCAGCATGCTTATTGTAGTGCATCTTCTTGTTCTCCATCGCGCGCTGCCATTTTAACAGGAAAGAATATTTGGGAGTTGGAAGAAGGTGGTTTGCTCTTTGGCGGATTGAAAAAAGAACATCAAACATTTCCGAACATACTGCAATCTGCTGGTTATGTGATAGGCTATACAGGGAAAGGTTATGGACCAGCGGCACAGAGAGAACCATATCAAACGGAACCTATAGGGAAAGGTTACAACAGTATCACAATGGATGCTCCCGATGGGATAGCAGATACGGATTATTCTGGTAACTTTAGGGAATTTTTAGCACAAAGAGATTCGCAAAAACCGTTCTTCTTTTGGTATGGAGGAAATGAACCTCATCGAGGGTACAAGCAAGGTATTGGTGAAGAGAATGGGAAAGATATTTCAAAAGTTGAAGTTCCTGCTTTTTTGCCTGACAATGAGATTGTACGTGGCGACATAGCTGATTATTATTTCGAGATTGAGTGGTTCGATTTACATTTAGGTAGAATGATTAAAATGCTCGAAGAGTGTGGCGAATTAGAAAATACAATTATCATAGCAACGGCAGATAATGGTATGCCTTTTCCACGAGCAAAGGCTACGTGTTATGAATATGGAACACATATGCCATTAGTCATTTATTGGGGAAACGAGATTAAAGCAGGCTTGAAAGTTGAAGATTTTATCAGCTTTGCCGATTTTGCACCAAGCCTGTTGGAGGCTGCTGGAATTGAAGCGCCCAAAGAGATGAGTGGGAAAAGCTTCTTAGATGTTATGCGAGCAGAGAAAAGTGGGCAGGTTGATTCTACAAGAAATAGAGTATTCACAGCGTTGGAACGTCACACCTATTGTCGTCCCAATGGTATGCCTTATCCAATTCGTACGATTCGTAAAGGCGATTGGCTGTATATTGTGAATTTTGAACCCGAAAGATATCCTTCAGGAGATCCTGATTTTTTGTCTCCACATCAAGGTTATTATGGTGATATTGATGCTGGACCAACAAGGAACTACTTAATTGAAGCTAAAGAAGTGGCTTCGGTTAAGCCTTATTTTGATTTGGCAGTTGCTAAACGACCCCCAAAAGAATTATACCATGTGAAAGATGATCCTTTTCAATTGCATAATCTAGCATTGGATGAAGAGTATCATGTGCTATGTGAAGATTTACACGCAGAACTTTTTGCGTATTTAAAAGAAACAAATGATCCTAGAATACAGGGATTGTCTCCATGGGAAAACTACCCATATTATTTTGCAGGATTTGATGAATAGGCGATAAATAGAAAATGGGGATAACCCTTCAATTATATAAACATGAAACTACACAACTATATTTTAAGTACATTAATTCTAATCTTAGGAATAGCATGCTCGGGTGGCGATGAGCCTACAGATAATACAACTCCAGAAACTTCTACGCTCGAAGTGGATAAGACCACTTTAAGCTTTGAAGCTGCTGGAGGAACAGAGCAAGTGTCAATCAGCTCAAATACCTCGTGGCGAGTGTCGAGTTCAGATAGGAACGTGGCTACTTCAAGTATTTCAGTGGGTAAAGATGATGCAACAATCACGATTACAGCGAGTGAAAATACAAGCACAGAGGGAAGAACAGCGGTGATTACTGTGAGTAGTGTAGATGGTTCAGCCAGTGAGCTGCAAATTACCATCACGCAAGATGCCGCAGAAGAGGGAAATGAGGTGGAGCTGCCCGACAATATTGACGCAGACAATACCGACATGAGCAGTCTTTCTTCGGTGGA
>JBKEAC010000099.1:0-11245 GCA_047971925.1 Mangrovibacterium sp.
CTTCATATTCTCTGTATTAAATTACTTTATTCCCTCTATCCCCTCAAAAGTTGGTTTCACTTCCAAAATATTTCCTTCTGCATCGAAGTTAAGCTTATCGATACAAACTTCTCGATGGAAACCACCGCTACCATTAGGCATCTTAACGCCATTAGGATAAGTGAAACGATGATAAACCAAATACCATTCATCTTTGCCAAACACCTGAATAGAGGAATTGTGACCTGTAGCGAAGATACCTGTCTTATCATCACGTTGAATCACGATATTATTTTCAGGTATTTCTAAATCTGCCAAAGGCGATTTCAGGCGTGCCCAACGCACTTTATAGTTCGGACTTCGCGTGTCGTCTTCCGACCACATGGCGTAATACTGACCGTTACGAAAAATGATGTGCGTGCCCTCACGATAAGTATGATCGATATTGAAAATTTTCAATGTTTTTTCTTTTATTGAAAGCATATCATCGCTTAACTCCGCACCAGCCATATAACCATTGCCCCAATAGAGGTATGATTTGCCCGTTTGAGGATCGGTAAACACATCGGGGTCGATTTCTTGCCCATGCTCCACTCCTTTAGGATGCTTATCTAACAAGGGTTTTCCGCTATCCACAAATGGTCCTGTTGGGTTATCGCTCACTGCCACACCAATTTTTTGCGCAGCTGTGAAATAGTAGAAATATTTATACTCACCGTTGACTTTCTTTTCCACAATACAGGGTGCCCAAGCATTGCGATCAGCCCAAGTCACTTCGCCTTCTTTTTTCAAATCTAAGATAACACCTTCATCTGTCCAATCTACTAAGTTTTCTGAAGAAAAGACTTTGAAATAATAACCACCCCAGCCATCGAAACCATCTGATGTTGGATAGATGTAATATTTGCCAGTTTTTTCAGAATAGATAATATCGGGGTCTGCAAAATAGCCATCGAGTGCGGGATTATTATCGGCATGGGCTGTTACTTGAAATGTTTGTGGAGATTGTCCTTCAATGGTGAATGTATATTCCACAGCTCCATTGGTGAAGTCTTGCTCTCCTTGCGGAGAAAAAGAAAAGCCTTCGACAAGCTGAAACTCTGGGTCGAATTTGTGCAAGTCAGTTCCACGCTTCACGGGGAGATGAATGGTTTTATTTTCGAGGTTTACAACTACATTATTTTCTTTCAAGCTTTCCGATTTCGGTTTAAGCATTGACTCATCAATTGTCCCCCACTTTTCCATTAATCGACTTAATTCCTTTTTAGTTATTGGGATCACCGTTCCATGACGAGCATGAAAGTTCATTGAAACCTCCTCATCAATCACTTCAAAATGGCGAAGATCCTTACTACGAGTGAACTGATAACGACCACGTGTGTAAACATCATACATTAGTATATAATCGTCGGATTTGTTCAACTTAAAAACACCACTACCTTCCACGCCAGCACGCTCACAGTCCACACGCTCTTCACTCACTGCCACATAACCCTCATTTACTTTATCAGATACCGCCAACTTGATTCCAGGATTTCCATTTTCTGATTTGTGGAACATGTAATATTGTCCGTTGAAGGGAATAATATCGGCATCAATGCAAGCTGCTTTAGAATCTTTAGGAAAATAAAGTTGCTGTGGTACTGCCTCAAAAGCAGTGAAATCTTTATTTGCATAGGCATAGTAAATAATGTCGGGATTTGCGCCACGCTCTTTCATTGAGAAATAAACCATATACTTATCTGTCGCATCATCATAGATGGTTTGCGGTGCCCACACACGATCTACACTCCCAAACTCATTCGGATAAGCTTCAGGCATATTAATCACCGACGATTCCCAATTCACTAAGTCTTCCGACTTCATAAGAATCATGGCATAGTTGTTCCAACCTTGTTCGGTTACATACAAATCGGTTACCACCATATAAAAGCCTTTACCATCTTCTCGTCGAAGAATATGTGGGTCGCGCACACCACCTGATGTGCTGATTTCTTTCGATGACACAATCGGTTTATTGTTATTGAGTGCACGGAAGTTATACCCATCGGTGCTTATGGCATAATGCACAGCTTCTTCATTTGGTCCGTTGCCAACAAAATAAGTAAACAAATAAGCCTCATAGCTCTCCGACTTTGCGCAATTAATAAACAGCAATGCGCTCATTAAACATCCGAGAACTAATTTCAAAGATTGTTTGGTTTTCATGTTATATCAATTTGTAATTTATTCAAGTGTTAAAACAAAAGTTTCTTATATTCGATAGCAAATTTACCTTTTTGAGATTAGCAATAAAAGCTCGTACGCACCTTTCTGTAATAATATTTCAAATTCACTTTCATTTTTTCGAATATCATTTTCACTTATTCAACATTGCAATTCATCTTCCTTAACAATGTCCGCATTACTTTCCGAAGGTGAGCAACATAAAAAAAGTAGAATCGAAATACCAAAGTATCTGCGATTCTACTTAACAATACTGAACTTCTTGAGAATCGCATAAATGAAACTCCCTAAGAACTTAATCGGTAATAAACGTTTTTTTGCTTAAATTGACTTTATCGAAAACACATAAAATGAATTTGAATCGAGCTCTAACTCAAAACAATTGTTATCAATTTCCACAAACGACTGCTTTGGTATAATATTATTTGGGTTCTCCAAACTATTAACCATTTCTGGTTCCGACGCTTGCAAACAGGTTACTTTCACACGCTTGTTCGCGGCAATAGCTTTCGTTCCACTCAAATTTATTTTAATAGTTTGCTGCTGTTGTGTGTTCACCACTTTAACAATGATTTCGCCCTTGTTTCTATCTAAACATGCCGAAGCATAAAGCCCATCTTCACCTGCCACAACTCCACCCTCGCAAGTAATTGGCAAAACATGAGTACCCGCATTGTTGGCATACATCTGCTGCACGTAGTAATTGGGAGTGCGAACTATTTTAAGATTATCAAACCAAATCATATCGGGCTTCCATTGCCATGCATCAACGTGAGCAAACAGTGGTGCATAGGTTGCTAAATGAACCACATCGGCGTTTCTTTCTAATCCTGTCATGAATGCCGCTTCACAAATGGCAGATACAGCATTGTTATCTCTAGAACTATGATGACAAGCATATTCACCCGCAAACACTTTAGGTCCTTTTCGGTCATAGCCATCATAGCGTGAAGCATTCTTCAAGAACCATTCAGGGCTTCTATAATAATGCTCATCAACCAATTCAACATCGAGTTTTTTCATTTCAGGCCACAGATAATCGAAATCTTTTCCATCGGGAGAAGGTCCTGAACTACCCACAATTTTCATGTTGGGATATTGCTTCTTAATAGCTTTTTGAAATAGCTCCAAGCGTTCCACATATTGCTTGCCCCATTGCTCATTTCCAATGCCAATCATTTTGAGATTGAATGGTTCAGGATGCCCCATCTCGGCACGAATAGCTCCCCAGGTAGTTGAAGTAGAACCATTTGCAAATTCAATCAGGTCGAGTGCATCTTGAATGTAGGGTTGTAAATCATCTAATGCAACCACTTCGTTGCTTTCATATTGGCACGACAATCCGCAGCTCACCACCGGAAGAGGCTCTGCTCCTAAATCTTCACTCAACAAGAAATATTCATAAAAACCTAAGCCATAGGTTTGATAATAATCAGGATAAAAACGATGCTTGAATGTGTAGTTCCATCGGTTTTCATTTAATGGTCGGTTTTCAACTGCTCCTACACTATTTTTCCATTGATAGCGTGTTTCTAGCGTGTTTCCTTCAATGATGCATCCTCCAGGAAAACGAAATACACCAGGATTCAAATCAAATAACGCCTCAACTAAATCTTTACGCAAACCATTTTCTCGATTTTTCCATGTTCTAGAAGGAAACATGGAAATATGGTCAAGATCAACTTCTCCTTCTGTTTCTAAAATGATTCTCACTTTCCCTTTTGCACTTGTTGCGCTCGATGGAATGACACATTCATATTTTTCCCAATCTTTTCCCTGTGGTTTTAGTTCTCCTTTTCCAATTATTTCATTGCTTTCACTCACAAGCTCAACACGAAATTTGGGTGCTTCTCCAGCCATTACTCGTGCAAAGAATGAAAAACGATATTCTTCATTCTTCTTATAACCAATGCCCACAAAACCATTGTTTTCTATACCCGTTCCACGTCGCAGTCCATTTTCATGTAAGTGTATATAGTTTGGATTTCTGTCGAAGCATGGATTTTCATTCTCTACCGACACATTGCCGAAGGGTGTCCAACCGGTGAAAGGCTGATGAAATTCAAACGAACGGTTTTTAATCAACTCGGCATATAGTCCTCCGTCGGCACCAAAGTTAATGTCTTCAAAAAACACACCATACATATCGGGCTGAATCTTCGAGCCCACATTTTTGGTGTCAACCACCAATTCTTTTTGTGCCCACAGCGACGTGTGAAATAGCACAAATGCGATTAATATCAGTTTCCTCATTTGATTTTATTTAAAGCCCCTCCGAATCCCACTTGAGAGATTCGGAGGGGCTAGATTTACTATTTTTAGATTAAGTTCTCGGCATGGAGAACTAGCGTTGACTATATTTTTCCTCCAATCTTTCCGCCTCGGCTTTGGTAATGCTAATTACAGCGCCATGCTTAGGCGATTGAAAGTTAGTGGTTTTCATTACTCCTTCATTAAAGTTTCCTAGATCGGTGAAATGCTTAAAGTCGGTTGTTTCGCGGAACCCAAAATTATGCGGATGTTTTCCATAGACATCATACATGAGCACCCATTTATTTTCACCGTTACGTTTCCACACATTGGGAGCCTCACACGCCACCTGCTCGCTATCAAACCAGCGTGAATCATACTGATAATCGCCATTGATTCTATCGGAAGTGGCTTGCTTAATGCCTGGTATTCCATCGTGTGCCACATAGAACATTCGATATTTATCGCCCACCTTGGTAATATCGGCATCAATAGCTGTTTTCGTGGTATCGGGATACTCATAAAGCACTTCGGGCATTGACTCTATCTGATTGAAATCGTCATTTAGATAAATATAATAAAGTTTACTTGGCTGCACCCCAAAACGCATGGTGAAATACACCATCATCTTTTTTGCTTTATCATCATAAATTACCTCTGGAGCCCAAACACAGCCCACATCTCCATATTTTGAAGAAAGATTACTAAAATCAACATTCGCACGTGTCCAATGAATTAAATCATTTGATTTCATGAGCACCAATCCTCGATTGTTTCCCCAGCCATAAAGCTCGCCGGGACGTTCCCACTCCGTTTCACGATAGCCCGCTTGTTGCGCATAAATGTGGAGGTCGGTCATGGCAAGATAGAACTCACCTTCATGGCGGAAAATATGCGGATCACGAATGCCCATTTGCTTGGCAATCGTATCGCCGGCAATAATTGGTTTGCAATCGTTGAGAGCCGTAAATGAATAGCCATCATAGCTCAATGCCATGTGCAAACTGTGCGTTTCATCTTGATGAAAAACCATGAGATAAGCTGCAAAATCGTCCTCTGCTTGCTTCCTACAAGATGAGAAAAGCATTACTAAAATGAATAGGTAGTTTAATCGTTTCATATCACGTTTTTTTTAATGCATTTCATCAGTCATCTCTACTTTCTCAATCTTCCCTTCTGCATCATATTTCATTTCTTCAACACACACCGAACGGCTGTAACTTGTTCCTCCATCTTGGCGTGCGCCATTGTGATAGACAAAAAACGATTTGCCACGAAACTCAATAATTGCGGGGTGAATGGTGTTGCTATTGGCTGCCACTTCGGCAATTTTTCCTTGATATTCCCATGGTCCATCAATGTTCTTTGATGTGGCATAGACAATATATTCTGGCCAGCCGCTAGCATAAGTCAGATAATAAGTGTCATCCTTTTTGTGCACCCACGGAGCTTCAGTAAAGTTGGGTTTCCCCTTGAAATCTACTAGTGGAATATGCCTCACTTCTCCCTCAATTTCAATCATGTTATCCTTCAACTTGGCATAATAACACTCTTTGTTTCCCCAAAAAATCCAAGCTTGATTATTCTCATCAACATAGATAGCTGGGTCGATAACAGCCCATGAGTGGCTCGATTTATAGCAATCATCATTGGTTAGCAATGGCTTGCCTAGCGCATCTTTAAACGGACCGCGTGGATTGTCGGCAACAGCCACACCAATACCACACCAGTTGGTACTGACATACATGTACCATTTTCCATTACGTTCTTGCACATGTGCAGCATAGGCCTGCTTACTCGTTGCCCATTTAAACTCGTTGATGTGCAGCGGCACGGGATATTCAGTGTAGTTTTTAAAATCGGTGGTTGAAAAAAGAAGCCAATCGCTCATGACATAGCCCTTTTGGTCGGGCTTATCATCATGACCAACATACATCCACACGGTGTCGTTATGAACAAATGGAGAGGGGTCGGCGGTGAAATGGTGCTTGATTATTGGATTGCCAATAGATTCAAACGTATAACTATCGCCCGCTTCTTTGGGTTGCAATAAAGATGCTGGCACCCCGCCGAATTTAGCATGCAAGGTGCGTGCTTCCTCCTTCGTAATGCCAATCACACTACCATGACGAGGATTGAAATCTTTCTGAAACGATTCAGCCTTTTCGCTGAACTGAAACAAATCGCTGCTTCGTTGAAACTCAAAACGTCCTGCTCCGTAGAGGTCATATATTAATAAGTATTCTTCTGAATCGTTCAACTTGAAAACACTTGAACCCTCCACGCCCGTTTTAAAATTATCGGCATAAGCGTCAAGATATTTGAAATCTTCTTTCCACTCACCTTTCAATGATTTGCTCGTGGCTTGCTGAATGCCATTTTTAACCTCCTTACCGTTTTCATCTTTGGTATTTCCCTTATAAAAGAAATGATATAAACCATCTTTTTCGATAATATCAGCATCAATTCCGCCATATTTTGGACTGAACATCAACTTTGGTTCGCTTTCAAAACCGCTAAAATCTTTATTAGCATAGGCGCAATAAAAATCAAGCTTCTCATTGTAATGAAAACGCACAGTGAAATACACCAAATATTTCTTTGCCTTTGCATCATAGATAGTTTGCGGCGCCCACACCCACTTCACATCTTTAAATTTCGTGGGATAAAGCTTTTCAAGGTCGATGATACTACTCTTCCAATCGGTCAAATTATCCGACTTCATCAGCACAATACCGGGATTGCTGTCCCAACCATTCTTGGCAGTATACATGTCGGTTGCCACCAAGTAAAAGCCTGAATTATCGGCTTTGCGCAAGATGTGTGGATCGCGTATTCCACCCGTTTGCGATACTTCCGACGAAAGAACAATGGGTTGATTATCATTTAAGCTCTTCCATGAAAAGCCATCTTCACTCACTGCAAAGCGCAATTGCTCATGCTCCATGGGCGACACCTTACCATCGAAATAGGCGAACAGATAAGCTTCAAATTTTGGTAAATTTGTTGTGGAATTCGCCATTGCAACAATGTTCATCGATGCTAACATGACAAAGAAAAAGAATAGTTGTTTTTTCATTTTGTTTATTTTTAAGTGCGAATGCGGAGTGCAAAGATAAGTACACTCCGCTACATTCGCATTTACTTTCGCATCTTTATCGCACCGTTGCATTAACACTTTCCAACCAATCCGATGTAAATTTAACGGCCACTTCTTCGGGTTTATCTCCAATCCTGATATACGCCACCATCTTGCCATGATAAACCCGATGCTTGTTGTCGGTGTAATCACTCATGTCGCTATTGTTGCTAGCCTCTAAGCCAAGAAGTTTACCTCCTTTTACATGGCAAGTAATTTCATCTTCGCATAGCATGACAGGCACACCATATTCATCAACCACCTGAATAACAATTTGCAACAAATCGTCTTCTAGTTCTTCCGAAACAATTTCGATTGCATGAGGACGTTCTGACGACTGAATGGCATAGCTACTCTCCTCTTTTCCAGAAGCATTGAATCCTTTCACTTCCAGCTTTCCAGCTTCATAGGGAATGTCCCAATAAATAATTCCAGTGCTCTCATCATAGGCTTTCTTTTCGCCTACCACTTTACCATTCAGCTGCAATTCTGCCTGAGCTGCATTCGTGTAACAAACCACTCTAATTGATTGCCCTTGCTTGTAATTCCAAATATTCCACGCATCCATTGAAGGCACTTTCTCCACATAATTAGAACCCTCATTTGAGGCATCAAGCTGCGACCACACATCGTGCATCTGACTTTTCCCTCCTTTTCCCGGAGTTGGATAAGTTCCTAAATAGGCCATTGGTTTTTCGGCCCACAGCGATTGACGGAAATAACCTCTAGGCTTCATGAAGCCACCGAAATCGAGCAAGCCAGAATAAAACCCACGCGATGGCCAGCGACCCGATTCCCCTAAATAATCAATACCTGTCCATAAGAATTGACCGAAAATAAACTCTCTATCAGTCACTGCCTTCCATGTAGAAAGCTCATGACGGTTTTCGCTACCGAAAATTACTCGCTCTGGATATTTTGCATGGTCGGTATCATAAAGGCTCTCCGTGTAATTATAGCCTGCAATATCGAGTGCCGACGGATATTTTGTTTGATTCGACATTGCCACACCAGCCAATCCTGCTGTGGTTGGACGCGATTTATCATACTGCTTCACCACCTTCACTAATCGCTCAGCAATATCGCCAAGACGCATAGCATCGGGGGCATCTTTTTTATAACCACCAAAAATGGGCTGCGTGAAACCCGTATCAGCCCCACCTGCAAGAACCGGGTGCGAGTAAGGGTCGTTTGGATAATCAACCTCATTGCCAATGCTCCATGCAAAAATTGAAATATGATTTCTATCTCGTCTCACTTGGTCGGCTAAATCTCGCTCTGCCCATTCTTCAAAGAAATCATAAGAACCCTCATAGCCTGGCGTTCCAGCATTCCAACCTTCCAACCATTTTCGCTTAGGAAACTCCCACTCATCGAATGCCTCATTCATGACCAACAAACCCAATTCATCGCACAACTCATAAAGATGTGAGGCTTGTGGATTGTGGCTTGTTCTAATGGCATTCACGCCAATTTCTTTTAATGTTAACAATCGGCGATGCCACACCTCTTTGGGTATTGCTGAACCCAACACACCACCATCATGATGCAGACAAACACCCTTCACTTTCATCCATTCCCCATTAAGGGCAAAACCTTTATTTGGGTCGAAAGTAAGCGTGCGGAAACCCGTTTGTGTCACGCTTTGGTCCATGATTTTCCCATCGGCAAGCAAAGTGGTTTTTAAAGTATATAAAACGGGCGAATTCAGCGACCATTCTTGCGGATTGCTCACTTTTAAAGTACTTGCAAGTTTATCCGATTTAGAAGAAACCGTGTTTAATGCTTTCGCCACAAGCTTTCCATCGGCTGAAAACAATTCATTTTTAACTACTAACTTAGCCGACGAATTGGCTTGTTTCACGAGTTCCACTTCCACATTCAACTGATAATTTTTACCTATCTTTTCGGGATAAGCATAAACACCCCATTGGGCAATGTGCGTGGGAGGAGCATAAACTACCCACACATCGCGATAAATTCCGGAACCTGTGTACCAGCGCGAATCGGCTTCTTTCGAGTGATCAACTCGCACAGCAATGGTGTTTACTGAACCAAATTTCACATGCTCCGTGGCATCATACATGAATGAAATGTAGCCATTAGGACGATAGCCCAATGATTTTCCATTTATAAAAACCTCACTCCGATTATACACGCCCTCAAAATATAAATAAACTTTCTCTCCTTGCTTTTCAGCAGGAATGTCGAGTTGCTTCCGATACCAAGCAATGCCGCCTGGAAGATAACCAGTTGCACTTGCTAACGTGGGACTTAACTGTGCTTTCACACTCCAATCATGAGGCAAATCAACTCGCTGCCAACGGGTGTCGTCGCAGTTCTCTTTTGCTCCATTAGGCACATCACTCAAGGAAAATCGCCAATGTTTATTCAACTTTTCAGCTGTTCCAAAACCTGCTTGAGTGAAACCACTTATACTCAAAAGCATGAATAGAATTAAAAATAAGGTCCTTTGTTTCATATTTTAAATTTTAAATTTTCAACCAAGAGGAGAAAGTAATGACATTTATCGTGCTATCATGATGCAAACACACAAGTCAGATCCCACTTACACAAAAATAAGTCTACCACAAGAAAACAAAGGATAAGAATCAATCTTTTTCTATTAGTTTTTAGATACTCCTTGCACAAATTCGTTGAAAACTTGCATAAATTCAACATCTAAAATATTTCACAGCTTCTTCGCTTGTGCAATCAAACTATTATAAGGGGACTTCCTTTTTATATATGTGACGGATATCATGCGCCGTTACGAATGTTTTTTTTACAACATAGGAGTCCAATATGACCTTTTATAAGTTTAGTTTTTGCAATATAGAAGTCCAATATGGTCTTTTATAAGTTTAGTTTTTGCAATATAGGAGTCCTATATGGTCTTTTATAAGTTTAGTTTTTGCAATATAGGAGTCCTATATGGTCTTTTATAAAGACTTATTGGGTGATATTTTTCTTCATGAGGAGTAATAAGCAAGCTTATTAGTCCATATTTTTTTTGATGTGTTAAAATAAGCAAACTTATTAGTCCATATTTATCTTCATGAGGAGTAATAAGTAAGCTTATTAGTCCATAATTTTCTTCACGAGCTACGTTAAGTTCATATAATCAGTATAGTTTCCAGTGCTTTAAGTCTATCTTGTTGATTTTTTAAGCTCAGCAAACAAGCAAAAAGAAAGTCCTAAGATACAACAGCAACAAATTAATGCTTAATAAGACCGTTGCACGGTATTTTTTATGCTACTTCTATCTTCGAGCCCTATCGGGCTTATCGTGCGCAAACCGACAAGTCGCTCGAAACATTTGCAAACCTTCGCATGGGAGCAAGCCCTATCGGGCTTATCCTGCGCAAAACATCAAAACATCATCAAATTATACAAAACCTGCAACCATGTAATCATCCCGAATGGCAATCCGAAACGGCGGATAGCCGTAACGTAGAGACGCATTGCATGCGTCTCCGTGCGTGAATGTGGTTCGGGTGTGTTGGGATTGATTTAAATTCGGTGCGATATTATAAATACGAATTTCATGGTGTCGTACTAACGGCACTATGATTAGTTTCGCATTGTATCCCCACAATGAATTGTGGGGAAAATGATCCGTCGTCGCGCTGCGACTAGAACGGAACGCCC
>JBKEAC010000100.1:0-8835 GCA_047971925.1 Mangrovibacterium sp.
AGTTTAAAAAAAAGATGTATGTTTGCAGCATAAAATCAATAGGAAAGAGAATGGTTATTGAGAATAAAGGAGCAATGAGCACGGAAGAGAAGATAATGGAGGCGGCACGCAAGGTGTTTCATGCGAAAGGGTTTGCAGCTACTCGCACGCGAGATATAGCAGAAGAAGCAGGGATAAATTTAGCCTTGTTGAATTATTATTTCAAGAGCAAACAAAAACTCTTCGCCATGGTAATGGAAGATGCCATTCGAGGATTTATTTCAGGAATTAAGGTGTGCTTGACAAATGAAAATACTACTTTCGAAGAAAAACTTGATGAGGTGGTCTCTCATTATATTGACATGATTTTAAAAGAACCACTCATTCCAAATTTCATCATTAGTGAATTGAATACCAATCCTGATTTTTTTGCTGATAGATTGCCCGTGATAGAAATTTTCAGCAAATCGGTTTTTCTTGATCAATACAAAGAATATAGTAAAGATAGCCCAATGGAAAAGGTGAGCTTGATACAACTAATGATTAATATGGTTGGTATGACAATCTTCCCTTTCGTGGCAAAACCTGTCATTCAAACGCTAGCAGGGGGTGTAAATGATGAGCAGTTTCGCGACATGATGCTCGAACGAAAAAAGTTAATACCAATTTGGATAAAGAGCATGATTAAATAGCTCTTTTTTTTGACATATGAATTAAACAAATGATTAAAATTATGAAACAGTATTCCTTTTTTGTTTTGCTTTTCGTGTTGCTTGGGGCAGTAAATGAGGGCTTTTCACAAGAAGATTCTCTATCGATTGAAAAGTGCTACAGCTTGGCAAGAGAAAACTATCCGGCCATTCAAAAGATGGACTTGATAGCACGAGCTGCTGAATTTGACGTGAAGAATGCCAATAGGAAATATCTGCCGCAGCTCAATCTCTCGAGCTCAATGTCGTATAGTTACTATGATGTGGCAGGCGATGTGCAAAATGTGGAGCTAAACAATGGTCAATATGGCGCACAAGCCAATTTGAATCAGTTGATTTATGACGGTGGAGAAACGCGCTATCAGAAAAAGCTGGCTATTGCTCAGAGCGATTTGCAATCACAGCAATTAGAAACAGAATTATATGCATTAAAGAACCGTATTAATCAAGTTTTTTTCGGTATCATACTTTTAGATTTGCAGTTGGAGCAAATTCAAATTAATAGAGAAAACTTAGAAAGTCAATTTAAAAAGATTGAGGCAATGGTGGAAAACGGGGTGTTGCTTCGGAGCAATCTCGATGAATTGCGCGTGGAATTGATGAATATTGATATGATGCGAACAGAATATGAATCGAATAAGATTGCTTATTTGCGCGTGCTATCGCTATTTGTGGGGGAAGATATTTTAAACTCAAAGCGATTGGCAAAGCCTCAAACACCAACGCTCGGCGATGAAATTTTGCGTGTAGAACTACTCACTTTTGAAAAGCAAAGATTAATTTATGATTGGCAAGAAAAACAATTGCGAAGTAGTTTCACTCCTCGCTTGCAGGCCTATGCCAATGGAGCAATGAGTTATCTTAATGCCGACTTCTCAGGATTGGGAACTAACATGGCTCTTGATGGTCAAATGAAAAACTGGTCGATGGGTGTTACGCTTAATTGGTCGATTAGCGGATTATATACTCATGGTCTTAGCAAAAAGAAACTAGCGCTCAATCGAGATATGCTCGATTCCGACCGACAAAGCTTTTTGTTTAAAACCTCAATCGATTTGGCACAGCAAGACGAACAAGTGAAAAAATATGAGCAATTGCTCCAACAGGATAAAGAACTTGTTAGTTTAAGAGCTTCGATTGCCAATGCAGCAAAAGCCCAACTTGAAAATGGAGTAATTACCACGCATGAATATATTCAGAAAGTGAATGCCGAACATTTAGCTAATCAAGCGAGGATTCTCCATGAAGTGCAACTGATGCAAACGCAATATAATTACAAATTTATAAATGGAAATTAAACCTTAAATATAATTCAAATGAACAGAATAAATTTAGCTATAATCTCGCTCGTGGTGTTAAGTGCATGTGCAGATAATGATTTTGATGCCTCGGGAAACTTTGAAGCTGATGAGGTGATTGTTTCGGCTCAGCAAACCGGACTGCTTTTATCATATCAGGTTGAGGAAGGTATGCCTCTTAAATCAGGGCAAGATGTTGGGAAAATTGATGTGCGATTGTTTCAATTACAGAAAGAACAGACAGAGGCCAGCATTCATGCGCTAGAACAAAAGACGTATAATTCAAGCGACCAAACCGAATTGGTTCGCCGGCAGCTAGAGGTGCAAAACGAGCAACTCGGGCAGTTGAAATATGAACAAGAGCGCACTCGAAAGCTGCTTGATTCGGATGCCGCAACTCAAAAACAGCTCGATGATTTAAATGCAGCGGTCATTCAACTGCAAAAGCAAATTGAAGTAACAAAGCAGCAACTAAAACTTACCAGTTACAACACAACATCGCAAAATCAGAGTATTCTTAGTGAAAAAGGAGCACTAGAAAAAGTGGAAGCTCGTTTTCAAGAAGAAATTAATCGCGGCACAGTGATTAATCCGATTGATGGCGTGGTGTTGGTGAACTATGCCTTGCAAGGAGAAATGCAAACCATCGGAAAACCGCTATATAAAATAGCTGATATATCGACGCTCTATCTTCGGGCTTATATCACGGGTGTGCAATTGTCCGAAATTCAATTGGGGCAAAAGGTAATCGTGAGAATTGATAAAGGTGAAAATGATTATAAAGAATACGAGGGCGAAATTACTTGGATTTCGGCAAAGGCTGAATTTTCACCCAAAACAATTCAAACTAAAGATGAAAGAGCAAATTTGGTTTATGCAATCAAAATTAAAGTGCCCAACGATGGCTATTTGAAAATAGGCATGTATGGCGAGGTGTTATTCGAATCAAACTAATGCGATGTATTCTGTTCAAGTTAAAAATATAAGCAAACATTATGCCGATTTAAAAGCGGTCGACCAAGTGTCATTCGACGTGCAGAAAGCTGAGATCTTTGGGCTCATTGGTCCCGATGGTGCCGGCAAAACTAGCCTATTCAGAATTTTAACCACACTCTTGCTTGCCGATGAAGGTGAAGCCATGGTGGAAGGTTTCGATGTGAAAAAAGACTACCAAGAAATACGCCGAATTGTGGGATACATGCCAGGTAAATTTTCATTATATCAAGATTTGACCATTGAAGAGAATCTGCAATTCTTTGCCACTATTTTTGGAACAACGATAGCAGAAAACTACTACCTGATTGAAGATATATACAAGCAAATAGAACCTTTCAAGAATCGACGGGCTGGAAAACTATCGGGTGGAATGAAACAAAAACTAGCACTATGTTGCGCTTTAATTCATAAGCCTAAGGTGCTTTTTCTCGATGAACCAACCACGGGTGTCGATGTGGTTTCAAGGAAAGAGTTCTGGGATATGCTTGCGCGATTAAAAACGCAAGGAATAACCATAATCGTTTCTACTCCATATATGGATGAAGCAAAATTGTGCGACCGAATTGCTTTAATTCAAAAAGGAAAGATGATGGCAATCGATACTCCTGAGCGCATTGTTGAGAGTTTCCCCAAAAAACTATTTGCTGCAAAGAGTAAGCAAATTTATTCACTTCTTAAAGACTTAAAACGAAATCCCCAAATAGAGAGCTGCTACACGTTCGGCGAGTTCATTCATTTCACATTGAAGAACGAGGATAACGCTTCCTTTGTGGGCAAGTGGCTAGCTGAATATGGTCATGAGGATTTATTGGTGAAAACTGAAAAACCAAGTGTTGAGGATAGCTTTATCCGACTGATGAATGAATTGCCAACCGATAATTAACAAACAAATGATTGACCAAAAGAAAATACTCATCGAGTGCCGTGAGTTAACAAAAGAGTTTGGTAGCTTTACTGCCGTCGATCGCATATCTTTTGATGTGGCAGAAGGCGAAATTTTCGGTTTCCTAGGTGCCAATGGTGCCGGGAAAACTACTGCCATGCGCATTTTCTGCGGATTGTCATACCCCACATCGGGTGAGGCTAAGGTGGCAGGATTTGACGTTTACACGCAGCAAGAGCAAATTAAAAAGAACATTGGATACATGAGCCAGAAATTCTCGCTCTATGATAACCTGACTATTCTCGAAAACATTGAATTCTATGGTGGTGTCTATGGCGTGTTGAAAAACGATATAAAAGAACGAAGCTATCAACTCATTGAAAACTTAGGTTTGCAGAATAATGCTAAAAAGATGGTTGCCGAATTGCCTTTGGGATGGAAGCAAAAGTTAGCTTTTTCGGTTGCCATGTTTCACCGCCCCAAAATTGTTTTTCTCGATGAACCAACTGGAGGGGTCGACCCCATTACAAGAAGACAATTTTGGGACCTTATTTATCAAGCCGCAAATCAAGGAACAACCGTGTTCGTTACCACTCACTACATGGATGAAGCCGAATACTGCAACCGCATTTCAATTATGGTTGATGGAAGAGTGGCAGCACTCGATTCACCAAGTCAACTGAAAGCTAAATTCGGAAAGGAATCAATGGAAGAGGTCTTTTATCATTTAGCACGCGGAGCAAAAAGAACCGAATAAAAAAGAAGTTCAACTATGATATCAAAACAATTAATAGCATTCATTCGCAAAGAGTTTTATCATGTTTTCCGTGATAAAAGAACATTACTCATCCTTTTCGGATTGCCAGTAGTGCAAATACTCCTTTTTGGTTTTGCACTCAGCAGCGAAGTAAAGAACATCGGAATAACTATTTGGGATAACAACCAATCGGTGGAAAGCGAGCAAATCATCAATAAAATAGCCTCAAGCAAATACTTTCACCTAAAACAAGCATCGCACAGCTATCACGAAATTGAACAGCTATTCCAAAGTGGGGAAGTGAAGTGTGCATTGGTGTTTGAAAACGATTTTAATGTGAACATGCTGAAACCCGAAGGTGCGAAATTGCAGTTAATTGCCGATGCTTCCGACCCCAACACGGCAACAGCTATAACAAACTACATCAATCAGATTGTCGCAGCCGAACAAACCAACAATCAGCTGCCAGCATTTAAAATAATTCCTGAAGTTAGAATGCTATATAACGAAGAACAAAACGGATCGCTTAATTTTATACCAGGAGTAATTGCTCTCATCTTCATGATAGTGAGCACGGCACTAACATCGGTGGCGGTGGTGAGAGAAAAAGAACTAGGAACAATGGAAATATTACTCGTGTCGCCCTTCAAACCAATCATGGTGCTTGTGGCAAAAGCCATTCCCTATTTGGTGCTTTCACTTATCAATCTTGTCATCATTCTGCTTCTTTCAAATCTATTGCTCCATGTGCAAATAAAAGGAAGTTTGCTGCTAATTTTCTTAGTGAGTGTCTTGTTCATTGTTGCCTGCCTTTCACTCGGACTACTCATTTCCAACATCACCAACTCGCAACAAACGGCCATGCTCCTTTCCATGATGGGAATGATGCTCCCCACATTAATACTCACCGGATTTATGTTCCCGCTCGAAAACATGCCTAAGTTTTTTCAAATCATTTCGCACGTGGTGCCATCGAAATATTACTACGCAATTATTAAAGCAGTAATGCTTAAAGGGCTCGGATTTTCCTACGTGTGGAAAGAAATAGGCATTCTGATTGCCATGGTGATTGTGCTACTTACCATTGCCATGAAGAAATTTAACATTCGACTTTCATAAACCAGAGCCTCACAATAATTGAAACAATACTAATGAACAGACTGCAATTTATATTAAAAAAAGAATTTAGGCTCATCTTTCGCGATAAAACCATTTTAGCAATGATGTTTGTTGTGCCAATCATTCAGCTCATCATTTTGCCACTTGCTGCCAATTTCGAGGTGAAAAACATAAATCTTGTTTACATTGACCACGACCACAGTTCGTATTCCAACAAATTGCGACAAAAAATTGAAGCCTCAAACTATTTCACCCTTGTCGATGAGTCTTCTTCTTTTCTTGAAGGAATTGAAAAAATTGAGCGTGCAGAAGCCGACATGCTTCTTGAAATTCCCGCCGATTTCGAGCGGAACATCATGAGGGAAGAGGTGCAGAAAATTAACCTTTCAATTGATGCTATCAATGGAACAAAATCGCAAATGGGAGGAGTATATCTTTCCTCAATTATTGCCGACTTCAACAATGAACTTGATGTGAACACCAAAATAATCAAGAATATTCAGCGAAATAATCAATCGAAAATTCAGCTGAAAAATGTGCAATGGTTCAACCCCCATGCAGAATATAAATACTTCATGGTTCCCGGAATTTTAGTGCTTTTGCTCACACTAATTGGCGGATTTATAACGGCGCTTAACATTGTGCGTGAAAAGGAAATTGGCACCATTGAGCAAATAAATGTAACACCAATACAAAAATGGGAGTTTATTCTCGGTAAACTAATTCCGTTTTGGATTGTTGGAATGATAGTATTCTCCATCGGAATGCTCGTGATGTATCTTATTTACGGAATAGTGCCACAAGGAAGCTTGCTAACATTATATTTGTTTGCAGCCATGTACTTAATTGCGTTGTTAGGCTTTGGACTTCTCATTTCCACCTTTGCCGAAACTCAACTGCAAGCCATGTTCATAGCATTCTTCTTTGTCATGATTTTTATTCTCATGAGCGGATTCTTCACAAGCATCGACAGCATGCCTAATTGGGCAAAAACAATGTCAAAATGCACTCCAGTTACACATTTTATTAATGTTGTGCGATTAATTGTGTTAAAAGGTGCTAATTTTGCAAATGTATTGAAGGAGTTTATATATTTGACCGTTTTTGCAATAGTGCTCAATGCTGCTGCAATAATTAATTATAAAAAGACAAATTAAAAAGTAGAGATGAAAACAACACGGATAGCTTTATACAAAATCCTTCGTAAGATGGGTATTAAGCGCCAAGAAATTTGCGCCACAGCAAGTTTAAAGTCTGATTTATCATTCGATGCGCAAGATTTGAATCTTTTCTTTTATTTCTTAGAAGGGCGATTCAATATTTTTATCAACAATGAAGAAGAACAAGCAATTCAAACAGTTAACGATGCTATTGATTACATTGATAGCCGTGTAGTTTTGAATTAAATTTATCGATTTTTAAATGCATTGAGGCTGTTTCACTCGTTGAGGCAGCCTCTTTTTGTGCTGTTTCTTTTGGGGGTGCCGGCATTCTTCCTCACCGCAAGCTCACGCCATGCCGTCGCGCTTTCCGCTGCAATCTTTTGCGTCGTTCCTCCTGCAAAAGGATTTCCGCTCCAATCGCTCACCCAGCTGCGCCACTGAACATTAACCAACATTGCAACATTTCAAGCAACGAATGAAGCAAATAGAATTGCTCTTACTTTTCAAATAACACCCAATTTCCTTTTAGAAGTTCCCCTTTAATGATGAAACTAAAGCGCTATCTTTTCACCAACGAGCATTTCTCTTTTCATTGGCGGACCGGGCACTCTTTCCATGTTAAATCCGCAGCGAGCTAACTTGCGTCGCACTTCGCCTTGAGCACAATAAGTAACAAACCGTGCCTTTGCAGCACAATGCTCACTCAATCGTTGAAAATTCTCTTCAGCCCACATTTCATCTTGCTTGTTGGGAGCAAAGGCATCGAAATAAACTAAATTAAAAAGTGGAAGCGCACAATAATCGATGGAACAAAAATCGGCATGAAGCTTGAGCAGCGTGAAGTTTTCATTAATGGAACACCATTCATTCCACGAACAATCGTGCATTTTTAAGAAATCGGCTTGCCAAGCAGAATCAAGTTTATGAGCATAATTCAGAGCGAGATATTCGTCGGGCGAAAGAGGATATTTTTCAATGCTGATGTATTTTATATTTCGCTCGCCAGCATGCGCTAAGGTGAGCAAGGCATTCAAACCTGTTCCAAAGCCAACTTCAAAAATAATGAGCTCAGATGTGTTTGATTTGAACAGTCCATTTTTTATAAAAACATGCATTGATTCTTGCATAGCACCATGAGTGGAATGGAAGTGCTCGTTTAATTCAGCAACGAAAAGGCTGTGCGAACCATCGTCGGTAATAAATATCTCTCTTTTCATCTGTTTATATTTTTGTTTTTTTAATTGCCAGATGTATCTCGCCATTATAGTCATGCTCGTGTGTGAGATTCCTAAGCTCATGGCTCGTTTCATGTTGCAAAAGTGGTGTATTTCTTTGAGAGTACCTAAATTCTGATTAAGATATTGAGTAAAGCCCGTTGCTGGAATTAAATCGGTGTATTTTCATCAGATATAATAATGATTGAGCTTTAAATGAGCAGAAATCGTAACAAAATAGGTTTTTTTAGAATATAAATATTTTAGGGAGTGAAAGTTGGGTTGTTATAATTGGCTCTATGTTGAATTTAGTGGGTAGTGAATTGTCGAATTATGCTCGCTTAATTCTGAATAACAATCCAACAATGACCAAATAGGCGTTCCATTGAAAGACGCATTGCATGTGGCTTCAATTAAATGATAAAATCTCCAACTCTTGTGCGCAAAGCTTCAATTAAATGATAGAATGCTCCCACAGTTGTGCGCCAAGCTTCGGCTAAAAAGAAGTCTGTTGCAAGCACGTTTAAAGAGTGTTTCAAACGTGTTCCAATCACATACTTCTCTAAGTTAGGAACAACTAAAGAGTCAAATTACTGTACCCACTATATTCGACATAGAACCTTATGATTTTATCGGGGATTGATATATGTCGTTGGTCGGAGGGATACATTGTAGTTGAATTATCTGTTCTAAAGGAGAATTAATAAACAAAAAAA
>JBKEAC010000101.1:0-29429 GCA_047971925.1 Mangrovibacterium sp.
ATCAGAACTATACGCTTTATGTGAACCCTTACTTGGTGCTTCAACAAGGCGGGCAATACACCAAGCATATTTACATCGGTTCGCAACGCATTGTAAGTAAGTTCGGCGATGTGGGTTCATTTGGCGTTGATCCACGGAGAGAAGAATATGCAGGGACGAATGTAAGCGGAACAAGCGTTCCCGATTACGCCAATAAATACAAGGCTTTGCAAGAAGTAATCAAGCAAAACTATGCTAGTTTTGAAATAGACTACTACGGTGCCAATAACGACGATTATGTGAATGGCGCAGGATTTTGTTGTGGAGAAAGCATGCAAAGCAAAAGCATTCCCACCACAGGCGATGCGTATGAGAAGTTGCAGTATTATTATCACCCAGACCACCTCGGTTCAGCTTCGTATATTACCAATTTAGATGGCGAAGTAGTGCAGCATATCGAGTATGTGCCCTTCGGTGAAGTCTTCCTAGAAGAACGCAACAACACGTGGAATACACCGTTTCTATTTAATGGTAAGGAGTTGGATGAAGAGACGGGCTTGTATTATTATGGAGCGAGGTATTATAATCCGAGGGTTGGGATTTGGTATGGTGTGGATCCGCTTCATGAACACTCTGTGTATTCCTTCATTTACTTACCGTTAGGTGCGTGAGCGATTGCAGTGGAAATCCTTTTAAGTGGGCTTTGGTTCTCGCCCACTTAAAAGATTGCAACGGAAAGCGCGACGGCATGGCGGGGGTACAGGGGCGGGCAAATGCCGGCACGCCCAAAAAAACAAAACCTAGTGCAATGTGATAAAAAGAGAATGAATATTCTTCCAATTTTAAAATTTCATTAGAATTGAAAATATTTTCACTTCATTCTTCATTTTCCACATGTTTTGTATATCTTTGCGGGCAATAAATATGAACAGAATAATTTTGGAATTGTGAAAACACACATCCCACTTCAATATTAAAGAACTAAGCAAAATGCGTTTGAGCTACATTTAAGTAGTCAAACGCATTTTTTATATAATTATTAGCAATCATTGAGATGACAGAGGCAAAAAAAGTCAGTTTAATTTTAGAAGACGGCACACGTTTTGAAGGAAAGTCTTTCGGTTATGAAAAGTCGGCATCGGGCGAAATTGTGTTCTACACCGCCATGACTGGTTATCCAGAAAGTTTAACCGACCCATCTTATACCGGTCAGATTTTAGTTTCAACCTTTCCATTAATTGGTAATTATGGGACTCCAAACGATGGCGTAGCAAACAAAATCTATGAAAATTTCGAGTCGGAAAAAATTCACACCACAGGTTTAATCATCTCCGACTACTCGGTGGAATATAGCCACTGGAATGCACAGAAGAGTTTAGGCGATTGGCTAAAAGAGCAAAAGGTGCCTGGAATTTATGGTATCGACACGCGTGCACTAACCAAAATATTGCGTGAAAAAGGCTCTATGCTTGGCAAAATTGAGTTTGAAGCTGAACCTATTGAGTTTTATAACCCCAATGCCGAAAACCTTATTGCAAAAGTAAGCTGCACCGAGATTGAAACTTATGGTAATGGCGAACACAAAGTTGTGCTTGTGGATTGTGGCACGAAAAACAACATCATTCGTTGTCTTTTGAACAGAAACACAACCGTGGTGCGTGTGCCTTGGAATTATGATTTCACGCATGAAAACTACGATGGCGTGTTCATTTCAAATGGTCCTGGCGACCCTGCGCAAGCCGATGCTACGGTGGAAAATATTAAAAAAGCCATTGAAATAGGGAAACCAATCATGGGTATTTGCATGGGAAACCAATTACTTGCACGTGCAGCTGGTGCGCAAACCTACAAAATGCCTTTCGGGCACAGAAGTCACAACCAACCTGTGTTGCTTGCCGATAGCGACCGCTGCTTTATTACATCGCAAAACCATGGCTTTGCAATCGACACCAAAACCCTTTCTGCCGATTGGGAAGAACTGTTTGTGAATGTGAACGACGGAACCAATGAGGGTATTCGCCACAAATCAAAACCATTCTTTTCAACACAGTTTCACCCTGAAGCCTCAAGTGGTCCTGTAGATACAGAATATCTGTTTGATGAATTTATCGCCAACATTATAAAATCAAAAAAAGCCTAACCGAACTATATTAATATTATGATCCGATTAAATACGAGTATAAAAAAAGTTATCGTTCTAGGTTCTGGAGCGTTGAAAATTGGCGAGGCAGGAGAATTCGACTACTCAGGTTCGCAAGCCCTCAAAGCCCTCAAAGAAGAAGGCATTGAGTCGGTGCTTATTAACCCGAATATTGCCACCATTCAAACTTCGCAAGACATTGCCGACAAGGTATATTTCTTGCCTGTAACAGCTCCGTTTGTTGAACAAGTTATCATTAAAGAAAAACCCGATGGTATTCTCTTGGCATTTGGTGGACAAACGGCTTTGAACTGCGGTGTGGAATTGTTCCGAACAGGCATTCTCGAAAAATACAACATTCAAGTAGTGGGAACGCCCGTTCAATCAATTATTGACACCGAAGACCGCGAAATATTTGCTGGCAAGCTCAAGGAAATTGATGTGCTTACTCCCAAGTCGATTGCTTGTACCACCATGGAGCAGGGTTTTGCCGCCGCTAAAGAAATAGGATTTCCTATCATCGTGCGTGCTGCCTTCACACTTGGAGGACTAGGTTCGGGTTTCTGTGCCAACGATAAAGAACTTGAAGAGCTATTAACTAGTGCCTTTTCATATTCGCCACAAGTGTTGGTGGAAGAATCTATTAAAGGTTGGAAAGAGGTGGAATATGAAGTGGTGCGCGACAAATACAACAACTGTATCACGGTGTGCAACATGGAAAACTTCGATCCACTTGGTATCCACACCGGCGAAAGTATCGTGGTTGCACCATCGCAAACTCTTTCTAATGCCGAATATCACAAGCTACGCGAAATTTCTATCCGAATTATTCGCCACATTGGTGTGGTGGGTGAATGTAATGTGCAGTTTGCCCTCGACCCCTATTCTGAAGATTATCGTGTGATCGAGGTAAATGCTCGTCTTTCTCGCTCGTCGGCTTTAGCATCGAAAGCTACTGGCTATCCGCTAGCATTTGTGGCTGCGAAACTAGGATTGGGCTACGGATTGCATGAATTGAAAAACTCAGTGACTAAAGTAACTACTGCCTGTTTTGAACCTGCCTTAGACTATGTGGTTTGTAAAATTCCTCGTTGGGACTTAAACAAATTCAGCGGTGTATCGAAAAACTTAGGTAGCTCGATGAAATCAGTGGGTGAAATCATGTCGATTGGTCGAAGCTTTGAAGAAGCAATTCAAAAAGGATTACGCATGGTGGGACTAGGCATGCATGGATTTGTGGCAAACAACATTGTGCAAAGCCACGAAGAAATTGAAACCGAACTTGCTAATCCAACCGACCGCCGAATCTTTGCTGTTGCAGCTGCTTTCGATAAAGGATATACAATCGAACAAATTCACAACATCACCAAGATTGACTGCTGGTTCTTGCAAAAGCTTTTCAACATTCACAACCTCAAAGAAAAATTGTCATCATTTTCTTCTATGCAACAAGTCGATGTGAATACCTTGCGAAGTGTGAAACAATCAGGATTCTCAGATTTCCAAATTGCTCGCTTAGTTCTAAAAACTAGTGGCAAAGAAATCAGCAACGACTTGCTTAAAGTACGCAACTATCGTAAAGAAAAGGGCGTTACTCCATTTGTAAAACAAATTGACACATTGGCTGGTGAATATCCTGCTCAAACCAATTATTTATATCTCACTTATAATGGTTCGGAGCATGATGTGAATTTTGCCCAAGATAATAAATCAATCGTTGTGCTCGGTTCTGGTGCCTACCGCATTGGTAGCTCAGTAGAATTCGACTGGTGCTCGGTGAATGCCATCAACACCATTCGAAAAGAGGGATATCGTGCCATCATGATTAACTACAACCCCGAAACGGTAAGTACAGATTACGACACTTGCGACCGCCTCTATTTCGATGAACTTTCGTTTGAACGTGTGATGGACATCTACGACATGGAGATACCTAAAGGCGTGATTGTATCGGTGGGTGGGCAGATTCCAAACAACTTGGCAATGCGCTTGCACGGACAAAACGTGCCTATCATGGGAACATCGGCTTTGAAAATCGACAATGCGGAAGACCGCCAGAAGTTTAGTTCACTGCTCGATGAAATTGGTGTTGACCAACCTCGCTGGAGCGAACTAACAAGCGTGCAACACATCTATGACTTCGTCGATGAAGTAGGATTCCCCGTGCTCATTCGTCCTTCTTATGTGCTTTCGGGTGCTGCCATGAATGTGGTTTCAAACAAAGAACAATTAGAACACTTCTTAAACATGGCTGCTGCTGTTTCTAAAGAACACCCCGTGGTTGTTTCGGAATTCATTGAGCAAGCCAAAGAAATTGAAGTCGATGCTGTGGCTGATAATGGAGAAGTTGTTGCCTATGCAATATCGGAACACGTGGAATATGCTGGCGTGCACTCGGGTGATGCAACGATCGTTTTCCCTCCGCAAAAGCTTTATGTGGAAACCATTCGTCGAATTAAAAAGATTTCACGCGAAATTGCTAAAGCCCTCAACATTTCAGGACCTTTCAACATGCAATTCCTTGCCAAAGACAACGATATAAAAGTTATTGAGTGCAACTTGCGTGCTTCACGTTCGTTTCCTTTCATCTCGAAAGTGATGAAAATTAACATGATTGAAATCGCTACGAAAGTAATGATGGGCGTGCCGTATGAGCGCCCCGATAAATCGCTGTTTGAACTAGACTATGTGGGTGTGAAAGCTCCTCAATTCTCATTCCATCGATTGCTTAATGCCGACCCTGTTTTGGGTGTTGACATGGCATCGACTGGCGAGGTGGCATGCATTGGCGAGAACTTCTATGAGGCTCTGCTGAAATCAATGCTCTCGGTTGGCTATCGCTATCCAAAGAAAAACATCTTGATTTCTTCGGGTCCAGCTCATTCTAAATTAGAATTGCTAAACACCGCCAAATTACTTCAAAAGAATGGCTATAATGTTTATGCCACCGAAGGAACTCATCGTTATTTCCGTGAAAACGACGTGGAATCGACCATGTTGCACTGGCCCGATGAATCAGACCGCCAACCCAACATTAGCACCTACTTAAAGGAACGCAAAATTGATTTAGTGATTAATATCCCTAAAAACTTCACCAAACGCGAATTAAGCAATGGCTACCGCATCCGTCGTCAATCAATCGACTACAACGTGCCGTTAATTACCAACTCACGTGTGGCAAGCGCATTCATTCAAGCGGTGTGCACCTACAAGTTTGAAGATATCAACATTAAACATTGGGACGAATACAAATAGCATCCTCCCCTCCCTCTAACTTCCCCTTTGGGAAAAGATGAAAATAACAAAGGAGAAACCGAAATCGGTTTCTCCTTTGTTTATTATTATAACTCCTAAATCCTTATCTTTGCCGCATGAAAATTAGCAACACCAAAGCCTTTATGGCATTTCTCGCAGGACTAACCGATGGACTCATCACTCGCCTACTCCTTCATTGGATTTTCCCTAGCATGAGCCGAAACCTTTCTACTTGCATTGTAATTGGTGTCGGATTGTGCTCATTTATTCTCAGTGCAAAGCTTTTGAAAAGCAGGGAGTAAGAATCAGTTGTCAGTAAGGAGTCAGGGATTAGTGCACCCCTGCTCCCTAACCACTGATAACTGATAACTGATAACTATCTCACGAATGAAACACCAAAAGCGGAGTAGTCGAATGAAACACCATTTCCCGCGCAACACTCGGATTAAGCAGACGAGTAAGAATATTCCTGCGATGCGTGGTAAGAGAAATTAAATCAACACCATTTTTCACAATGTAATCTTCCAGCGCACTCAAATAATCCTCCCCTTGCACAATGTCGCACTGAATGCCCACATCAGGATATTTCAATTCTAAATCCTTCTGCAAAGTAGAAAGCTTAGCCTTTCCTAAAGCACTTGATTGCTCAGAACCCACATGCACACACGAAATATGACGATTAAATTCGCTCGACAAATCAAGCAATTTCGCAATCGACAACAAATCTTTCTTATCGAAATTAGTAGAATAAATAAGCTTTACCTGCTTGTTATAATCAATCTCTTTAGCCTGAATTGGAACCACCAGAACAGGCACTTTGGCTTTATAAATAACCCCAGCAGTTGTACTTCCCACAATGCCATCGCTCTCTCCCGGACCTTTTGAACCCATCACCACCAACTTAGGAGGATTCGCATCAATATAGTCAAGAATATCATCTTCCGGATAGCCAATTTTAATAATCTGCTCATTCTCTACTTCCGACCAGCGATCACGACCAATTTCGTCGGCCAACTTTTGTAGAAACTGAGCAAATTGCACATGAGCAGCCTCCTCGCGAATTTTCATATTCTCAAAATACTCCGCATTCATCGTTACCACTTCCGAATAAGGAACCGTTAGAAAATCGAGCTGATTAATAACATGATAAAAAGTGAGCTTCAACTCCAATCGCTGTGCAATTTCAAAAGCCGTTTTTGCAGCTTTAAAAGCATACGTTGAAAAATCAATCAACACCACCACCTTATTTTCCTTATCAAAATCTTTCAACTCATCTTTCCCAAGCATCCCATCAACAATTGGCCATGCTCGTTCAACATCTTCAGCCCTCACTTTCACCTTCACCCCCATGGCTATAGCACCTTGAAGCAAATTCACATTCTTCAGCAAACAATCAACGCCTGCACTTTCTAACATATTTTTGAGCACCTCAGCCTTTACATAAGGCAAGTGCGCAATTGTAATTAATTTATCTGTCATAATTTATATTTAATGTTTACAAAATGTGTTATCGCAAATCTATTTGCATCTTTGGCAAATAAAAATAAATTCAACTAAACATTTCAAAGCTAATTGAAGTTTTAATAAAAAAAAAGAAAATCCACACTTTATTACTTAAAAATATTTACACTCATGAAAACCGCTCTCATCACCGCAGCCACCAAAGGACTTGGTAAAACAATCGCTCTACACCTAGCAGAACTCGGATGGAATATAGCCATGCACTATTTCAACTCGGAAAAAGAAGCCCTAAAACTATACAACTATTTGGAAAAAAAATATCCTAATCAAGAGTTCGGATTATTTCAAGTTGATTTGCAAGACCCAATTGCTGCAGAACAATTAGTCCCCGAAACTATTAAATTAATGCCCAGCCTCGACCTTCTCATCAACAATGCGGCAATTATCAGAGAATCCCCTCTCCTACAATCACCTTTCGATTTAATTGAAAAAACAATGCAGCTGAATTATATTGCTCCAATCATACTAACACGCGATTTTGCACGACTGCTTCCTCAGGGTTCTATCATCAACATGCACGACATGCACAAGTCGAAAAATAATCCTAATTATGCTGCTTATGTACTTTCAAAAGATGGACTTGCCAACCTCACCAAACTAGCAGCATCAGAATTCTCACCAAACATTAGTGTCAACTCTATTAGTTTTGGCACTCAAGCTTCTGAAATCGAGCATTTGAATGATTCCAACGAAGATGTATATTTTTTAAAATCAAAATCGGCAGAAAAAGTGCTTTCAACCATCGATTCCATTTTAGCAAACAAACAACTCACAGGACAAATTATTTCATGCGACATTTAAAAATCGTCTAACAAGCTGAGTTTCGGATAAGATTTTGCCTCAGGCTAATAAGCTTTCATAAACGAACTGCCACCTCAACACAACTCAATTTCAAGAATAACTACCAAAATAAAATTAGTGAACTGCAGCTCATCGCACATGGAATTCCTGTTTTACCTATCTTAGCACATCACAATGCATTGTGTGGTGTGCAAGAATTTTTCCCCGATTAGGGCAAGAACACACAAAATAAACAAGAACACCATTCCCATTTTGGAACTTTCATAGAGCAAAATCTTATCGAAAATACAGCATAGTTTCAATTTTTTATTACATTTGCTCTAACTTTTAATTTAAATACATAAAAATATGCTACCAAAATTTTTACTTGCCGACAACTCACAAGAATCACCTGAAACAATTTATGTTGTACATAACGAAGAACCACGTTTCATTGTAGAATCAGACATCGAAGATTTTGAAAAAAATCAAAAAGTACATTGGATTGATGCTAAACCAGAATCAAAAGAAGTTATTGCAGCTCTTTTAGAAGACGCTGAAGATTTCCTTGAAGCAGAACTTGATTATCAAGATATTTTGCTTGGTGAAGATGATGACGAAGATGAAGATTATTAATCAGAATGGGTCCTCAGAGAAAATTATTTCGTTCGCAAAATAAGATGATTGCTGGCATATGTGCTGGCTTGGGCGATTTTTTCAACATTGACCCCACAATTGTTCGTCTTATTTTCGCACTCTGTTTAATCATTGGTAGTTTTGGTGGTTTTAGTATTGGGGGCTTTGTTTTATTAGCCTATATCATCGCTTGGATTATCATCCCTGAACACTATTATTAATTCGATTAACATCGGAAAACAATAAAGCCAGCTCAATGAGCTGGCTTTATTGTTTCAAATAAATGGATGGCTAACCTTAATTATTCTTAGGCAATCTCTTCACCAACTCAATCATGCTATCATCAACAACTTGCGTTAAAACCAAGGTATCGGCACTCACTTGTGCTTTCCATTGGCTTTTTGCGAGCAATTGAGTGATTTGTTGCTCAAATTCCATATTTGGGCACATCTTTCTCGTTGCCATTATTTCGCCAATACTCACCACTTTACCATCGAATTCCATTGCACCGCTAAAATTGTTGCAACCCGAACTTCCCCCCACACGCTTACCATCAACGAAAGCCACATAAGCTCTTTCATTTTCCACTTTTTCACCATTCACAGTTAAAAACGACCATTCACCTTCCAACTGAGAAACCTCTGTAATGTTTGACATTTTTCTACTCACACTACTGCAAGAAGCTAAAATCATTGTTGCCAAGAACAATGGATAAACCTGTTTCATTTGTTTTAAATTTTATTTCTAATTATTTATTTTAATTTTCTAGTTTCACCTCTTTGCCATTATATAAAGCCTAACAGCTAGAAGTCCAAATGTAATATTAGGAATCCACACCGCTAAAAAGGGCGGCATGATTCCTGAAACGGCAAAAACCGAAGTTACCTGCATAAACATGAGAAAGGTGAAGCTCAGCAATATTCCCAATCCTAAATGCAATCCTAAACCACCTTTAACTTTTCTCGAAGCTAAAGAAACTCCGATGATTGTTAATACAAACGAAGCAAACGGTGCAGCTGTTCGTCGGTGCCGCTCCACTTCAAACTCGGTAGTTAAAATTCCACGAATCCGTAGTGATTTAATTTCCTTATCTAAAGCAGCATTTGAAAGCATTTCTGCCATATTATTTCTCACATTATAATCAGCAGGTTTCATTTGCAACAACGTGTCGAGTTTTTCACCACTTGTCATTGTTTCATTTTCACCATCAATTGTTCTAATATGATAATTGCTCACCGTCCAAAGTTCCTTTTCCCTATCCCACTTAATGCTTTCAGCCGAAAGTTTCGATTTCAACGTGCCACCTTCAATATGCTCTAAAGTGAAACGATATCCCATGTCATTCGAAACATTGTAGCTCCTCATGTAAACATAGATACCTGGTTCAATTTGCCGATGAATATTTCTACCTAGCTGGGCTTTCTTTGAGGCACCTCTCAGGTGAGCATCTTTAAAATCATTCATCCCTTTAGTTGAATTAGGAATTACCCAACTTCCGAGCACAAAAGAGAAAACAGCAATAAGTGAAGCCCCTACTATGTAAGGACGAAGGAATCGATTGAATGAAACTCCACTACTCAAAATAGCGATAATTTCAGAATCATAAGCCATTTTTGAAGTGAAATAAATCACCGCAATAAAATTAAACAGTGGAGAGAATAGATTGGCAAAATAGGGAATGAAGTTTCCATAGTAGTCTAACAGCACTTCTTTCATAGGCACAGCAAGAAGCTTATCGACATTTTCAGCAACATCGAAAACTACAGCAATACTAATAATAAGAGCTATCGACACAAAATATGTGCCCAAGAACTTTCCTAATATATACCTATCAAGAATATCTAAGCCAAGAATGCTCCACAGCTTCCTCATAAGCGTTGAGCCAATTTAATCACCATTTCTTCTTTCCATGCTTTAAATGTTCCTTGTACAATGTGCTTCCTTGCTTCTTTCACAAGCCACAAATAAAAGGCAAGGTTGTGCTCGCTTGCTATTTGAGCCCCAAGCATTTCTTTTGCCACAATGAGATGGCGCAAAAAAGCTTTTGTGTAGTGATGATCAACAAATGATGTTCCTTCAGGATCAACTGGAGAAAAATCATCTGCCCATCGTTTATTTCTGATGTTGATGATTCCATTTTGGGTAAAGAGCATGCCGTTTCGTCCGTTGCGAGTTGGCATTACACAGTCGAACATATCAACCCCTCTATCAATGGCTTGCAAGATATTTACAGGCGTTCCAACTCCCATCAGGTAGCGAGGTTTATTTTGGGGTAATATTGGGTTTACCACCTCAATCATTTTATACATATCTTCTTCCGACTCTCCCACCGATAGTCCTCCAATAGCATAGCCATCGCTAGGAATACTTGACACATATCGTGCTGATTTTTCGCGCAAATCGGGATAAACAGCACCTTGCACAATGGGGAATAGCGATTGCTGATGCCCATAAAGTGGTTTTGTTTTCTCTACTTGGTTCACACATCGATCGAGCCATCGATTGGTTAAATCTAAACTTTTCTTTGCATACGAGTAATCGGCATCTCCAGGTGTGCACTCATCAAATGCCATCATGATATCGGCACCAATTGAGCGTTGAATATCAATCACTCGCTCGGGTGAAAACATGTGATATGAACCATCAATGTGCGATTGGAAGCGTGCGCCTTCTTCGCTAAGTTTTCGAATATCACCCAACGAAAAAACTTGGAAACCTCCACTATCGGTAAGAATTGGACCATTCCACCCATTGAATTTATGCAAACCACCAGCTTGTTCAATAATTTCAACTCCTGGACGCAAATATAAATGATAAGTATTCCCTAAGATAATTTCTGCTTGAATATCTTCTTTAATATCGCGCACATGTATCCCTTTCACCGAACCTGCTGTGCCAACTGGCATAAAAATCGGCGTGTGAATCACTCCGTGGTCGGTGGTTAGTTCACCTGCTCGTGCTGCACTATCGATGAGTGTGTGTTGTAGTTTAAATTCCATTGCTTGTTGCTATATCTGGCGCAAATATAACATTTTGTCGTGATACTCGATTCTAAATTAAACTAATTTAATACCAGAGCTTAGCTTAATTGCACTTCTTTAGCTGCAATGTCAGCAATATCTCTTTGCGACACTCATTTTATAAAAAAAAGCGAAGGTGAAAGCTCATCTTGAAACTCCGATTCATATTTATTTATATCTTTGCCAATCGGTTTCTTATTTTAAAATAGAACATTAAACCGCATAAAACAACATTTAATAATAGTATATACAGATGAGAAAATTTTTATTTTTCCTAGGCGTGGCCTTAACTGTCATTTCTTGTAAAGAAGATGGTATTAGTCTTGAAGTTCAAAACAGCTCAGCCAGCGATATTAACCAAGTAATTTGCTACCGAGTAATGACAGGCGATACTGTGCTTGCAAAAGACATCATTAAGGCAGGTGAGATTTCTACTTCTTCTCTTGAAAAGTCAGAAGATCGACTTAGCTATAATTTTATATTAGAGTTCACTCGTGCCAATGGTTCAAAAGAAACAACGATAGAAACGCTCAATGTGAATAAAGATACTCAATCTGCAAAAATTCAATTCATTGTAGATGAAACTAGTATTAAAACAAATTGCGAGGTTGTAGCGAAATAAAGAACCGCCTAAGATTTGCTTTGTTGAGAAAGTCGCCCATGTGAGCATGATAGTAGCTCTGCGAAACGACATTTTGCTCTTGTTATCTAACGAGAAAAAAAACATACACACAAAGCCAATTGCTCATTAAAGCAGTTGGCTTTGTTTTTCTAAAAAAACATCTAAAAACAGTTCCAATTGGAAAGTTGCTCAATATAGCCGAACTCTTAAGTATTCTTTTGCGGAATTAAATATTCATGATTTTAACGAACTTAATGACTCATAAATTTTTCATGAGGTAAATTAAGCGAACTTATTAGTCCGTATTTTTCTTCATGAGGTAAATTAAGCAAGCTTATTAGTCCGTATTTTTCTTCATGAAATAAATTAAGCAAGCTTATTAGTCCGTATTTTTTTTCATGAGGTAAATTAAGCAAGCTTATTAGTCCATATTTTTTTTCATGAGGTAAATTAAGCGAACTTATTAGTCCGTATTTTTCTTCATGAGGTAAATTAAGCAAGCTTATAAGTCCATATTTTTCTTCATGAGGTAAATTAAGCAAGCTTATTAGTCCATATTTTTTTTCATGAGGTAAATTAAGCGAACTTATTAGTCCGTATTTTTCTTCATGAGGTAAATTAAGCAAGCTTATTAGTCCATATTTTTCTTCATGAGGTAAATTAAGCAAGCTTATTAGTCCATATTTTTTTTCATGAGGTAAATTAAGCAAGCTTAATTGCCGACAATTTTTCGCATGAGGTGCGTAAAGCATCAATTTTTGATCATTAATAGCTCAATCATTATTTAACAGATTAAAATGCGCTGATTTAATTCCGCCAATGGGTTCATTTAGTTTTCAAATCAAACAAAGCACACTCATTTTGTCGGTAAAAAAAATTCTTCACCCCTTTAAAACTGCCATATTGTCGCACATTAAAACTAACAACACGTCTTTTTGTCTCTTTCATTCAAGCCATTGGCATTTTTCCTCTTTGGCACAGTAATTGATAACTAAACAATGAAAAGAGATGTCACGAAAGTCATCTCATAACTAGAAATCAAAAACAAAAAAATACCAAAATGGGAAAAATTATTGGAATCGACTTAGGCACAACAAACTCTTGTGTCTCAGTAATGGAAGGCAATGAGCCTGTAGTAATTACAAACAATGAAGGAAAACGAACAACTCCTTCTGTGGTGGCATTTGTGGAAGGTGGCGAGCGCAAAGTGGGTGATCCTGCTAAACGTCAAGCCATCACGAATCCTCACAAAACCATTTATTCAATTAAACGCTTCATGGGCGAATCTTTCGCACAAGTGAGCAAAGAAATTGAGCGAGTTCCCTACACGGTGGTAAACGAAAACAACACACCTCGTGTAGTGATTGACGACCGCAAATATTCTCCTCAAGAAATTTCAGCTATGACACTTCAAAAAATGAAGAAAACAGCTGAAGATTATTTAGGTCAAGAAGTAACTGAAGCCGTTATTACTGTACCAGCGTACTTCAACGATGCACAACGTCAAGCAACTAAAGAAGCAGGTGAAATTGCAGGCTTAACCGTGAAACGAATTATCAACGAACCAACAGCAGCTGCTTTGGCCTATGGACTAGATAAGAAAGACAAAGACCAAAAGATTGCCGTGTTCGACCTTGGTGGTGGTACATTCGATGTGTCTATCCTTGAGCTAGGCGATGGTGTGTTTGAAGTGAAATCAACCGATGGTGATACACATCTTGGTGGCGATGACTTCGACCAAGTAATCATCGACTGGTTGGCACAAGAATTTTTAAATGATGAAGGTCTTGATTTACGCAAAGACCCTATGGCTCTTCAACGCTTGAAAGAAGCTGCTGAAAAAGCTAAAATTGAACTATCATCGGGCACTTCAACTGAAATTAACTTGCCTTACATTATGCCAGTTAATGGAATGCCTAAACACTTGGTGCGCTCATTAAGTCGTGCTAAATTTGAGCAATTGGCTGATTCTTTAATTCAAGCTGCTATCGAGCCTTGTAGAAAAGCATTGAAAAATGCTGGTCTTTCAGCTTCCGATATAGATGAAGTAATCCTTGTGGGTGGTTCAACACGTATTCCTGCGGTGCAACAAAAAGTGAAAGAGTTTTTCGGTAAAGAACCATCAAAAGGTGTAAACCCTGATGAAGTGGTGGCTATTGGTGCTGCTATTCAAGGCGGTGTGCTTACTGGCGAGGTGAAAGATGTATTGCTTCTTGATGTTACTCCACTTTCTTTAGGTATTGAAACAATGGGTGGCGTGATGACTAAACTCATCGAAGCTAATACTACAATTCCAACAAAGAAATCAGAAACATTCTCTACTGCTGCCGACAATCAACCATCGGTGGAAATTCATGTGCTTCAAGGCGAACGCCCAATGGCTAACGGAAACAAATCAATTGGTAAATTCCACTTGAACGACATTCCTCCAGCACCTCGTGGTGTGCCTCAAATTGAAGTAACTTTCGACATTGATGCAAACGGTATTTTGAAAGTTTCAGCTAAAGATAAAGCAACAGGTAAAGAACAATCAATCCGCATTGAAGCATCATCGGGCTTGAGCGATGCTGAAATTGAAAGAATGCGCGCCGAAGCTGCTGCCAACGAAGCATCAGACAAAGCCGCTCGTGAGAAAGCAGACAAATTGAACCAAGCCGATTCGATGATTTTCCAAACAGAAAAGCAATTGAAAGACCTTGGCGATAAATTACCTGCCGACAAAAAAGCTCCTATCGAAGAGGCTTTAGCTGAATTGAAAACGGCTCATGCTGCTCAAGACATCGCTGGCATTGATTCTGCTATGGAAAAACTAAACACGGTGTTCCAAGCTGCAAGCCAAGAGATGTATAACGCCCAAGCAGGTGCCGAAGGTGCAGCCCAAGATCCTAATGCTGGTCAACAACAAGGCGGCGCTAAAAATGGCAACGACGAAGTAACTGACGTGGATTTCGAAGAAGTAAAGTAAAAGGCGATTAGTAACAATTACTAAATAGCAAAAAAGGCTACAAACCAAGTGTTTGTAGCCTTTTTCTTGTTTTAGACATTTTGTGAAACATTTGTTGAGCTTATTCATCTCGTTAAATAAACCCTCACTTGCCTTACCTATTAACCCAACTTTCACTCTCTCTCAGATGGCTGTGTTTCTGATAAAGGGCATAGTAGTAATCTTTGAAAAGCTCCCAATTGCGATGTGCATTATTATTGGCAAGCGTGGACTTTGGCGGAGCTTTAACCTGCCCCAAGTGGTTTAAGTTCCCTGACAAGCTTCTCATGCCATTACCAATATCTCTTAATGAATTGGCGTCGCCAAGTTGGCAGAAAAGCATAGAAATCAGGTGAGACCAGCTATTAAATCCTTTGCAATACTTATCGCTTCCATGAGAAGCAACTAATTTTTTGAAGATTGGTCGGTCTAAATGCTGGATGATTTGAGAAAATAAGCTTACATTTGTCATGAGAGGTTTTTATTTTGGATGGTCACCTCAAAGATAATTTGAGTTCCGAGAATATCAACCTCTCTTTTTTTTATTTTAAAATTTATCTGGGACGCTATTAGTTTTTAAGGCATAAATAGCTAAGTTGTCATAAAAAAAGGATAGCTGAAAATCAACTATCCCATTTTTCTGACGTACTTGTCGCTAATCATATTATTCCTTGTTAGGTTGCTCCTCAGCAGAGCCTAACTCCGCTTGAATATGATAATGCAAAGATAAAAATTAAATGTAAAGCAATTACAGGATTGTAAACAAAAAACTGTAAACAAATTTCAGGACGATACACTCACAAGTATTTATTCCATACAAAGAGGTGTTAGATGCCTATCAATTAGGATTAGAAGTTCCAGAAGATATTACTCTAATGTGGTGCGATGATAACTACGGATACATTCGTCACTTTCCAACAGCTAAAGAGGCTGCACGCAAAGGGGGAAATGGGGTGTATTTTCACATATCTTATTGGGGACGTCCGCATGATTATCTTTGGTTGGCAACAAACTCTCCTGCTCGGATTTATAGCCAAATGAAACTTTCATACGACAAAGAAAATCGCGACATGTGGGTATTGAGTGTAGGAGACTTCAAACCTGGAGTATATCTAACAGAGTTCTTCTTGGATATAGCTTGGAACATCAACTTCATAGAGGAAAATAAACAAGCCTTAGATCAACACTTGCACCATTGGTTGTCGCATGAGTTCGGCGAAGATAAAGCCTCGGAACTTACCGCAGTGATGAACGAATATTACCGCTTAGCGTATATTCGCAAGCCCGAATATATGGGGAATACACGCACCGAGGAAACAAAGCCTCATTGGAATATTGTTTCGGATCTGGCTTGGAGCGAGAAACAAATCTGAGAAAGAATAGCCGATTATCAAAAAATATGGGACGCGGTTGATGACTTGTCTAACACCGTTGAGCCACAAATGCGGTCTGCTTGGTTCGAATTGGTGGAATATCCTGTAAAAGCATCTGCAGAGATGAACTTTAAACACCTATATGGACAGCTGGCTCGTCATGGCATGGAGGACTGGGCAATGAGTGATAAAGCTTATAACAATATTGTCGAACTTAACCAAAGGTATAATGCCTTGGAAGATGGCAAGTGGGATAAGATTATGAGCATGAAACCTAGAAATCTAGTTGTTTATGAAAAGGTGAAGCGTTCAACAGTGAATACCCCATTAGTGAAAGATGAGTTACCTCTAGCCTTATTCAATGGCATTGAATACAGCAAACATTTGGGTACTACTTCTGTTGAAACGGGGTTGGGTTATGAGCGAGGAGCAATTTACATCAACAAAGTTAGCGGTGTGAGTTTTGAATTAGAGATTGAGAAGGGAAAGACGATTGAAGTAATTACAGCATTGGATCCAAATCACCCCGTAGATGGCAAGAATATTCGATATTCAATATCTGTTGATGGCGAACAAGCCCAAAAAGTAGCATATCAAACCAAGGGAAGAAGTGAGGAATGGAAAGAGAATGTACTCACTAATCAAGCAGTACGAAGAACAATGCACAAACTAGCTGATAAATTAATGCACACAATTACAATTACAGCTCTAGATGAAGGTGTTGTTTTAAATCAGATAATTGTGATGGCACAATAATAACTATTGTTTAATGAAAACAATATAGACGTTTTATTATACTCAACAGGAATAATGCATTTGACACAAAGAAACAGTATGTATTAACATTCAAAAAAAGACCTTGCACAACTGCACAAGGTCGTTTTTTATTTACTAAGGTAAGCTCCACATTCCTCACAAACACAACAAAAGTACATTTTGATAAGTATTCAGAACGCAGTGATAAGTCTATTTTGAGAGCTTAGTTTAGTTTTGCGGTCGAACTAATTTATAAAATGATCAGATATGAATCTACCAAGTTTAGCAAAACAATCTATGTTAAAAACAACGCTTGCAGTCGTGTTGTTTTCTATTTGCATTTTAACAAATGCACAATCAAAAGATACCTTTGAATGGTATGATGGAAAGTCTCCGATTACATACACTCTTTCTAAAACAACAAAACCAGTTGTAGATGTAGCTTTGGATATGTTCAAAGATGATTTGCGACAAGTAACAGGAAAAATACCTCAAGAAAAGTCAAACAAAGCAACGGTACAGATTGTGCAACTTGATGCCTCAAAGGACTATCTAAATCAGATGCAAGCATTAGGAGTCCCCATAGATTCATTGCGAGGAAGAAAGGATGCTTTTTACATTGCCGTAGCAAATGAACAATTACTAGTAGTAGGAGCCGATGCACGAGGAACTGCTTATGGTATTCTCGAATTATCACGTTTGGCTGGCATTTCTCCATGGATTTGGTGGGGAGATGTAGTTCCTCCTAAGAAAAACAAGTTAACAGTTAATATTGATTATACTACCTATCAAAGTCCATCAGTGGAGTTTAGAGGTATCTTCCTAAACGACGAAGATTGGAGTTTGCAGCCTTGGAGTTGGAAAACTTTTGAGCCATCGAAAACACCTGGAAAGATTGGAGTTAACACATACCGAGAGATCTTTAAGCTTTTACTTCGTCTACGTGGTAATGCAATCTGGCCAGGAATGCACGGAATGACGATGCCGTTCTACTTTGTAGAGGGTGCAAAAGAGGTAGCTGACAGTTGTGGGATCGTAATTAGCACTTCACATTGCGAGCCGTTGATGCGTAATAATGTGGGAGAATGGGATGAGGATGTGCGTGGAAAGTACAACTACGTAACGAACAAAGATGCGGTGGTTAACTATTGGGTGGAGCGTTTGGAAGAAGTGCAAAGCTTGGAGAATATCTACACCGTAGGAATGCGTGGTGTTCACGATGGTGCAATGGAAGGTGCAAAAACATTAGCAGATCAAACAAAAGCCTTGCAACAAGTAATCTACGACCAACGTGACTTATTAAAGAAGTATATCAACAAAGATGTAACAAGCATTCCACAGCAATTTGTGCCTTATAAAGAAGTGTTGAAGATTATGGATAATGGCTTGGATATTCCCGAAGATATTACGCTTACATGGTGTGATGATAACTATGGATACATGACGCGATTGAGCGACAAGGAGCAGCAAAAGAGAAGTGGAGGAGCTGGTATTTATTACCACTTACAATATTGGGGCCGTCCACACGATTATATGTGGCTGTATAGTACTCAGCCTGGACTCATTTACAACGAAATGAAATCTGCTTATGACACCAATGCTCGCAAGTTGTGGATTGTGAATATTCACGATATGAAGACTGCAGCCTATGGTACTGAGTTCTTCTTAGATATGGCTTGGAACATCAATGCAATCCAACCTAACAATATCATTCAACATCAAGAAAATTGGTTGTGTAGAGAGTTTGGCGATGAAGCAGGTAAGAGGTTACTACCAGCCATGTTGGAATACTATCGCCTGACAGGTATTCGAAAGCCCGAGTTCATGGGGTGGACTCAAGTTGAGTTAAGCAAAAATCAGTTTGCCCGTGGCATGTCGCCTGTTATTGATACCGAGTTTAACATGAATGAGTTTGGCAATGAGCTAGACCGCTACTTGCAGGATTATCAAGCGATCGTTGCCATCGTGAGCGAAGCAGAAAAGGTGCTAGCTCCGGAATTGCAAGATGCCTTCTTTGCACACATCAAATACCCCTTGCTTTCGGCAAATGCAATGGCGGTAAAAATTCTTGAGGCACAGCGTGCTCGTTCTATCGCCAAAGGAGATTATTATGCCGAGCGTTGGACGAGAGAAGATGCGTTGATGGAAGCCTGTGCAAAAAGTCAAGACGCTTATTTTGAAATCCGACGACTGACAGACTACTATAATAATGACATGGCAGGTGGCAAGTGGAAGTATTCTATGTGCAACAATCCTCGTGATTTGTATGTGTTCAATCCGCCTAACCTACCTGTTGGACCAACTCCTGAAGAGATTGAAAAGTATAAGAATGATGACAAATACCAAACGCAAGCGATCGACGACGTAAACAAGGATAATTGTATCGTTATGAACGCTTGTGATTTCTCTAAAGCTTCGGGCAATGTGTATACGGTACAAATGCTAGGACACAGTATGAATGCTGTCTCTTTGCCTAAAGGTTCGTCTATCACCTTTGAGTTTGATAGTGATTGGGAAGACGAAGCAGAATTGCGCACGGCAGTGATTCCTACACAGCCTAATGATGGCGGGGATATTCGCTTTAGCGTGAGCATTGATAATGAAGAAGCACAAGTATGCTCTTTCAAGGAAAAATATCGCTCAGAATCGTGGAAGCAAAACGTGTTGCGTGGTCAAGCAATTCGCAAAACAACGCACAATCTTACAAAAGGCAAACATACGCTTACAATCACAGCCTTGGATGACCACGTGCTAATCGACCAATGGATGATAGATTTCCAAAAGGATAGAAAGTTCTATGTGTTCCCAGTAGCAGTTAATTATAATCGATAAGAAATGAAAAACTTAATTCTATTTGCCCTGCTATTGATAGGCATCTCCGCTTTGGGGCAAGCAACAAAAGTATATCCTGCTTATGACAATGGCTATACTCAAACCTTAAATGGGACTTGGACATTCAAGTATATTCCTTCGTTAGAGATAGGAGCAGACCTAAACTTTTACAAACGCGATGCAGATATTGCCAGTTGGGACAAGATAAAAGTCCCAAGCAACTGGGAGATGCAAGGTTTTGGAGAGCCTAAGTACGGACTACGTTTAGATGACGGCTTAGGGCTTTATCGCCGAGAGTTTTCCGTTCCTCAAAGCTGGAAAGAAGGACGACATGTTTACCTAAGGTTTGAGGGTGTTGCTTATGGTTTCGAATTATGGGTTAATGGCAAGCAAGTTGGCGGTTCAACAGCGAGTGCGTACAACCCACACACTTTCGACATCACAGCGTTTTTGTCAGAAGATTCATGCAATGACATCGCCGTGAAAGTGACTACCAAGCCAGATGCTTTTAAATGGGATTTAAACGATGCGTGGTCGCTGTCGGGTATCTTCCGAGATGTTACGCTGTTCTCTTTGCCCGAAGTGCACTTGCAGCAGGTAGTTGCCCGCACGCAAGTCGATGCAAAAAACAATGCAAGCGTAACAGTTAATGCGATTGCAAACAATTCAGATATGAGTATTAAAGGCGAATTGTATGCGCCTGATAATAGTCTTGTAAAGGAATTTTCATTGCCATTTAATGCCGACAGCAATTACTTTGCGGCAAACTTCGAAGTGGAAAAGCCACAATTGTGGACAGCAGAAACACCAGCGCTTTATACACTAAATTTACGCACCAGCCTTAACGGGAAAGAACTTCAAGTGATAACAGAAAAGATTGGCTTGCGAGAAGTAACGGTTGATGGCTATGTGTTGAAATTAAATGGACGATCAATTAAGTTGCGAGGCGTTGCCCATCACGACCTAGATCCGATTACGGGACGCGCATTAACTAAGGAACAAATGCGCAAAGAGGTGCTATTGCTAAAAGAGGGTAATGTCAATTACATTCGCACTTCGCATTATCCACCGAACGAGTATCTTATTGAATTGTGCGATGAGTTGGGTATATATGTTATGGATGAAGTGCCTTTGTCAAGTAGAGGAGGTGCTTATTTAGACGATCCAAATTACGAGCAGAACATCTACAACAGAGTAGAAGCCACTGTAGGTAGAGATATTAATCACCCTTCTGTAATTAGTTGGAGTATCGGTAATGAAAACGAGATGAATGGAGGGGAGATAAAAGCAATTCAAAAAATGAAAACAATTGACCCAACACGACCAGTAGTACTTCCTAAGACAGCAGGTAAATTCGGAAGCAACTATACGAAGTATCCAGCTTGTGTAGATCTTTTTTCTGGACATTATCCTAGAACTTCGATGCTAGAAGCATGGGCAACGAGAGTTACTAGACCAACAGTGTTCACAGAGTATGCTCATGCACAAGGTTTGTCGGTAGAGCGTATACATTCGCAGTGGGAAATTATCCAAGCTACTCCACGTTTCGCAGGCGGTGCAATCTGGCATTTCTTTGATCAAGGGATATTAAGAGAAAGCGACACCCCTGTTGATAAGAACGAGTTTACGGTTTATGCATGGGAAGATGCAACGCACTATTACGATACCGGCGAAAAGCTAACAACAGATACCAAAGGAATCGACGGTGCCGACGGTTTGGTTTATGCCAACAGAGTTCCGCAAACAGATTTCTTAGAGATGAGAAAAGTATATTCGCCAGTGCAGGTTCGGACTGATTCGGTAGAAGTAAAAGAAGGCAAACAGGCAATCAAAGTAGCGTTAGAGAATCGCTTTGATTTTAGAAGCTTGGAAGGCATCAACATGGAATGGGAGTTGCATCAGAATAGAGAAGTTATTCAGCGAGGAAGTTTGCCATTGAGTGTTGAATCTCACGGAACAGAAGAATTAAACATTTCGGTGGATATGCCAGCGTATAATGCAAACGATGTATTGTTTATTGCCTTGAAAGTTATCGAAGATAATGGATTTGAATATACCGAGGCCAGCATGCATTTGAATTATGCGGAAGCGTTTAGCAGTCAACTTATCGGTTTAGAAAGCCTTGGAAGCATGAAGTTGAAAAAAGGAAAAGAACAAGTGGTGCTAAACCTCGGAGATTACAGTGTAGTAGTGGATCAGCGCACAGGCGAATTGTCGATTACTGACGAAGAAGGCGAAAGCTTACTTGCAGGAATCTACCCACATGTAGGGCGAAAAATGAGAATGACAGAGCGCAGAAATGGCAAGTCGCATTTTGGTTTCTGGAACAAACCGATCCTTGAAGATACTCAAGATGTAATTGTATCAGTGGAAAAGGGAAAGTCCGAGATTAAACTACGCGTTGAAGCAAAATACCCTAGAGAGAAGGGGTCTGATGAAGTATTGGAAGGATTTTATGAGTTAACCATTCATCCAACAGGAGAAATTGGAGTTGATTATAGCTACAAACCGACCAACACAACGGGAGCTTTTGCTGAGGCAGGGCTTTCGCTTGTCGTTCCCGATGTTTATTCGGAGTTGAGGTGGATTGGCGATGGTCCTTATCCAGCCTTCCCAGGGTCTGATAGGCTAGGCGAGTTTGGAATCTATCATCTGAACAAAGAGGATTTGTATTTTCAGGGGAATCACCGTAATGTAGAAGTATCAATGCTCACTAAGCCTTCGGGAAGTGGCATTGCACTATTGAATCATAATGATACAGATGTTGCTATTGAAAAAGATGGCAAAGAGCAATTGGTATGGAGTCAGAATGTTTTGATTTCAAGTATAGGCAATAAGTTAGGAGGAGGTACTGAAACCAAGGTTAATGCCGATGCATATCCAACGATTGCGGGAGGTTTTATCATTGTTTTGCTCGATGATAAATGGGCAGGTCAGTTGGTGAAGTGGTTCGAAAAGCCAGCTGCTGCACAAAATGTATTTGCACCGTTTTATCATAGTTACGATCAATAAAATTGTATCAAAGGAGCTGTAGGCTTGGAGTAGCCTGAATCTTCGATTGGTTGGAAGGTTTCTTCTGATAATGGTCGCTCGGGTAGGTAATAATGAGAGCAATAAGATTTTAATAATAAGACAGTGCTTTTTAAGCATGTTAAATAATACGATATGAAAAGACAATTAGTATTTTTCTTGATTACTATATGTAATATCTCATATTCGTCAGCACAGGAAATGATTCCATTGTGGTCTGATGGAAAAATGCCGAATAGTAGAGGCATAGTACTAAAAGACAGTATTGTAAACAACCGATTATATCAAGTGGGTAGCCCGCGACTTTACGCTTACTTGGCAGATGAGGGTAATAATACTGGGGCAGCAATCTTGGTCGTACCTGGCGGGGGATATTTGAGATTAACAGCTGACTACTCTAAAGTAGATATTGCAACTTATTATCAACAAAAAGGCATCAATGCATTTGTGGTTTACCACCGATTGCCGGCTTCTCCTGATTTGGAAAAGCCAGAGATAGCACCTTGGCAGGATATCCAGCGAGCAATGAAGATTATTTATAGGAATGCAGAGAAATGGGGTGTTGATTATAAACGCATCGGTATTTTTGGCGGTTCTGCAGGAGGACATGGCGCGTCAACCTTGTGCACTCATGATAAGGATGTTAGTAACGTAGGAGATGAATTAGATAATTGTCCGTACATGCCAGCTTTTATGATTTTGCTTTCACCTGTTATTTCGTTTAATCCTGCGATAGTCCATAAAGGGAGTAGAGATCGTCTGCTCCGCTCAAATGCATCTTCGGAAAACGTCGAGTTTTTTTCAAATGAAAATTATGTAACCGAATATACCCCTCCTGCGTTTTTGGTTCACGCCAACGATGATAAAACCGTATCATCACTTAATAGTGTTTACTTCTATCAAGCACTTCGAAACGCAGGAGTTACATCTTCCTTACACATATTCCCATACGGCGGGCATCGCTTGGGTGTCCAGCATGTCGCAGGGTCGGCGGCAGCCTGGCCTGATATGTCTGTCAATTGGTTGAAAGAAATGAAATTTATCAAATAGAATAACAATATTATTATGAACCAAATAATGATATTGTTGGTCAACTTTTTACTCTTTCTTCGTTTTTGCATGTACGAAGTGCTGATAGCGTAATAACGGAGAAAATAATTTTAAATACACTTTAAAGGCATCATAAAATGAAACAATTAATCACAATCGTTTGCCTATTTCTTGCCACCATTGCAACGGCGCAGCAAACAGAAAAGATGTATCTATCAGGCACAGGTCTAGACGACACGAAGACCTGGGAATTCTATTGCTCGGGTGGTAGACAAAGCGGGGAATGGACAAGTATTGAAGTGCCCTCGCAATGGGAGCAACAAGGCTTTGGTGACTATACCTATGGACGCTACTATTTAGATAAAACGGCGAAGCCATCAAGTGAAGTAGGACAATATAAGTACAGCTTTAAAGTGCCTTCGGACTGGAAGAATAAGGAGGTATCTATCGTCTTTGAAGGGGCGATGACTGACACTGAAGTAAAGATAAACGGCGAGCTGGTAGGTGAAATGCATCAAGGAGGATTTGTCGAGTTTAGTTATGACATAACCAAGTACTTGATGACTGGCAAAGAGAATGTGCTTGAGGTTAAGGTATGGAAAGAGTCGGCGAATAAGTCGATTACTAAGGCAGAGCGCAAGGCGGACTGGTGGTTGTTTGGCGGAATATATCGCCCTGTTTATCTCAAGGCAGTACCTAAAACGCATATCGAGCGCATTGCTGTGAGCCCAACTGCTGACGGAAAGTTAATGACCGAATTGCATTTGGCAAACATTGACAAAGGATATACCTTAGCAACAAGCATCACGCCACTTGGCGAGGATAAGGCGGTTGGCAGAGTAACAACCGAGCTAAGCACCGATGCTGTTCAAAATATCAACACGACTTGGGACAACATCAAAGCATGGGATCCAGAGCATCCTAATCTGTATCTTTTGAAGTTGGAGCTATTAAATAGCAAAGGAAAGTTAGTACATGTTTATGAGGAGCGCATTGGTTTCAGAACCGTTGAGTTTCGCTATAAAGACGGCATCTATGTGAATGGCGTGAAGGTGCGTATGAAAGGTGTCAATCGTCACTCATTTGATGTCGATGGCGGACGAACAACCAGCAAGGAAATCAGTATTACAGATGCAAAACTAATCAAAGAGATGAACATGAATGCGGTGCGTTCTCATTATCCTCCCGACAATCATTTCCTAGATGTTTGCGACTCGCTGGGCTTGTTCTACCTCAATGAACTTCCAGGCTGGCACGATTGCTACGATTCGAAAGTAGGAGCAAATATTTTGGAAGAAATGATGGTGCGTGATGTGAATCATCCATCGATATTTATGTGGAGCAATGGCAATGAAGGCGGTTGGAATAAAGGTTTGGACGCTAAGTTTGCAGACTACGATCCTCAAAATCGTCATGTAATTCATCCGTGGGCAGACTTCAACGGTTTGGATTCGCATCACTACCCGGAATATCAAACAGGAACATATCGCTTAGCAAATGGCTACAACGTATTCATGCCAACCGAGTTCTTGCATGGACAATACGACAAAGGACATGGCTCAGGATTGGAAGACTTTTGGGCGAGCTATTGTCGCAATCCGTTGTTTGCCGGTGGATTCTTGTGGGCATTTATCGATGAAGCTGTGGCTCGTACCGACCGTGATGGCAAGCTTGATTCATCAGGACCCGAAGGACCCGACGGCATTCTCGGGCCTCGCAGAGAAAAAGAAGGCAGTTTTTACACCATCAGAGAAGTGTGGAGTCCTATCCAGATTACAAACAAGTATATCACATCTTCTTTTGATGGCACTTTCTTCGTTTCTAATGATTATCTATACACCAATCTCGAAGAATGCACCATGAAATATCGCGTCTACACAATAGGCTCTCCATTGATTGAGGCAACGAAAAAAGAGATTGCGAATGGCGAAGTGCAATTGCCTGCCATCAACCATGGAGAAAGAGGAACGGCACGTTTTGCTTTGCCTGTGAATTTCTTTGAGGGTGATGTGTTAGAGCTTGAAGCCTTTGATAAGGATGGTAATTCTATATGCAATTGGACGTGGACGATCAAGTATGCCAACGAATATTATGCCGAACAGACTAGCAAACTAAAATCATCGGGTAAGGCAACGATTGAAGAACGTGGCAATCAAATTAAGTTATCAGCTAATAAAGTAGTGGCATCTTTCAATAAAACCACAGGGATGCTAGAAGAAGTGAGCAATGACGGGACAGTAACAGGCTTTGGCAATGGACCAATCCCTGTAGGCATGAAGGTAGCTTTCAAAGAATATGCATCACGAATGGATGGTAACGATGCTTTGTTAGTGGTGAAATATACGGGAGCGATTGACTCTATTGTTTGGCGTATGCAAGGCGACGGCTTGTTGGGTATGGATGTGTTGATGCTTAACCGTGGAAATGGGGGGAAGTTCGATGGAAAGTTCTATGATGATTCATTGTATAACTTCGGCATCAGCTTTGACTATCCAGAGGAACAAACCACAGGAATGCAATGGATGGGGCGTGGTCCTTATCGTGTGTGGAAAAACCGAATTCCAGGTGCAAACTATGGCTTGTGGCAGAAAGATTATAACAACACTATTACAGGCGAAAGCTTTGAGAGTTTGATTTATCCAGAATTTAAAGGTTATCATGCTAATATCTATTGGGCAACATTGCAATCAGATAAAGCTCCTGTTACCATCTATTCAGAAAGCGATGGCTTATACTTCCGAATCTTTTCACCCGAAGAACCGCATAATAGGCGTGAGGGTGAGGATACTTACTATGACTTCCCTGAAGGTAACATTTCATTTCTTTATGATATTCCTGCCATGCGCTCATTCAAACCAATTTCTGGTCATGGCCCATTGAGCCAACCAAGTAAAATTCGAATCAAATCGGGTGATGAAGGTTTCAGAATGAAGCTTTGGTTAGATTTTAGGCACTCTGATTTTGACAACAAAAAAAAGACAGATGAATAAACTAGGACTTATATTACTAACTCTTCCATTACTCCTATTTGTAGCTTGTCAACAAATAAATACAGATAGTACCTCCAAAAAAGCCATCAAGGTGTATTTGATTGGTGATTCTACTTGTGCTAACAAAAAGAAGAGTGCGTATCCCGAAACTGGTTGGGGCATGAAGTTTGGAAAGCACTTTGGTGATTCTGTTAGAGTTGTGAATTATGCGGTGAATGGAATGAGTACCAAAAGTTTTCTAAATGGAGGACGTTGGACCGAACCTATCTACGAAAAGCTACGGCCAGGCGATTAAGACCGTTGCACGGTATTCCTTATTTTGTATCTTTGCGATATGAAACAAGAACACAAAGAAAATTGAAAATGATTTGTCCATGTTTTGCAACGGTCATAATTAAAGAAAATGACCCCTGTGAGCATTGATCTTTCACACAGTAGAATGATCATAATAATCTAATCCTATTTGACAACTACAAAGCAATTAATAAATATGAAACTCGTTTCCTATCTTTCTCTTCGAGGAAGCTGGATGGGAGCAAATTTAATACCAATGAAAAAATACTTACTGTCATTATTAATGATAACAATGGGTTTATACACCCAGGCACAAAGCACAATCGTACTTCCTGCCTACGAACAAGGCTACACGAAGTCTATGAATGGTGTTTGGTCTTTCAGATATCTTCCTTCGCTTGAATTGGAAGCAGAGCAAAATTTCTATAAAGAAGACGTATCTGGAGGTGAGTGGGAAGACATTAAAGTTCCAGGAAACTGGGAGATGCAAGGATTTTCCGAACCGAAATATGGGTTGAGACTGGAGGATGGATTGGGGCTTTACCAGCGAACATTCTCAGTCACGCAGAGTTAGAAAACGAATCGAAGAGTTTACATTCGATTCGAAGGTGTTGCCTATGGTTTTGAAATGTGGGTGAATGGGAAATATGTTGCATGTTCGACTGCCAGCGCCTATAATCCGCACACCTTTGATATAACCGACTTTCTCACTCATTCTGGAGAGAATAAGTTAAATAGTCGCTCCTTAAAAAGTATAATTCAGCGAGATTTTTTTATCCAAGAATATTTCGCTGATTTTTTTTAGTAACAAACAAAGAACCCTCATGGCTCTTTTGAAGTTATATGCAGCAGCTGCTAACATAACATTGATAGCATCCCCTACTAATCCTTTATAGAAGTTCCTTCCTAAGCGATGATCTGCCTTAAGATGTCCTATTGTTGGTTCTATTCCTGCTCGTTTACAAAATAACTCGTGTTTTTTCTTTCGTTGGTAGTAGTTATCCTTTGCTTTGGGGGCTTCAGGAATCAGTATGCTTGTTCCGCTTACTTCCTTTTTGCCCCGATACCCTCGATCGCCGGCTAAATGTTGAATACTTTTTCCTGTCATTCGCCGCACCTGTTCCAAACTCTCAGCAATGGTATGACCATCATATTCATTTCGAAAAGATGAAGCTCCTAAAATAACTCCACTCCAGGAACGTATGATGGATACTTTATTCCCAAATTCGTATTTCTTGTGCTCCTTGCCTTTGCTGATGCATTGAACATCTGGCTCATGAATAGAATAAATCTTATGCTTAGAATTTCGCCGTTGTAAAAGTATTGTTTTGAATAGGGATAGCTGTTCATCGTAACGTCGATTCTCGCCCAGATTGCGTTCCAACTCTCTAACTAGGCGACCGGCTATTGTGCGCAAGCGTTTATCCGCCTTTATGGCTCTCTTTCTGTTCTTGGGATGATTGCGGAAACGCTGCTCTCGATAGATTCTTTTCAGAACAAAGGTGTAGGATTGCCGTAGTGGAAGATTCAGATCCTTGACAATTGCCAACACCTTACCAATTATCTTCTTGTGCAACTTGCCATCGGTAGGATACGTCACATTCTTTTCCTGTACCGTAGAGTCTATAAAAGCGGTATCATGATGTTCTTCATCGCTCTTGTCATCATTCACACGAATGCTTTCTGCAAGGATAAGTTCTATGCCCTTTTCGCCTATCCGCTTGCGGAAATGCACCAACTCAGATGAATTGCAAGGAAAGGACGGAACAAACTCATGCATACCACAAAAATATTGATAATAAGCATTTTCACTCCATTGTTCTACAACCGATTCGTCAGAGACATTTCGAAGATGTTTGAGGATTAACAAGCCACACATTAAGCGGATTGGTTTGGCTGGTCGACCATTATCTGGGCAGTATAGCGGGGTAAAGGCTTGCTCAAATACGGCCCAATTTATCTTGTGCGAAAGCTTGTATAAAGGATGTTGCTGGTTCAATAAATCAGCTAATGTAGAAAACAAGGATGGGGTGTTTTGTGTCGACTTTATCATAAAAAATTTGCAAGTTTCTGAATCCAAAGATAGCAAAACTTGCAAATTTATCAAAGCATTTTTAGATTTATTTTATTAAAAATCAATACTAAAAGTAGTTTTTAAGGGGCGACTA
>JBKEAC010000102.1:0-44373 GCA_047971925.1 Mangrovibacterium sp.
CCGATATCAAGAAGTGGTATTTCTTTTCGTGCATATCCTTTTCGTGCATTAAGCCATTCAAATAAGAAGCTTTTCAAATAGTTATTTGGCAATTCAAGTTTCTCGATTTCGGGCAAAATTGCTATTGTTCTCTCCGATGGAATATAGGCAATTTTACTTCGTTTATAGTTGTATTTATCTTTCCATGAAACATGGAAACTATTTTTTGTGGCGGTGAAAATTAGGGTTTCACTTTCGAAACATATTTCGCTTTCTTCATTAAAATAGCCTTGCATGTTATGAAAAGATTCTAATTTTTCAACAAAGCATGAGGGCGAGTTCGTATATTTTTCAAACGATTGCTCGATAGCTATCTCCTTTTCTGTCCATCGGCATTGGGTGATGATTTTAGCAATGGTGCTTTTTCCACTACTCTGTTCTCCCATGAATACATTAATTTTATTTAGTTCGATTGCAATTTGACTTATTGCTCCTACTTTCTTAATAGTTATTTTGTCTTTATTCATTTGCCTTCTCATTTTCGTTTTCAACTAGTGCAACAAATATAGTATAAATTTTATTCTCTTGTTGCTTTACTGTCGCAGCTTTCTTTTCTTGTTTGTTAAAATCAAATTTAATTAAGCCGATGACTTGCGCAGCCGGGTGAGCGATTGCAGCGAAAATCCTTTTACCGACCAAAGGAGGTAAAAGATTGTAGCGGAAAGCGCGACGGCATGGCGAAAGCTTGCGGCTGGGAATGCCGGCACCCCCAAGATAAAAATTATATCGTTCAAAAAAGTCATGCTATTTAGAAAAGAATGTGTAACTTTGTTTGAACGAAAATAAAATTTTACCATGATAGCATCATCAGAACTTATTATCAATCCCGATGGCAGTGTTTTTCATTTGCATTTACACCCTGAACAGCTTGCCGATCATGTTATTTTAGTGGGCGACCCTGGTAGAGTGGAGCTCATTACATCGTATTTTGATAGTGTTGAATGCACGGTGAAAAATCGGGAGTTTGTAACATCTACGGGGCTTTACAAAGGGACTCGGATGACGGTTTGTGCTACTGGCATTGGGACCGACAACATTGATATTGTGGTTAATGAGCTTGATGCGCTTGCTAATGTTGATTTTAGCACGCGTGAAATTAAGGACAAAAAGCGTCGTTTGAATCTGGTTCGTATCGGGACATCGGGGGGGCTACAGCCGTTTCTTGATGTTAATTCGTTTGTAATTTCACGTAAGGCTATTGGTTTCGATGGTTTGTTGAATTTCTATGCGAACCGCAACGAAATAAGCGATCTTCCCTTTGAGCGGGCATTGGTTGAACATTTAGGCTGGCTTTCACAACTCCCCTCGCCCTATGTGGTTGAATCATCAGAGGCGTTGTTTAATCAGCTTAAGAGTGATGATTTTGTGGAGGGTGTAACGATATCGGCCCCTGGGTTTTATGGACCTCAGGGTCGAGTGCTTCGTCTTCCGCTAGCTATGCCCGAAATTAACAGTAGAATTGAGAGTTTTAATTTTTCGGGACAGCGCATTACGAATTATGAAATGGAATGTTCTGCCATCTATGGACTTGCAAAACTATTGGGGCACCAGGCTTGCACTGTTTGTTTGATTATTGCCAATCGTTTGAGTAAGAATGCCAATGGCGATTATCACAGCCAGATGAGAAAATTGGTTGTAAATGTGCTTGATGGGCTTTGCGAGAGTGCTCGATAAGTTTCGCGGGTGAATTTTGCTCAATAATCGCTGAAGTTAATTTGTTTTAGATGTTTTCGTAGCTCACATTGGCAAGAAAAAGCCCATGAGCTGGAACCGAACGCCCTGCTCGTGTTCTATCTTTGGCTTCAATGATTTGTCGAAAATCATCGAGCGATATTTTTTGTTCACCAACATCAATCATTGTTCCCACAATCGATCTGACCATGTTCCTCAAAAAGCGATTTGCAGAAATTGTGAATTGCAAACCATTCTTTTCCAGTTCCCAATGAGCAGCATAAATTGTGCAGTTATTCGTTTTTACATCGGTGTGCAGTTTGCTAAAGCTAGTGAAATCTTCATATTCAAAAAGAATCTGACAAGCCTCATTCATCAATTCAACATGAAGATCTCGTCGATAATACCATGAGGCTTCTTGCTGAAAAGGGTTCTTAATTGTATTGATATGGTAATGATATGTGCGTTTTGTGGCATCGAATCGAGCATGAGCATGGGCATTCACCTGCCATATTCTAAAGACAACAATATCGGATGAAAGAAAACTGTTAAGCTTATAAGTAAAGTCTTGGTGATTTAAATGTTCGTTTTCGGAGTCGAAATGAGCTACATAAAATGAGGCATGAACGCCGGCATCGGTTCGTCCGCATCCGGTAATTGCAATTTGTGTTCTGCACATTGTGCTGAGTGCATTTTCTAAATCGCCTTGCACACTACGAGCTTGTGGTTGCACCTGCCATCCGCAAAAGTTAGTGCCTTTATAGGCTAATTCCATGAAATATCTAATCATCATTTTTGTCAATCGTTCAAGAATATCACTCAGCAATCATTTAACTAAACGTCTTCTATTAAAGACTGATTATTTAATTGAGAAGTCGAACATTTTTCGATTTTCTATATAGCCCACTAACTGATCGCCAACATCAACTCTACCAACACCCGCTGGAGTACCGGTGAAGATTAAGTCGCCAATCTTAAGTGTGTAGTATTTTGAAATTTCGGCGATTAATTCATCGATTGAAAAAATCATTTCGCTAAGCTTTCCATGCTGCACTCTTTCTGCATTTTTTTCTAGGTGAAAGTTTATTTTCTCAAGAGCGGGCAATTCCTCTAAGGGAATAAATTCAGCACTCAATGCTGCCGATTTATCAAATGCCTTTGCTTTTTCCCAAGGCAATGCTTTAGCTCGCAAATCGCGTTGCACATCGCGCGCTGTAAAATCGATGCCCAAACCTACGCTGCTGTAATAACGCGATGCAAATCGAGTTTCAATGTTTTTGCCAATCCGATCAATCTTAACGACCAATTCACACTCATAATGCACCTCATTTGAGAATGAAGGAATATAGAATGCTTCGTTGTTTCTCAAGAGAGCAGTGTCGGGCTTCATGAAAAGAACTGGTTCAGCAGGAAGTTCGTTAAGCATTTCATTAACATGTTCCGCATAGTTCATGCCCACGCAAATTATTTTCATCTGTTTTTACGATTTAAGGGGGACTTCAAAGATTAGTTTTTTGCTGCCATTCGAATTTTAATTTCGGTGAGAATCTTCTTTGTATAAAGTGGGAAATCAGAATCCATCATCCACGCGTAATATCCGGGTTGTTCTCGCAGAACGGTTTCAACAGGAATTCCTTTATTCTTACCGAAATTAAAAACCTCCTCGCCTTTCTCATTGCGCACAATTCGTCCGGCAAAATCGACATTCTCGTTAAATGTTGAAAATTCGCTCAATGCTTGAATATCATTCACAATCGGCTGAGAGACTTTATCGTTGTGGTCTTTGAAATCGGCACCTTCGTATCGGTCGAGCTGTGCCTTTAGCACTTCGTAGGTTGCTTTTGTGTCGGCCATAGCCCCATGTGCTCCAATCAATTCTTCATTGCAGTAAAAGCGATAGGCAGCCTCTAAAGTTCGTTTTTCCATCTTGTGAAAAATCGTTTGTACATCAACGAACTTTCGCTTCATCAGGTCGATATCAACATCAACACGCAGGAATTCTTCAGCCAATAGCGGAATGTCGAAACGATTAGAATTAAATCCACCTAAATCGCAACCTTCCATGAATTGAGCTAATTGTTTAGCTATCATTTTAAAGCTTGGTGCATCTTTCACATCATCATCATAAATGCCATGAACTAAACTAGCTTCAATAGGGATTGGCACACCTGGATTCAAACGCAACTCTTTGGTTTCTTCAACACCATTAGGGAACACCTTAATCAGTGCAATTTCCACTATTCTGTCTTTAGATATATCTACGCCTGTAGTTTCAAGATCAAAAAATATAATTGGATTTTTTAGTTTTAATTGCATAATTGCTTTCCTTTATAATTAGAAATTTGTTCTCTAAAGAAGAAAGCCTACCGATATAGTCCCGATAGGCTTTCTTGTTTTGTATTATTTCACAGCTCACAAACCAATCATCATTGGCATTAAGAGCATTAATATATCTTCTTCGTCATGTCTTTTTTCTGCTGGGAGGAATAAACCTGCACGAGCCGAATCGGAAAGTTCCACTCTCACATCATTTGATTCAATATTCGATAAAATCTCTAATAAGAAAGTCGATTTAAAGCCTATTTCCATATCCATCCCCTCATATTGACAGGCAATTCGTTCAACCGCAGAGCGTGAATAATCGACATCTTGAGCCGAAACTACCATCTGATTGTTTTCCAATGATAATTTAACTAAACCCAATGATTCGCTTGAAAAGACTGAGATACGTTTAATCGTGCTAAACATTGCTTGACGATCAACTAAAACAATATTAGGATTCACCTTTGGGATCACAGAATTATAGGCCGGATATTTTCCTTCTAATAATCTACAAACAAGTGTGTATTTGCTTAATTTAAAAATTGCATTTTTTGAATCAAAGCTCATTTCCACATCGGCAGTTTCTTTAGGAAGCAAGCCTTTTAATAAGTTTGCTGGTTTTTTTGGTAAAATAAACGATGCGGTCTGTTCAACTTGAACATCGCCTCGTTTATATCTAATCAGTTTGTGAGCATCTGAGGCTACAAATGTCAAACCCGCCTCTCCCAACTCTACAAAAATACCATTCATCACCGGACGAAGTTCATCATCGGCTGTTGCAAAGATTGTTCTTGTGATACCATTTAATAAAATATCTGGAGCAACGAGTTGGCGTTGTGCATCAGAAGAAATTACAGGGAGCTGTGGATACTCTTCCCCATCTTTTCCAACAATATTAAACTTTCCATTCTCTGAAAATAGTTCTATTGCAAAACGCTCCATATCAATTACAAATGTCAATGGCTGTTCGGGAAACTCTCGAAGCATATCATTAATCAACTTTGCTGGAATTGCAATAACACCACTTCCCGAAACATTATCCAATTGCAACGAGGTAACTAATGTGGTTTCCAAATCCGATGCCGTAATTGTCAATTCTGTTCCTTCTAAATGGAAAAGAAAATTATCTAGAATTGGCATTGCATTTTTTGAATTGATAACCTTACTAATAGCACTTAGGTGACTTAAAAGCTCTGAACTTGATACAACAAATTTCATTGAATATCTGATATTTAAATTTTACAAACTTAGTTATTACACTTTTAGCAGCTCAATCTGCTAATTAGTGTACGAATATACGACTTTTGATGAATTAAGCCTAATAATTACACAATAATTCTTCATTTCTTTAAAACTTCCTCTCTTCATCATGCCTGAAGAGAACTCCCCATTGTATTCCTTGCACGAAAACACCGCTATCAAAAACTAGCTGCGACCATATCGTTTGATTCGAATTAAATAAAACGCAAGTCCAAACAAAACGACAATAAACAAGGGTAATAAAACATTCAACAACTGCCAATAGAGTTGCTCTTCTCGCAATTTCACCTTATCGAGCAATCGCATTTTAAAAACTCTTGAACGCAACTGCATCACTCCTGAATCATCGGCTAAATAACGAATTGCATTTAGCAAGAATTCCTTGTTTCCAAATGTTTGCTTCGAATATTGATCATAGCCCAACGGCTGTGTCTTCACGCTTCCACTTGCATAACTCACCTTGTTAGCTATCAATCCTCCATCGGCAATCACAATTAGCTTTGCCAACTTTGAATTATTCATAATCTCAAAATCATGCGTGTTATACATCGACGATAAACGATTATTAAAAACCGACTCAAAACTTCCCTCCAATAGCACACCTACTGGCACATGACTCATGTGAAACATTTCACGTGCTGGAGGATTATTAATATGCTGCAAGCTCACTTCAATAGGTGTTCCTAAAACTCTTGCATGAGGCGAACTCGTTAAAATAACACTTTTTGATATTCCATCTTGCGAACCAACCAAATCAATTGAACTCACAAACTCCGATTTCAAGCGATTAATATTACGACTGATAACATGATCAGACGATGGTGTAAGCAAGGGCGAATAATACCACGGTGCCGGTGTAAATTTCGGCTGCGCCAACACTGGCGAGGTGTTCACTGGAATATAAACACAATCTACATCTTGCAATAACGTTGGATTCACTCGAAGCCCATATTTAAAAAGCTGATCAAGCACATTCAAATCGGTTGGAAATGCCAAGGTCGATTCACCATTCGACAAACTATCTAAACTCACAGTAACCGGATCGAGCAAATACATTAAACTCACTCCTCGCATGAGCATTTGATCTAACTGAAATTTATCATGCTCTGAAAATGGAACTTTCGGATCGCAAATAAGCAACACATCGGGCAAGCTATCGGGATTATAATGCCCTAAATTTAAATCTTCCACACGATAACTCTCAGCCAAACTCTTGCGAATGTCATAGGTCTCTGCCGTTGATAATTCTTCATGACCTTGCAAGAACGACACCTTCTTCATTTCCCCCTGCTGAGTGAGCTGCTGCAAAGCATTCATGAATTCATATTCTAGCGTCTCAATTGAATTATTCAAATTAACTTCGGCTTGCAATGCGGGATTGTTTTTCAACAAATTTACCCCAATATAATTATCGCCATATTGAATTACAGCTCCCGGAAAAATCAATTGTGTACTTGTTCCTTCTGCTGTATTCCTCCTAATGTCGATGGGCTGAACTCCAATATCTATCAATTGTTCAAATAGCTTCTTTTGTTGCGCTTCATCGGAAATTTCATAAGGATCATTTTCATAAATTCGTATCGAAACATTCGACCACGCATCCATATCACGAACCTTCTCTTCAATCGACTGTTTTAGCTGCCTAAAACCTGCTGGCAAATCACCTGCTAAATACAAATCAATGTAAACCGGATATTCCAATTCGCTCAACATCTTTTTCGAAATCTCCGAAAGGCTATATCGCTTCTCTGTTGTTAAATCAACACGAAAAAACCACTGATTACCTACAATAAACAACACAAAAATGCCTAGAACATATTTCCCAATATTCTTCAGCTGCTTTTTGTTTATGCCTTGCTTCATGCGCAAAACAATCGTAGTTAAACCCAACACCAGCACTATAACAAACAAGAAATAAAGCACATCGCGCGAATCAATCACACCTCGGCTCATCGACTCATAATGACTGCTTATTCCAAAATCAGATAAAAATACTTTGAGCCACAACGGAATATTCATCTGAATTAGAAAATCGAAACCCGAATACAAAAAGAACCCTATCAACAAGGCAATTACAAATGAAAAAACAGGATTGTCTGTCAACGATGATGAAAAAACTCCTACCGAAACATAAATGGCTGCCAAAAAAAACAATCCGATAAAAGAACCCCATGCTGCTCCCGAATCCCAATTCCCAACAGGACTACCCAACTGATAAACCGAAAAGAAATAAACCAAGGTTGGAAGCAAGCTCATGAGAACCAAGCTCAAACCTGCAATATACTTTGCCAAAACTAATTGCCATGAAGCAAACGGACGAACAAGCAAAAGCTCAAATGTTCCCATTCTTTTCTCCTCAGCAAACAATCGCATTGTTAGTGCCGGAACCAAAAACAAAAAAAGCCAGGGCGATAAACTAAAATAGGACGACAAACTGGCATAAGCATTTTCTAAAATATTAAAATTACCCGGAAAAACCCACAAAAAGAGTCCATTCCCAAGTAAGAAAACAAAGGCTATCAAATAACCAGCAAATGACCCAAAAAAACTCGTTAGCTCCTTCTGAATTAAACTATACATATATTAAATCTCCTGAGGTTCAACGCCCTCTTCCAAGGCATAAAGATAATCTTTCACTTCCTCCAACAAATTGCCCTTCTCAGCATTTATTGAAAGCAATGCTGCATCTATTTTAGACTCTTCACTCATGCGCTGTTCTCTTGAAATCTTACCCCACATATTCGTAATCAACGTGTGAACCTCGAAGGCTGTCATAAAATCCGATGAAATCATGATATCTACCAACAAACCAATGTAATCCACATAACTCAAACCGTTTTCCCAACATGCCGTGAGCAATTCCTCTCTAATATCATGCAAACGATCATCGCCAACTGCCGCCATCAGGTGCGGAACCGCTTCTTGCTGTTTCAGCTGACCAAGCAATGAACCTATTTGTCCCACAATCTGCTCATCAACACTATCATGAAGCAAATCGATAACCACCGGCAAACATTCCACATCACCCTCCATTGCCAAATCCTCAAGAGCTTGAAGCACTTCATCTGCACGACCAGACTGCAATCGGTTTTTTAACTCAAACTGTATATTTTTATTCATCTTTCAATTATTTCTTCCGCAAAATTAAGCGTTCAACATCTGATATGCAATTTAACTTCAAAAAAAATAACAAATCAACACCCAATATGATGCTCCACTCATCAAAAAAAAAATCCTCCAAGCCATTGCTCAGAGGATTTCTTTTAAACTATAATTGAGGGACTAACCCACCACCACTTCAATAACCTTAGCATCGGCAGGCACAACTTCGCCCACAGCAACATTAATGCGAGCCACTGTTCCACTTATTTCCGAAGCAATACTATTTTCCATTTTCATAGCTTCCAAAATTAGCACATCTTGACCAGCAACAACCTTATCGCCAACTTTCACTTTAAAATCGAGAATTTTACCAGGCATCGGCACCGTAATAGCCGTTGTAGGACCAGAAACCACCGCTTGCGCAGAAGCACCGTTAGCCATCGTTCCAACTTTATCTTTGCTATCAACAATATCCATCAACGACGCCTCGGCGGGCAACACCTCGCCCACAGTTGCCGAAAGAACATTCACAAAGCCTTCGCAAGTAGCCGAAATCGTGTTCTCCATCTTCATGGCCTCAACCACAGCAACCGCATCGCCCAATTTCACCTTATCGCCAGGTGCAACCAAATACGACAACAACTTTCCAGGAAGTGGTGTCACGATTGCCTCGCCCACCACAGCCGAACTTGCAGCCGATGAAGAACCAACCGCCTTAGCACCTTTTGCAAGCACATCGATCAATGCAGCCTCAGCAGCCAACACATCGCCCACACTTGCCATAATACCATTAACAGTTCCTTCGCAAGTAGCCGTAATCGTATTTTCCATTTTCATGGCCTCAACCACAGCAATCGCATCGCCAAGTTTAACCGTATCGCCCACTTTCACTAAGAACTCAAGAACTTTTCCAGGAAGCGGAGTTACCACCACTTCGCCAAAAGCTTTCGTTGCCACAGCCGATGAACCAGCCGAGGCAGAACCACCACCTTGTGCCTCCCAAGCAGCCTTCTTAACTCCCGTTAAGAAATCTTTTGCCACAAGAGGGAATAACTCAAGCAACATAATTTCTTCGCGATTTGCAGCCAACTGCACACCCCCACAGTTATCAAGAGCAGGATTAGGCTGATAAGTATAATTTGTTGTGTCGAAATCACGAGCATCGCGATGACCACAAAGTTTTTCTCGGAAATCCTCATCAACAGGAATCGGAGTGTGACCATATTCACCTTTAACCAAGCTCTTAAATTGGTTCGACACGTTGCTATACATTGCCTTACCATTTTTAATATCCATGGCACAGTTCACCGCTTGTGCACCCACAATTTGCGATGTTGGAGTTACCAACGGAGGAAGACCAGCCGCCAAACGAACCGTTGGAATCAACTTCATGGCATCTTCCAAAATATCTTCCGATTTCAACGCTTTCAACTGAGCCACCATGTTGGTATACATACCACCAGGAACCTCGGCTTTTTGAACTAACACGTTTGGTTTTGGAAAACCAAAATAAGCCTCAATAGCATGACAAGCCTTCAACATTTCTGGTTCATCGCCCGCTTTCACACAAGCAACAACTTTATCAAATAAAGCATCAATTTCTGCAGGAAGAGTATCAGTTAACGGGTTAAATGGATTTGGAATCGGAGTCGTATCAATGTCGGCCATTTCCTTGCGGATTACCAACAATTCTTTATTAATTTGAGCCACCGCTTCCATGTTCACATCAAGCTCAACGCCCATTTTCTTACAGAAAATATAAATCAACTCAATAGCTGGAGCTGCCGGACCACCCGAGAAGTTCCAAATATTAGTATCAACAATGTCGGCACCACTTTCAATTGCAGTAACAACCGCTGCCAAACCATAGCCCGGTGTACAATGCGTGTGGAAATCTAAAGGAATGCTCGTTGCACCCTTAATTGCCTTCACCAATTTCGAAACTTTTGTTGGAGGAATCAAACCACTCATGTCTTTAATCGTGATCATGTCGGCTCCCAATCCCTCTAACTCAACAGCAATATCAACAAAATATTGGTCGGTGAAAACCGCAGGCGATAAACCTGCCGGATCAATCGTGTAGCACACCGCACAATCGGCAATACCACCCGCTTTTTTTACATATTTAATGGTTGATTTCACATTATTCGTGTCATTCAACGCATCGAAAATACGCATAATTCCTAATCCCGAATCAATTGAGTGAGAGCAAAACTCTTCAATAATATCCTCTGGATATGGCTGATAACCAAAAAGGTTACGTCCGCGCGAAAGCGCAGTTAACTTGCTAACTCCTCCAACAACCGAACTAATTGTTTTCAATCGCGACCAAGGGTTTTCGTTCAAATAGCGCATCACCGAATCGGGAACCGCGCCACCCCACACCTCCATGGCATAAAAATTAGCTGACTTGTAAAAAGGGAGCACTCTATCAATTTGCTGTTGACGCAAACGTGTGGCAAACAATGATTGCTGACCATCACGAAGAGTTAAATCTCGTATTAAAAGTTTTCTTGACATAGCAAATAACTTCAAATGGTGAATAATATATTTATATAATTGATCTTTCGAATAGGTAGCAAAATTACGATTTAATAGTGATTAACAAGTAGAAAAAGTGGTTTTTTATCTCTATATAGAATACATCCAGATAAGCTTTAACCCTCTCCCCTCACACTCTCACTTTCAATTCGATAGACAATAAAAAAAATCAACTCGCATTCTCTAAAAAATCACACCAATTACCCATCATTTATAATGATTCTTTGCCATTTTCACTTAAAGTCGAAACAATCAAACAATCAAACTTATTGAAAAACTGCCAAAAGTTTTTTTTAACCGCCATTCGTCGGTCTTTTTTTGAGGAGCTATCACATCTCGCCCGTTTGGAGCTAAAAACGCCGAGTTTAATTTTTCCACACTTGCAATTTTTCACAACCAACAGTTAATCAATCTGTTTTTTCTTTCAATTTCGAATAATTGAAAGCGGAAAAGCACAAGAAACTAGCCTAATTTAGAACTTTTAGTCGTTTAAAACAGCAAATTTCATGCTTTCCTAACTGCTGAGGAGCGTCGCGGGAGTTGTGCAGATGCATTCCTAAGTAGTTAGGAATGCCAAAGGAGTTGTGCAGATGCATTCCTAAGTAGTTAGGAATGCCAAAGGAGTTGTGCAGATGCATTCCTAAGTAGTTAGGAACGCCAAAGGAGTCGTGCAGATGCATTCCTAAGTAGTTAGGAACGCCAAAGGAGTCGTACAATTGCATTCCTAAGTAGTTAGGAACACATATGTTTTTGTGCGCTGACGTTCCTAAGCTGTTAGGAAAGCAATGTAAGTAGTGCGCTGGCGTTCCTAAGCTGTTAGGAAAGTAATGTAAGTAGTGCGCTGGCGTTCCTAAGCTGTTAGGAAAGCAATGTAAGTAGTTCGCTGGCGTTCCTATGCTGTTAGGAAAGCGATGTAAGTAGTGCGCTGGCGTTCCTAAGCTTCATAAACATGATATACTTCATTACTGGAAAACTCAAATTTGATAACCCACTATATTCGACATAGAGCCAAAAAAAACACTCCCCCTAAGCTTAACGAAAAACATAGAGGGTTGTGATAAAAAAAATGAAAAATCAGCGTAAACAATCTATTCCTTCTGCAAAGGAATCAGAAATTGAAATTCAGCCCCTTCTCCAACAACTGAATCTACCCAAATTTTTCCTTTAAGCATTTCAATAATTTTTGCTGATATTGCTAAACCAATTCCAGTTCCGCCATAATTTCGTGAAAGATTCCCATCAATTTGAGTAAATCGATCAAAAATGCGTAATTGATTCTCAGGGGCGATACCTATACCGGTATCTTTCACTTTAAAGTGCAAATAATCTAGTTTCTTTTCTATTGTCAAGACAATCTCTCCCTCAGAAGTAAATTTAAAAGCGTTATCAATCAGATTTTTCAACACTTGAATTAGCCTGTATTCATCGGTTTTCGATGTAAAACCTTCAGGCAGTTTATTATCGATTCTGAATTTTAACTTTGAATCTGTTTCTTCGATAAATCTATCGTATTTAGTCTGAATTGCATGGGCAATTTTATCATATGAAACAGTATTGTCTTGCAAAGCTAATTGCCCGACCTCAATTTTTGAGAAATCAATAATTGAATCAATAATACTTAATAACGTATCTCCATTCGATCGAATGAGTGCGACAAACTCGGAGCGTTCTTCTTGGGATAAATCTTCAGATAGGAAATTTGAGAAACCAATAATTGCATTCATCGGAGTTCTAATTTCATGCGACATATTTGCTAAAAACGAAGACTTCAACAAATCTGCCTCTCTTGCTTTTTCCTGTTCTGACAATAATCGCTTTTCCACTACTTGTCGTGCTGAAATCATTTCATTAGCAACTAACCCTAAATCATTAAACTCTTTAAAGTTCAAATTTTCTAACGGAATAGCGTTTAATTCCTCTCCACCCTTTTTAAAATAAGATACAAACGATGTGAAATCGCCATTAAAACGTTTTTCAAACCAATTGAGCAAACCAATCTCTACAAGAACAATGAAAACGAATAGAAGTATAATTTGAAATATCCTCATCCATAAATTCCGCCGTAAATCATTCACTTCATCGGCTAATTCTTTATCTATCTCCGCCTCAAAAAAACCAGCTCCAATGTACCATCCTGAACTAGGTTCATACCTAACAAACGATGTTTTTTCCGATAATGCATTTGCGTTACCTAAATCTGCAAAGTCTTTATACCATGGATATTCAATGAACTCACCATTTTCTGATTTCACAGATTTTAATTGTTCAAAAAGATTAATCGCATATTTATCAGTAGAATTTGATAAATTAAAAACATCATTACCATGATATGCTTTCCCTAAGGCAGATACTGCTCGCCCATTCTTTTCATAGATAAAAGAACCTCCTTTGTAGTTGAATGTTTTTATAGCAACCCTACTCGATAGCTCTCTACGTAATTCATTGCTATAGTTTGAAGGATAAAGTGCGGAAGCAAAATACCAGCCATAAATTGCACTTCTCTTAACAAAAACAACCTTCACTTCTCCTGCAATCGAATCGAGCGTGTAGCGATACCCTTCATTCTGATCCTTAATTGTTTTCAAATCATCTTTAATAAAAAAGCGACCTGTATTATCCTTCATCTCCAACAAATCAGTGCCTTCTAGCTGAGGATTATTCGGATTCAAGACTCCTCGTCCTAGTGTATCATTAATTAAAACCAACTGCCTAGTTTGAGAACTTCTAAGTGAGCCCATTGCATTTTTAATCAATCGCTTAATCTGTTCATCCGATAATTTCGATCGATTAGTTTTATATATCGTTTCTGCTAAATTCAAGCCTTCGTTTACATTCGTCTCCAGCCTTTTAATCATTTCATCATCAATTTCTTTCTTTATCTTTACGATATATTCACTTTCAATTGAGACAATATTTTCAACAAACTTTTTTGCTGCAGACAAACGTTCCTCTTTAATTTTAGCAGTCGTTTTATTATAACTTTTCACTTGCTGTGTAATAAGTAATAATACCACAGCAAAAGCCATAAAAAGAGAAGCAGCAATTAAAAGGATACGAACATATCCAAAGATACTCTTATTTGTTTGTTTATCTTGATTCATTAATAAAATACTTTGCGTGTTTTTGCTAAAAAAAAGAGTATGGACTACCCTATCACTAGTGGGACATAAAACTGAAATTTAGAACCCTTTCCTAATTCCGATTCAACCCAAATTTCTCCACCTAACATCTCTACGATTTTGCTTGATATTGCCAAGCCAATTCCTGTACCTCCATAGCTTCTTGACAAGTTGCCTTCTAATTGGGTAAAACGATCAAAGATGCACTGCTGATTCTCGGGTGCAATACCAATACCTGTATCTCGCACTGCGAAATAAATACGTTCGTCTTGAAGTGCCATGCTCAATGTTATTTTTCCTGAAGAGGTAAATTTAAATGCGTTATCAATTAAGTGCTTTAAGACCTGCTCAATGCGTAGCTCATCACTAATAGAAATAAAACGAACAGGTAATCTATTTTCAATTTTGAATTCTATATCTAAGCGAGTGTCTTCAATTAATCGACGATAGCGATCATTTAAGTTCACGCACACCTTATCGTAAGAAACATAGCCTTCTTTTAACTCAATCTGTCCTACTTCAATTTTCGAGAAATCAATAATCGAATCAATTAATGAGAGCAAACTATCTCCATTCGTTTTTATTAGCGAAACAAATTCCTCTTGCTCCTCTTTCGATAAATCTTCTGCTAAGAAATTAGAGAAACCTATGATTGCATTCATTGGAGTTCTTATTTCATGCGACATGTTAGCCAAAAAAGATGACTTCAATCGGTCGGCATCTCGTGCTTTTTCTTGTTCATCGAGCAAACGCTGTTCAACAATCTGCCGTGCCTCAATCATTGCATTTGCCACAACACCTAAATCTCTAAACTCTTTAAAGTTTAAATCATCTATTTGAAGAAGATTCAGCTCTTCGGAACTTCGCTTAAAGAAAGAAATAAACAAATCAAAATCTTTATCAAATTGTTTTTCTAATTGCTTAAGCATATATAGTTCTAGCAATATAATAAGCACGAACAACACGATAAGTTGAATTACATCAAAAATAAAGTCTTCCCGCAAACTCGCAACTTGTATTTCAATTTCGGCATCAACCTCAGCTTCGATAAATCCTGCGCCTAAAATCCAACCCATATTAGGCTCTCTCCTAACATATGAAATCTTTTTCGAAACCGCATCGCTCGACTTGTCGGCATTAGAATTTAAATAGAACTCATATTCGACAAAACCTCCATCTGGATTTTTCGACAATGAATCTACCATGGTTTGATAAGCATTTCTTGCCAATTGCTGTGATGAGGTTGCTAGATTAAAGTACTCTCCATCAGCATATGACTTTCCACGCGAGGCAATTGCTCTACCATCGGCTTCATAAACAAAAACATCGCCTCCATAGCTAAAAAATTTAACCGACATTTTATTGGCCACCTCACTTCGTAAAGTAGCATAATAATCAGATGGGTAAAGCAAGGCAACAAAATACCATTTATATGGCGCAAATTCTTTTACAAAAACAATTTTAGTTTCACCACTTATTGTATCAATAGCATAACGATACCCCTCGCCACGCTCTTTAGCTATCTTAATTTCTTCCTTCACAAAAAACGAACCTGTTCGGTCAATTTTGTTCAAAATATTTACACCATCAAACTGAGGTGATTTCACATTATACACACCCTCACCGCTCAATGTGTTAATTGCTACATGCTGGCGCGATGCCGAACTAGCGAGTACACCTATTGCTTTTTTAATATTTTCTTGAATTTGACTTGCCGACAACACATTTCTATTTTCTTCATAGATTGTAGTTGCCAATTTGTGAACCTCATGAACATTTTTTGAAAGTTCTGCCACTTTCTGTTCATCAAAAGAACTCTTCACTTGCACCACATAGTCCGATTCCATGCGAACCATATTTTTCACATTTTGCTTTGCCGACTCAATACGGTCTTCACGCACTTGTGTTTTTGCTTTTTCATAGCTTTCTAGTTGCTGGAATAGCAACACCGCAACAATAGCAACAACGGTGAATGTTGAAACAGCCAATAAGACCACCCGAAAGTAGTCGAACATGCTTCTATTTATAAATTTCTTTGACGACATTGTTTATTACTAATCGCTATACATTGTTTTAGAGGTGCAAATTTCGTTAAAATAATCATTAAAACAAATAAAATTACATTAACTTGACTATTACAACTAAAAATTTGGAATGGTATTTGAGTCTTCTTTTTACAAAATAAAGAATTTCAGCAATTTAATTTACATTTAAAGTTATGAGCCAATTTAAACAAATAGGAATTACTCTCCTAGTCGCATCATTCAGTGCAGGAATAACCATTTGGACCTATCCTCACATCTTTGGAAAAAAGAAACCAGTTGACGATTCAAGTAAGCCACTAATTACACACACAATTCAAGAAAACAGCTACAGTAATCTCACCTATGCTGCCGAAAGCTCCATACATGCTGTAGTACATGTTAAAGTGAGCAGCTCATATGACAATCCCTACTACGATTGGTTTTATGGAAATCGCGGATATCGCCAACAACAACCCAAAACCAAAGAAGGATCGGGATCAGGAGTTATTATATCAACCGATGGATATATTGCAACCAACAATCACGTGATTGACGATGCTGACAAAATTACAGTCATACTACAAGATAAACGAGAATTTAGTGCTAAACTTATTGGTTGCGACCCTACAACCGACATTGCTCTTCTAAAAATTGAAGAAGAGAACCTTCCCATTTTAAAATTTGCAAATTCCGACCAGCTTCTCCTTGGCGAGTGGGTGCTAGCTGTTGGTAATCCATATAATTTAAATTCAACAGTTACAGCAGGTATTGTGAGTGCAAAAAGTAGAAATATAAACCTCAACGAGAACAGTATGAGCATTGAATCATTCATACAAACCGATGCTGCTGTAAACCCTGGAAATAGTGGCGGTGCACTAGTCAACATAAACGGCGAACTTGTAGGAATAAACACAGCTATAGCATCTCCCACAGGATCATATTCCGGATATTCATTTGCCGTTCCTTCAAACATCGTACAGAAAGTAATTGCCGATTTAAAAGAATTCGGACAAGTACAACGCGCACTTCTTGGAATTGGCATCCAAAATGTTGATGCCAAGTTGGCAGAATCACAACATCTCGATAAAATCGAAGGCGTGTACATTGGTTCTATTGCCAAAAATAGTGCTGCCGATATTGCAGGAATGAAAATCGGAGATATTATAATCGACATTGCAGGAACGCCTGTAAATTCAATTGCTCAACTACAAGAAACAGTAAGCAAATACCGACCAGGCGATACCGTAAAAACGCTAATTAAGCGCAATGGAAAAGATAAGGTTGTGGAAATAACCTTCAAAAACATACAAGGCGACACGCAACTCATTGCAGCAAGCGAACAATTCCTAGGTGCCCAATTCAAACCTATCAATGAAGAAACACGTTATATCCTTAATATTCCATGTGGATTGCAAGTTCATTCAATTGAAAAAGGCAAATTAAAAGAAGCCGGCATAAAAAATAACTTTATTATTGTGCGCGCTAATAAGAAAAATGTTAATTCAGCAAATGACTTAAAATCAATCGTATCAGAAACAGATGGAGGCGTATTAATTGAAGGAATATATCCAAATGGACAAACTTCTTACTATGTATTCTCAACAAATGATTAAAAAAATTGTTTTATATATTGACTAGAGCTTCAGATACGATTTCCCTTCTGCTTTATTCTGATTTTATGAATGAATCTGCAGGTGAAATCTTATCCGCAACTCAGCTTATAAGTTACAAGTTAACTTCTAATCAATTTTAATTTATACCTAACAGACGTTTTATTTGCAAAAAAAACATTAAATAACTGTTTATGCCATCGATAAAACTAATCTTTATTTATTTTGTAATCTATAAAGTTGTAGATTTGCAAACATTTTAAGATTTTATCATAAGATTAGCAACATAAGCCATTATTATATATGAGACAGCTGAAGATTACCAAATCAATCACCAATCGCGAAAGCGCATCACTCGACAAATATCTTCAAGAAATTGGTCGCGAAGACCTCATTACTATTGAAGAAGAAGTTGAGTTAGCTCAACGCATCAAAAAAGGCGACCAAAGAGCCCTTGAAAAACTAACAAGAGCTAACCTTCGTTTTGTTGTTTCCGTGGCTAAACAATACCAAAATCAAGGTTTAAGCCTTCCTGACCTTATTAACGAAGGAAACCTCGGATTAATTAAAGCTGCTGAAAAATTTGATGAAACTCGCGGATTCAAATTTATCTCTTATGCCGTTTGGTGGATTCGTCAATCAATTCTTCAAGCTCTTGCTGAACAATCAAGAATTGTGCGCCTTCCTCTAAATCAAGTAGGATCTTTAAATAAAATAAATAAAGCCCTATCTAAATTCGAGCAAGAAAACCAACGACGACCTTCTGCTGAAGAACTTGCAGAAAAACTCGACCTGCCTGCCGATAAAGTGGCTGACACAATGAGAGTTTCTGGTCGACATATTTCTGTTGATGCTCCTTTTGTGGAAGGTGAAGACAATAGCTTGCTCGATGTGTTGGTAAATAACGACTCACCCAATGCCGACAATATGCTGATTGACGAATCTCTTTCGCGTGAAATTGAACGATCTTTAGCTACTCTTACTGAAAGAGAAAGTGACATCGTGAAAATGTTCTTTGGCATTGGATGCCAAGAAATGACACTCGAAGAAATTGGTGAGCATTTCGGATTAACTCGTGAACGTGTTCGCCAAATCAAAGAGAAAGCAATTCGCCGTTTGAGACACACGTCTAAAAGCAAACTCTTGAAATCATATTTAGGATAAGCATTTTCAAGACAACATTCTCTCGATATAAAAAACCACAATGCCAAACACATTGTGGTTTTTTATTTTATATTTGCACACTGAACCTATAAGCTTAACCATGACTATACTAATTAAACAACTCCGAATAATCTTCTTACTTTGCTGCATTTGTAGCATCAAAGCAACAGCTCAAGAAATAATTCAATGGAAAGACGCGCTTCAGCAAGAAGAAAACTGGTATGGTTCTAAAGAAGCTATCCGAATTGCCGATAATCTTTTACTCTATCAATCAAAACTTGGTGGTTGGCCTAAAAATATCGACATGGCAAAACCAATAACAAAATCTCAGATTGACGAGGCTAAAGCTAGCAATGAGAACCATATTAACGAAACAACAATCGACAACAAAGCAACCTATCAGCAAGTTGAATATCTAGCAAATGTATTTAATGCCACTCAAAATAAAATTTACAAGAACGCTTGTATAAAGGGTATCAATTTCATGCTCGATGCACAATATGAAAACGGTGGTTGGCCACAATTCTATCCTTTAAGAAAAGGCTATTACTCTCACATTACATTCAATGATGGCGCAATGATTGGCGTAATGAGATTCTTACAAAATGTCGTCGATAACAGATTCTCATTCATCGATTCTAATCTGCAAGAACGCTGTGCTGAATCAATCAAAAGAGGTGTTACTGCAATTTTAAAATGTCAAGTTAAAATTAATGGTACACCAACCGTTTGGTGTGCACAACACGATGAAAATAATTTTGAACCCACAAAAGCTCGCGCCTATGAACTCCCCACATTGAGCGGTTCTGAAAGTGTTGGCATTGTGAAATACTTATTAAGTATTAAAAATCCCAATGCAGAAATTATCGATGCAATAAATTACGCAATTACATGGTTTGAAGCTTCTAAAATTGAAGGAATTCGATTAATTAAAATAGATAACCCAGCGGGAAAGAACGGATTTGACTATGTCGTTGGATTTGATCCAAACAACAAATCGCCGATGTGGGCTCGTTTTTATGAACTTGAAACGAACTACCCTATCTTCGTAGGTAGAGATGGCGTGGTTCATTACTCTATTGGCGAAATAGAAATCGAACGCCGAACTGGATATGCTTGGCTTAGCAATTGGGCAGAAGATTTACTAACAAAACACTATCCTGCATGGTGCAAAAAACATGGTTTAATAAATCAGATTGCTAAATATTGAACAACACATTCAACATTAAACTGCTTTAAACCTCTTTTTTAATTCTACTACTCGATTCCCGCACAATCAATTCTGTAGGCACAACAATCCGTTGATGCACTCCTGCGTGTTGTCGATTCTCTATTTCACTAATAAGCAATTCGGCTGCCTTCACTCCCATTTCATAGGCCGGTTGTTTTAATGTAGATATCGACGGTGTAACGAGTGCCGATGCAGGTTCATCGCTGAATCCAATCAAACCAAATTCCTGAGGAACACTTACCCCGTGCTCTTTCAAATAACTGAGCACACTCAATGCCGAAGTATCATTACCACAAAAAAGAGCATCAGGTGGCGTGGGCAAAGACATCAATTGTTCAATGGCATCTTGTCCATCAATTCGTGTAAGTCGGCTATATATTATATACTCATCTTTCTGCTCCATCCCATTTTCAGCCAAAGCCGATTTATATCCCGACATGCGATCATTATAAGTGTGCAAAACAGTTGGACCTGCCAAATGAGCAATTCTCTTATATCCTTGATCAATGAGATGCTGTGTAGCTTTAAATCCAACACCAAAATCATCTACCACAATTTTATGCGATTTCAACTGAGGAATCACTCGATCAAAAAACACAATAGGCGTTCCACTCGCTTCAAAAACATGAAAATGATCAAAAACATCGGTCTGCATGCTAATTGAGGCAATGATTCCATCGACCCGATTTGAAAACATGGAGTGCACAATTTGCTTTTCATTGGCCAGAAGATCTTTCGATTGCGAAATAATGGCACTATATCCCAATTTAAATGCCACATCTTCCACACCACTAATAAACGAAGAAAAGAAATGACGATTAATGAGAGGAACAACTATGCCAATCGTGTTTGACTTTCGATTCCTAAGATTCGACGCCATCACATTAGGCTGGTAACCTAAATCATGCGCCACACGTTTGATTTCCTCCTTGGTTTTCTCGCTTATCCTTGGATTATCATTTAAAGCTCTTGAAACTGTTGATGCCGAAATTTTCAACTCCTTGGCAATATCATGAATGGTAATCGAATTTTTACTCATTTTTTTATTTAATTTACTGCAATATGCAATGCAATGCGACATATTCTCACAAAAATAAAATAATATGTGCAATCGATTGTAAGTTTTTCCATATAATATATTAAATTTGCCCTAAATCAAACATTAAACGTTTGAGAACAATAAAAAAACAAATTATTCATCATACAAAATAGCATTATCATGGCAATTAATTTTGAAGAACGCTATGCTTATAATCCTGAAGATTTCAAATCTTACGGAACTGAGCGTGTGCGCAAAGAATTTTTAATAGAAAAAGTAATGGTTGACGGTGAGATTAACATGGTCTATTCTCACATCGAACGTTTCATCACAGCAGGAGCAGTTCCTACAACAGCTCCTCTTAAACTAGAAACTGTTGATGCCCTAAAAGCTGAATATTTCTGTCAACGACGCGAAGTTGGTATCATCAACATTGGTGCTGCTGGAACAATTTCAGTTGATGGAAAAGTTTACGAAGTTGGTCACAAAGAAGCATTGTACATTGGCAAAGGATCTAAAGAAGTTATTTTCGCTTCTAAAGATGCTAAAAATCCTGCTAAATATTACATAAACTCAGCTCCTGCTCACAAAGAATTTCCAACAAAACTAGTTACCAAAAAAGAAGCCAATGTTCTGCACATGGGATCTTTAGAAACATCAAATGAGAGAGATATCAATCAGATGATTATTAACGGAATTGTGGAAACATGTCAGCTTCAAATGGGAATGACGGAATTAAAACCAGGTTCGGTGTGGAACACAATGCCAGTGCATTTACACGCTCGTCGCAATGAAGTTTATTTCTATTTCGAAGTAAAACCAGATCAAGCCGTTTGTCACTTCATGGGCGAACCAACAAACACTCGCAACATTTGGATGCACAATGAGCAAGCTGTAATTTCTCCAGCATGGTCAATTCACTCTGCTGCGGGAACTAGTAACTACACATTCATTTGGGGTATGGCTGGTGAAAATCTCGACTATACCGATCAAGATTGGTTCAAAGCAACCGATTTACTTTAAAAATCTGCTTATTTTAAAAAATTAAATAATTAAACTACATAAATATGATACAAGAATTGTTCAACCTTACAGGTAAAGTTGCACTAGTTACAGGAGGAACTCACGGAATTGGAATGGCCATTGGTAAAAGATTGGCTCAAGCTGGCGCAAAACTTTGCGTTAACGATATTTCTGATGAAAAATTAGCTGAATGCAAAGCTGAATATGCTAAATGTGGTATCGATGTCTACACATTAAAATTTGATGTAACAAATGAAGATGCTGTTGACGCTGGTATTTCAGAAATCGAAAAAAATGTAGGCGTTATTGATATCTTAGTAAACAATGCTGGTATCATTAAGCGTATCCCAATCTTAGAAATGCCTATCAAAGATTTCGAACAAGTAATCGACATCGACCTTGTTGCTCCACTTATTATTTCGAAACGAGTGGCTCCTAATATGATTAAACAACGCTCTGGAAAAATCATCAACATGTGCTCTATGATGAGTGTTTATGGTCGAAACTCTGTATCTGCATATGCTGCTGCTAAAGGTGGATTAAAACTTCTAACAGCCAACATGTGCTGCGAGTGGGCTAAATATAACGTACAAATCAATGGCATCGGACCTGGATATATCGCTACTTCTCAAACAGGACCAATTCGTGAAAACGGACATCCTTTCAACGATTTAGTAATGACTAGAACTCCTGCTGGACGTTGGGGAGAACCCGAAGATGTGGCTAATGCTGCTGTGTTCTTAGCATCAAAAGCTGCTGATTTTGTCAACGGACAAGTACTTTACGTTGATGGTGGAATTCTTGCTAACTTTGGATATGTTGCTGGCGAAAATGATTTGTAAAAATCAGCTAACATTCAAACAATCTGAATAAAATAAAAAGCTTGCTCAAATAAATTGAGCAAGCTTTTTTATTTGTTTTCTCACACGAAACTCTTCAGTGAAATAAAAATCCATAAAAACGTAATTTTCAATACCACATCAAATCTCCTCTGCCGCATATTTATCAAGAAAAAACAAAAGCTTTCCTTGTTGCAAACTCACCAGTTGTGCGGGAAGTTCTTCCGAATTTTCAGAAAAAACACGCTTTATTATTCCTGATTTATGCTTCCCACTAACTAAAAAAGCAACTTGAGTTGCCGCATTAATCACTTTTCCAGTAAACGACACGCGATACTGCCCCGTTTGCGGATGCTTTGCAACAACACACATGGAGTCTGCATAAAATGAATCTATATTTTGAGGAAAAATCGACGCAATATGTCCATCTTCTCCTATTCCCAAAATAATTAAATCAAAATGAGGACATTCATTATTAAACGCCTTCTCCAATTTGCACACATAATCGAAACAAGCATCCTCAACAGAAAACTCCCCTTTTACACGATGATACATTGGCTTTGTAAATGACAATCTTTCATAAAAGAACTCCATGAATAACCTAAAATTACTTTGTTCATCATCAGGCAAAACACATCGTTCATCTACCCACCAGAAATTTACATTCGTCCAATTAATTCGTTCACGCTTAACTAGAGCATTTAAAAATGCAATTGAAGTTGTACCACCCGATAATGCAATATGAACCCCAACTCTTCCATCTCCTATTAGTCGCTCCATTCGAAGCGCCAAAGCCTCTGCAGCATCTTCAGCCGTGGGCAAAACACATATTTCTCGTTCAATCATAATTTAAATATTCAAGTGTTAAGAAATCATCAATAATAAATAGCACGTTTTCATGCCGCAATCTAAGAAAAAAAAGAATGCTATCTTGCTTACTCACATATTTTTTATTTTATGTATAAATTTTTTATTACCAAAAAAGCATGCCAACTGACTTTCCACCATTGGAAAGGTCAAGGCTATTCTTTGTTTCAAGCCTTGAAACGAGAAGTGCGCATTGCCTCACTAGCTGTTGCCTATTTGTATGTAGCAGTTCCTAGTGAAAGCTTTGCTCAAGTATCGAACGATAGCTTGACTATTGCAAAAGAATATGAACTCGACAAGGTCGAGGTCAGTGCACAAAGAGCTCCTGCCACTTATTCGCAGATTGCTCGCATCGTGTCGGTCATCGACAAAAAAGAAATTAACGCCGCACCAGCAGCAAGTGTTCAAGATTTATTAGAGTATGCCATGGGCATCGACATCCGCCAACGCGGAACCTACGGTGTTCAAGCTGACATCTCGATCAGAGGAGGAACTTTCGACCAAGCACTCATCCTACTAAACGGAGTCAACATCTCCGACCCTCAAACAGGGCACCACAATCTAAACCTTCCACTATCGCTAAAAGCAGTGAAGCGTATAGAAATCCTCAACGGATCATCGTCCAGAATATATGGTCCAAATGCATTTTCCGGAGCCATTAACATTATCACCGAACCAAATTCGGCTAGTTCTATCCAAACCGATCTTTCTTTTGGTTCTCACGGTCTACGAAACATCAATGCTAGTGGAAACATTCGAACAGGAAAATTGCAGAACTTTATAGCCATTGGAAATACTGCTTCAAATGGTTATCGTCCGAATACCGATTTCAATACCTACAATATTTTCTACAACGGGAAAATACAAACCGATGATGTAAGCGTGAATTTTCAAGCTGGATACATCGATAAAATATTTGGGGCCAATGGTTTCTACTCCCCCGAATATCCTAATCAGGGCGAAGCAACTCGAACTTCGATTCTTTCTGCCGAATTAAAAATGGGAAAAACATTACACACAAGTGCTTCTTCCTATTGGCGAAGAAACCACGACCGATATGAACTCTTTCGGTCAAATCCTGCCGAATGGTATAGCGGACATAATTATCACATGACTGATGTTTTTGGCACGAAGATAAACACATGGTTCCAATGGTTGCTTGGAAAAACTTCAATCGGAACCGAACTGCGATCGGAAAGCATATTAAGTAATAAATTAGGCGAAAGTCTGAATGAATCTATAAAAGTTCCTGGTGAAAGTGGGCAATTTTTCACCAATGGGCACACGCGAATCAATCTATCTTATTTTGTAGAACATTCAGCTCAAATTAAACGATTTAATATTTCAGCCGGAATCATGGCAAACTGGGTTTCCGACCTTGCCAAACAATGGCACTATTATCCAGGTGTTGACATGTCCTTTCTGCTCGCCAATAATTTAAAGCTGTACACCTCGTTTAATAAATCGCTCAGAATACCAACATTTACCGATTTATATTATGAAGGACCTAGCAATATTGGAAATCCAAAGCTAAAACCCGAAACCTCGTCATCATTCGAAGGTGGATTTAAATTTAAAAATCACTTTTTATCTTCCGAAGCGGCTATATATTACCGCGAAGGTAAAAATATCATCGATTGGGTTCGCATTAGCGATGAATTCATGTGGCAAACAAATAATCTCACTCAAATCAACGCTTTCGGAGTGGAAGTCAAATCTGAAATTAGGCCTGCAATGCTTCTTAATCAAAAGCAATTCTTCATACATAAGATTGACCTTAATTATGCCTACAACAACATCACTCGCAATGATTCGGAATACTTTTCAAAATATGCACTTGATAACCTGAAACATAAATTTGTTGTCGGATTAAATCATCGCATCTTCCAAAATCTTACTGCTAAATGGCAGTATCGACTTGAAGATCGAAATGGAGGATTTTCTTATTTTAATGGTGAAAAATATGCTGGCGAAAAAGAATATACTCCGTTCAGTATATTCGATGTGAAATTAAACTATTCACATCGTGCATTCAACTTCTTTTTCATGACAAGCAACTTGTTCAACAGCACTTATTACGACTTGAGTAATATCCCTCAAGCTGGGCGTTGGATTAGTGGTGGAATTTCATATTCTTTAGACTAGAATTAATCGCACCATGAATAAAGGGCACAATTTTCCTATCGTAATCTCAATGAATGCGATAGGAAATGTGCCTATTTTTTTGATTTGCCTTACAAAACTTCTTCCACTAAAGAAACGTCACTGCTCAACTTACTTCGCATTTCAAACGTCTCTTCTTCTTTTCTTTTCATACTGCAAATCTATATGGTACTTCTAAAAAATTGGTTTTAATTGGGGGAAGCTGTTAAATGCGGCTGTTGTTCATTTTATTTTCTGAGGGCATCTTTTGCACTAATCTTTTATACCAGACGTATTGCAATGCATCTCAACGATCCCTCATAAAAACAAACAGCCTTTTTTTAGATGTCCCCTATAATAAAATGGTTATTGACACTGTTTATTGAACAATCCCTGTACACTTGGTTACATCACTTTTTCCAACAGCTTAGGAACGTCAGCGCACCACTTACATCACTCTCCTAACTGCTTAGGAACGTCAGCGCACTACTTACATTGCTTTCCTAACTGCTTAGGAACGTCAGCGCACAAGAACATTTGCGTTTCTTACACGTGAAATACGTCATTGCACAAGAACATATGCGTTCCATACACGTGAAATACGTCATTGCACAAGAACATATGCGTTCCATACACGTAGAAAACGCATATGCACGACTGCAATGGCGTTCCTGACACGTAAAAAACGTATAATTTCTTGTGCAATGGTGTTCCCGACACGTAAAAAACGCATCTGCACGACTGCAATGGCGTTCCTGACACGTAAAAAACGTATAATTTCTTGTGCAATGGTGTTCCCGAGACGTAAAAAACGCATCTGCACAAGTGCAATGACGTTCCTCAGCAGTTAGGAAAGCATGAAATATGCTGTTTCAAATAACTAAAAGACTGTTTTTCAGACATGTTTTGAAACGCATTGCAATGCGTCTCAACGGAACGCCCTTTCTCGAGCGTGTGGGGTTGCCATTCGAGATGAGGTTCAGGGTTGCGGTGTGAGGTTTTGATGTTCATAATTGGGGTATTGCAATTATGAAGCAATGTATTATGATCTACGGATTGGGCTTTGGTGTGGAGTGGATCCGCTGGCAGAGAAGCGACCACACATGTCTCCATATAACTACTGTTCTTGAAGTTCCATCATGGAAATAGCCCCTGTATAGTCCTAAATTTATTTGGAACACTATTGCTTTTAAAGTTTTTAATTGCACCGCTATTAGACAAGAATCTTTTAAAAAAAATCGACAAATAGCGCATTAATGAGTATATTGTATTATATTCGCAGCTTTCTAAAATAAAACGATTAATATGTTGAAAGGAATATTAGCAATATCAGGACAAGCTGGTTTATTTAAATTAGTTTCAGAAGGAAAGAATAGCATCATTGTTGAATCTTTAGTTACAGGCAAACGAACTCCAGCCTATTCCACAGCCCGAATAAGTTCTCTTGGTGAAATAGCCATTTTCACAGAAACTGGCGAGGTGGAACTCAAAAAAGTTTTTGAAAATACAAAAGCTCTTAAAGGGGATGCTGAACTACCAAAAATGAACAATGATGAAATTGCCTCTCTGTTTGAAGAAGTACTTCCTAATTATGACAAAAGTAGAGTTTACAACTCGGATATGAAGAAAGTTTTTCAATGGTACAACTTATTACAAAAGAATAATTTATTGAACTTCGAGGCAGAAGAATCAAAATAAACAGAAGTATCTCAGAATAAAATTAAAGCAGAAATCATGATGATTTCTGCTTTTTTTGTTGAATCACAACTTCCCTTTCTGTTGAAAGTTCAAACTAAATGATCGTGCACAGATTTAAAAAACATGGGCAAAACAATTTGTTGGCTCTATGTTGAATTTAGTGGGTAGTGATTTGTCGAATTATGCTCGCTTAATTCTGAATAACAATCCAACAATGACCAAATAGGCGTTCCATTGAAAGACTCATTGCATGTGGATTCAATTAAATGATAGAAAGCTTCAACTCTTGTGCGCAAAGCTTCAATTAAATGATAGAATGCTCCCACAGTCGTGCGCCAAGCTTCAATCAGATGATAAAAGCTCCAACTCTTGTGCGCAAAGCTTCGATTAAATGATAGAATGCTCCCACAGTCGTGCGCCAAGCTTCAATTAAATGATAGAAGAATGTTTCAAACGTCTTTCAAACGTCTTTTAATCACATCCTTCTCTAAGTTAGGAACAACTAAAGAGTCAAATTACTCTACCCACTATATTCGACATAGAACCAATTTGTTTGAGGCTCCTAACTCTGTCATTTCTAAAAAAAACGCACGTTAAAACTTAATTTAACGTGCATTTATAATTTTGCTTACTTATAACTTTTATTTTGAAAAGCTAAAGAATTGAGGCGTGAATGCCAATGAAATATATGCCCAATTAGCATTTGAGCGAGAAGTTGTGCCTGTTTTCAATTTTTGTAGGCTGTCGGTTGCAAACATATGACTGTAGCCAGCACTAATACTAAAGTCTTTGTCCACCTTGTAGTTCAACGTTAAATCGATTTCAGTTCCTAAATACTTATCCATATCGCTCGATAAATCGGCAGCCGCTAAGAATGAATGCAGAGCGAGTGAACTTGAGAATTTATTTTTTTGATAGTCGAATTGTGCATAGTAATCTTGCAAGCCAACATTGCCTTTATGATTTCCCACATAAAAATAATCCATATAGCCATTGAATTTATGGTTTGTTCCATAAATCGGATCAAATGAATGATTTTTACCATCAGATTCTGTCATATCGGTTCCTGATAAAATTTCAAACCCAACACCGAGTTTGTAATTTTCAGTAAGAACCTTTTTAGCATGAGCTGCCACATAAAAGGCCGATATACTTTTGCCCGAAACATCTTCACCAGTTTGACCATAAAGTGAGCCACCTAAATCCCAATTACTATTATCCGTATTATTAAGGAATAATCCGAATGTTTGACTATAATTTGACTTAACATCAGCTTCGAGAGCTTGTGTGCCATTGTTCAAAAATAGAAAGCTTGCTCGCAATTTTTCATTTGAACGATTTAGCCACAAGTATTGCATTGAACGATTAGTGTAGGGATAACTAGCTTTCACATTAACCTCTTCGGTTTGGTTATAGCTAGCCCCTAGATGCATGCGGATATCGCCAGCTGCATTCTTAAATTGTAGAACCAATGCATCATGGCTTAAACCTGATTGTGCCCAATTCACTTGCCCCATGATTCGCTCATCATCATACGACAAGATTTGTCGCCCAGCTTTCAAAGAAAGTTTAGTTGAAAGTTGATAAGCAGCCCATGCTTCAAAGAAACCAATTTTATGTGTTGATTCATTGATAAAGGCACTTCTATCTCCCCAAATCCCCACATCTTGTAATTTTAAAGCCATTGACAAAGGACCCTTCGAGTAGTCCAAATTTAATCGAACTCTATTTGAAATAAATTGACCAGCATCTTCTTCTTCACTAATGATAGTTTTATAACCATCGCGCAATTCATAACGAGGACGAATTTCAGAAGAAATTGAAAATTTAGATTCGTTGTTATCTTGAGCAAATGCAGCTGTTGACAACAATAAGACTGTTAATAATGATAAAATGCTCTTCATGTGTCTAATTTGTTTTTGTTTAAAATTTATTTTCCACCTTTTCCATCAATTTCACCAAGATTTGATCTCGAAACTCACGGCATTTAGAAATCAGTCGTTCAAAATGGTTCACTAAGATAACTTATTTTAGCATCCTTACCCAACATTTTCCAATTTATTTTCATAAAATACCTATTTTTGTCGGAAATTTAATTTAAATATGGGAAAAAGTAGAAAAAACAAGCCCTTTCTTGAAGGTGTTGAAATAATCGATATTGGTGCTGAGGGGAAAGCCGTGGCAAAAGTGAACGACTTAGTTATTTTCACCTCGCATGTTGTGCCTGGCGATATTGTCGATTTACAAATTACAAAAAAACGGAAAAACTACATGGAAGGCCGAGTGATGAATGTGCAATCTTATTCTAAGGATCGCCAAGAAGCATTTTGCTCTCACTTTGGAACTTGCGGTGGATGCAAATGGCAATTTCTACCCTATGAAAAACAATTGTTCTACAAACAGAAACAAGTGGGCGACCAACTTCGTCGATTGGGGCATATCGAATTACCTGAAATTACTCCAATATTAGGGTCGAAGGAAAACACCTTCTACCGAAATAAACTTGAGTTTAGCTTTAGTAATCGCCGTTGGCTTTCTTATGATGAAATTGACAGCCAAGAAGAAATGAAGGACTTAAATGCTCTTGGATTTCACATTCCGGGACTATTTGATAAAATCATCGATATTGAAAAGTGCTGGCTACAACCTGAACCTTCTAATAAACTTCGGAATTTCATTCGCAAATATGCACTTGAAAATCAACTTACCTTTTTTGATATCAGAAATCAAACTGGATTTTTACGAAACATGATCATAAGAACCTCTTCAACGGGTGAAAATATGCTCATTTTAGCATTTTATCATGAAGATAGGGAGCAACGAATTTCATTGCTCAACGCTATTGAAAATGCTTTCCCTGAGCTAAGCTCGATTATGTATGTCATTAATGAAAAACCTAATGACACGATTGGCGACCAAGATATTATTTCGCATAAAGGTCCTGATCATATTTTTGAAGAAATGGAAGGATTGCGTTTCAAGATTGGTCCAAAAAGTTTCTATCAAACAAATTCGGCACAAGCCTATGAGCTATATAAAGTGACTAGGGATTTTGCAGAACTAACGGGCAATGAAGTGGTCTATGATTTATATACAGGTACGGGAACTATTGCCAACTTCATTGCTCAAAAGGCAAATTCTGTGATAGGTGTTGAATATGTGCCTGAAGCTATTGATGACGCAAAGGTTAATTCGGCTTTAAATGGTATAGAAAATACTAAATTTTATGCTGGCGACATGAAAGATGTGCTCAATGATGAGTTCATTATTACTCATGGAAAGCCCGATGTTATTATTACTGACCCCCCTCGTGCTGGTATGCATGATGATGTTATCAAAACAATATTGAGAGCTGCTCCAGAAAAAATTGTGTATGTGAGTTGTAATCCAGCTACCCAAGCACGCGATTTAGCTTTGCTTGATGAGGTTTATCGTGTGAATAAAATACAGCCAGTAGATATGTTTCCACACACACACCATGTGGAAAATGTTGTTCAATTAGTGAAAAAATAGTCTTTTATTGTAGAAAATCTTTGATTAGTTTTCAAAAAGTGTGTTTTTTATTGAAACAATCGCTGCTATTTATTCAAAAAATTATATTTTTGTCAACCAATTAAGAAAATAGAAAAATCAATTAACTAAGATGGTAAATAAAAACAATCAATCTTCTCATGGAGATAATCTACAAGAGGTAGAAAATGCTTTAGGAAAAACAGAGGCATTCATTGAAAAAAATCAAAAAGGAATCATTGGAGTTTTTGCTGCAATTGTTATCATTGCTGTAGCATATATGGCATACGACAACTTTATTGCTACTCCAAAAAAACAAAATGCGCTAAAGGAAATCGAAGCTGCTCAACGTTATTTCGATGTAGATTCTTTCAACTTAGCAATTAATGGCGACGGACAAAACGCTGGATTTCTAGAAATAATCAGCGATTACGGATCAACTCCAACTGGAAACTTAGCTAATTACTATGCTGGAGTTTCATATGCTCGATTGGGTCAATTTGAAAATGCAATTGAATATCTTAACGATTTCTCAACTGAAGACCCTTTGCTAGCTCCTATCTCTGAAGGATTAAAAGGTGACTGCTATGTGGAATTGGGCAATTTATCTTCTGCTATAAAATCTTACAAAAAAGCGGTTTCATTTGAAAATAAGCTTACAGCTCCTATTTATCTTTTAAAAATGGGTCAGGCTTATGAAAACGAAAAAAATTATGCCGAAGCTTTGTCTGCCTATCAAACAATCAAAGATAAATATACTGCATCAGCAGAAGCAAGAAATATCGATCAATATATTGCTCGTGCAGAATTAAACGTGAATTAATTTCATATTTCAAAAACACATCTTAAAATCCCCTCTCGAAGGGGATTTTAAGTTTATATCAGAATTATATGGCAACTAAAAATTTATCAGATTACGACTTCAATTCTATTCCATCGGCTAAAGACATGAAATTTGCAATCGTTTTAGCCGAATGGAATTATCATATTACAGGTGCAATGGCTCAAGGTGCGAAAGATACGCTCATTAAACATGGTGCTAACGAAAATAACATCATAATTAAGCATGTTCCCGGAACTTTCGAACTTCCGTTGGGAGGACAATATGTGGCTGAATCGACTAATGCTGATGCGGTCATCCTCATCGGATGTGTTATTCAGGGAGAAACTCGCCACTTCGACTTCATTTGCCAAGGAGTAACTCAAGGTGCTATCGATTTGAACTTAAAATATAATAAACCTTTCATTTTTGGAGTTCTCACTACCGATAATGAGGAACAAGCTATTGCTCGTGCTGGTGGAAATCTTGGAAACAAAGGCGATGAAGCAGCTGTAACTGCTATCAAAATGCTAGCGCTAAAGAACGGATTATAATTAAGGTAATGACAAGATTAATCTGATACTCATAAAGCAAATTTAGGCAGATGAAAGCAATGATATTTGCAGCTGGTCTTGGAACTCGCTTGCAACCTCTCACTAATGACAAGCCCAAAGCTCTTGTTAATCTTGGTGGAATCACTTTACTTGAACGATGCATTAATCGATTGATTAGTTTCAATATATCAGATATTATTATCAATGTGCACCACTTTGCCGATTTAGTTGAAGATTTTCTTAGGCAACACAATAATTTTGGAATTAATATCCAAATATCCGATGAGCGAGAAATGCTTCTCAACACAGGAGGTGCTATTCTGCATGCTAAAAAACTGCTACAAGGCGAAGAGCACATTCTGATTGTTAATGTTGATATTTTGTCGAATTTGAATTTATCAATGCTAATTCATCAACATCTCACTGATAAAAATCTGGCGACACTCGTTGTTAGAAATCGTAACACTTCTCGATTGCTCCTCTTCAACCAATCATTACTCTGCGGCTGGAAAAATATTTCTTCCAATGAAATGAAAATAGCTCGACCCGAACTTATCGATGATGCAACGTCTTACGCTTTCAGTGGAATTCAAATCATTTCGCCCGAACTGTTGACTAAGATTACCGAAACGGGTTCTTTTTCTATTATTGATATGTATCTTCGTCTAGCACAAAGTGAGCGAATCGGTGCATTTGTTGATAATGATTCTGTTTGGATGGATTTAGGTAAGTTTAGTGATATTGATAAAGCCAATGAGCTTTTATTAAGTTTGTAGTATATCCTAAGCATTTATTTTAATTGCTGTTGGTTTATCAAATATGCCTTTCACTATTGCATTCATGTTTTACAGAAAAGGCTGAACTCCTCAAAGTGGGTTCAGCCTTTTTTTCATTGCGCTAAAAAATTAGCTAAGTGTAATCAACCAACTCATCCTGCAATGCTTTTCCAAAATAAGTTGGTGTGAAATCTATTTTTGTTTCTCTAATTGCAAGGTAATAGTTGTTCTGTCGCAAACTTCGGTTGGACCCCAATACTGAATAGGACCAGGATATAAATACGAAGTTTCTAAAGCCCATTTCTCTCTGTTTGCTTCGAGGTGCTTGAAAGGAGCGCCATCGAGTTCAACTAAGGCTTTTTGAATAACAGGCTTCATGTGTCCATGACGTTTTTCCATGTTCATCATCATGGTAATTGGCACTCCACCAGCAATCCATTGTGCAGCAGGAGCTGTTGTGTTTCTCACCGACGCCATGTATCCAGTTTTTCCTGAACCAATAAGTACCGAAGCAGTATATCCAAGAGAGTAGCAATAGTCTGCATCGAAATTCGACGGAGCAGCACAACGACCTTCATAGCCAAAGAAATGGAATTGAGTTCCAAACTTACCCACAAATTTGCCGTCCTTTTTCATTTCTGCCAAACGAGTTTTCACCATCTCACCAAGAAGTTTTTCTGTTTCGATTAGTGATACTTGCACGTTTCCATGAGGATCTCTATCCAAAGTTAATTGATCGGCAATCAAAGCTGGAAGAGAATTATAAACATGTGCCGATTCTTTTGAAAGAATACTAGCTACAAAAGCACGTCCCTCTTCTTTGTTTACAAATGATTTGAATTTCGCTTCTTTTTCCGAACCTTCAGCCAAAATATCATTAAGCTCATTAATTAAAGCTTTCATTTCAGGCACAAATTCCACTAATCCTTCAGGAATTAGAGCAACGCCAAAGTTTTCTCCATTTTCTGCACGCTTAGCAATGATGTTTGCCATGTAGTTCACGATTTCATCAAGAGTTTGCCTCTTAGCTGCCACTTCTTCAGAAATCAGAGTGATGTTAGCCTGTGTTTGCAATCCTGCTTCTAAACCAATGTGAGAAGCCGAACGCCCCATCAATTTGATGAAGTGCCAATATTTCTTTGCTGAATTAGCATCACGCTGAATATTTCCAATAAGTTCTGAATATACTTTTACAGCGGTGTCGAAACCAAATGATGTTTCAATCATTTCATTCTTCAAGTCTCCATCAATTGTTTTGGGACAACCAATCACTTGTACACCTGCTTTTTGAGCCGCATAGTATTCAGCAAGCACACAAGCATTCGTGTTAGAATCATCGCCACCAATAATGACAAGAGCATTAATTTTTAGTTGTTTCAGGATTTCTAATCCTTTATCAAACTGAGCTGTCTCCTCCAATTTTGTTCTGCCCGAGCCAATGATATCAAAACCACCCGTGTTACGATAAGCCTCAAGATAGTCGGCTGTAATTTCCATATACTTATGGTCCACCAATCCTCCAGGCCCCCCAAGAAAACCATATAGTTTACTGTTGGAATTTATTTTTTTTATACCATCGAAAATTCCAGAAATCACATTGTGACCGCCAGGAGCTTGACCTCCCGAAAGAATTACTCCTACATTAACAGCTGGGAAACTTGCGGCAGCTGTTGCTTCTTCAAATTGAAGAAGAGGCATGCCATAGGTGTTCGGAAATAGTTTTTTAATTTCAACTTGATCCGCAACCGATTCTGTGGTCGCACCTTCTGAAATTTTAACTGCACCTTTAAGCGATTGAGGCAATTTTGGCTCGTAGCCTGCACGAGCTTTTTGCAAAGCACTAATACTCATAATTTGATTTTGTCTTTTGAATTAATATTTTTCCGTCCAAAGTTACAGAAAAGTGGAAAACATCAGCAATTATTTTCAATAAAAATACATACTTTCGAAGATAATTATTGTGCAATCCATTGCATAATGCATTTTAATGGATCAAAAATCTATTTTTCAGCTTTAATTGAAATAATAAATTCAACAATTCCCAATTTTTTCCAAAATTTAGATGCATCTTTGAATATTAAATAATATCGGTTTTTTTTTACAATTAACTCGATATCGATGTAAATAAAGCATCACAGTCAAAATATAAATTACCGACAAGTGAAAATATTAGTCATTGAAGATGAATTGCAATTGCAGGCAAACATTAAAGAATCATTAGAAAGAGAAAAGATATTAGTAGAAACTGCTTCCGATTATCAATCGGCAATTGATAAAGCCATGCTCTATGAATATGATTGCATTTTGCTCGACATAATGCTTCCCGGAGGAAGTGGAATGGATGTGCTACGAGAACTTAAAAAATCAAACAAACCCGACAATGTGATTGTCATATCGGCAAAAGATTCATTAGAAGATAAACTTGAAGGTTTAGATTTAGGAGCCGATGATTATTTAACAAAGCCTTTCCACTTGGCAGAACTCAACGCAAGAATAAAAGCTGTAATTCGCAGGAAAAATCTAGCAGGAAAAAATACGATTGTTATCGGTAATAGTCATTTAGATATTACCGATAGAACATTTAACGTAAACAATGAGCTCGTGCATTTAAATCGAAAAGAATACGACATGCTATACTATTTCATGAGCAATAAAAACCGTTTAATTACCAAATCTGCACTCGCTGAACATGTGTGGGGAGACAACTCCGACAATATGGATAATTTTGATTTCATTTATTATCAGATGAAGAATTTACGCAAAAAATTAAGCGATTCAAATGCAGAAATTAACATTGAAGCAGTCTATGGTGTGGGATATAAATTAACTCAATTGTGAAACTACTCAATCATTCAATTAAATATATTTCTTTTACTGTTCTCGTGCTGATAAGCATTTGGGCTGTGGCATTCTATTACTCCATGCTTAATGAAATAAAAGAAAATGCCGATGAAGAGCTCGAAAATCAAAAACGACTAATCATTCTTAACGTAAATCGGAATTCTGAAATTAACTTAAAAACAGAATTCGATGAATCGCAATACATCATTCGCCCCATCGAGAAAGCACTTGCACTCTCAGTTAAGGATCAATACATTGACACGAAAGTGTATATGCAAGATGCCGATGATGCTGAATTAGAATTAGAATCGGTGCGCATGCTAATATCGGTGTTTAAACATAACGATTCGTTCTATGAACTGCAAATTATAAATCCAATTGTGGAACAAGATGATTTAATCAAAGCGTTATCATGGAATATTATTGCTCTCTACCTAGTTATCGGATTAAGCATTGTGGTGGTAAATGGCTTTATTTTGAAAAGACTTTGGCGTCCGTTCTACAACTTTCTAGAAGAATTAAAGTCTTACAGAATTGGAAAATCGAAACCTCTTAATCAAATTGAAACTCCCATAAATGAATTTATTGATTTGCAGAAAGCTGTAAACGAAATGAATCAACACAGCTTAAACAGCTTTAATCAGCAAAAAGAATTTATTGAAAATGCCGCTCATGAACTCCAAACCCCCATAGCAATTACTAAAAACAAATTAGAATTGCTATTGGAAGATGAAAAATTAAACGATACTCACGCTCAACAAATAGGTGAAACTTATCAGATTTTACATCGACTCTCTAAGTTAAACAAAACACTTCTCCTGCTATCGAAAATTGAAAACAAACAATTTCATGCAGAACAAGAAATTTCAATCAACGTAATCACGCATCAAGTGCTTGAAGAATTAGATGAATTTGCCAAGTTTAAAAATATTAAACTTAAAATAGCATTTGAAGAACCCTCATTTTTAAAAATCGATCACTCTCTGGCAACTATCTTAATCAATAATTTAGTTAGAAATGCCATCTTCCATAATCATGACAATGGCGAAATTCTGATCTATGTGAGAGCTCAAAAATTTTCAATCTTCAACACGGGAAGTGAAACCCCATTGCACGAAGAAGTTATTTTTAATCGATTCCACAAAACTAATTTATCAAGCAATGGTACAGGGTTGGGATTATCGATAGTGAAAGCTATTGCGCAAACTAATAAATTAAAAATTACCTATCACTTTCATGAAAATAAGCATAGATTTGAAATTTTATTTTGAAAAAGGAGAAAATTCCCAATTCTTTCTAGAATCAATAACTAGCTTTGTCTATTATAAACTAAAAATACGAAAATTATGAACATTTTATTTGGCGGATTGATTTTAGCTAGTGGCTTATCATTCGCAACAGACAAGGACATTCCAGCAAGTGCTGTACCTTCAGTAGTTATAAATCAGTTTAATTCTGATTTTCCTAAAGCATCAGACATTGATTGGGAAGTAAAAAATGAAATCTTTAAAGTTGATTTTCAGTTAGGCTGGTTTAAAGATTATGAAGTGTGGTATGCTGCCGATGGTGCACAAATTAAAATCAACGAAGAGTGCACTAAAAGTGAGTTGCCTCAATCGGTGTTAACTTCTCTGGATAAAAATTTCCGCGGATATCGCGTTGAAGATGTGGATAAAATAACTGAAAAAGGCAGCGTGACTTATAAAGTTGAAGTGGAACGCGGCGAAGATGAAAGAACAATCTTCTTCAATGAAAACGGGGAATTAAAAAAATAAATCGCCGGTTTCTAAAATTTAAAAAACAAAACATTTGGAGGAAACTCCTTTATATTCAAACATTTTCTTCTTTCAAAATGAGAAGAATACAAAAAATACAATATGAAAAACATGAAATTATTCACCCTTGTGGTTTTAATGGCAACATTCGTTGCATGTAACGATGATGATAAACATGAAAAAGTTTTGGCTGAAAAGGAAATTCCAGCAGCTATCATCGATTATAAAACAACCCACTTCCCTGAAGCTATTATCAATAGAGCAATACTCGACAGCGAACATGAAACTATTTATGAAATCTATTTAAGTGGAAATGTTGAACTCGATTTCAATGAAAATTGTGAAATTATTGATATTGATGGCACAACAAAATTACCTGATTCAGTTATTCCTGTAGAAATTCAAAACTATGTTACAGAAAACTATCCAACCTATGTTATTACCGATTGGGAATTAGAACTTGGGAATCAGCAAATTGAATTTTCTAATGGCTGGGAACTAGAGTTCAAACTTGATGGCACATTTATCAGAATTGATAAAGACTAATTCTGAAATAACACAGATTCAGTATATATTTAATGAAAAGGGACTGTCTTCCATTTGGTAGACAGTCCCTTTTCTATGTTTCATTTGATCCTTTTACCTAAAATTTCACATTCCAAACTTCAATATTCAAGTCTGCGTTTAGCTAGACGATTATTTGGGTAGCGGATTTGACCTAGAGATTTTATTTTCTAAATGGCACAGCTTTAAACGAAGTTGTACATTCACGTGCATGCCACAAAAATACAACAAGAAAAATTAACAAACGTGCCCTACCATTTGATATTTGAAAACTAACTCTAAATGCTATCGCTTATTTACACGATTAAGCATGCTCAAAAGAAATAAATTCTCAACGGGCATTAAATGATAGCGCATTATCAAATACGTGATGCACTAAGAAAACATCAATCTATTATCCTATTGTTTAAACTTGTTGAAACAAATAATTATCTTTGCCAATAATTTAGTCACACCCTTTAATTAAGGAGGCAATCAAATTGAACATTAAATACTCAAAAATATAATTTTGAAAAATACGATCAAACAAACGATTAAAATACTCTTCTTTGTCATCATTAGTGGTTTCCTATTTTGGTTAGTCTATCGAGGACAAGATGTTGACCAAATGAAATCTGTTCTACGAAATGATGTTGACTATAAATGGGTTTGGGCATCATTAATTTTAGGACTTCTCAGTCATGTGAGCCGGTCGCAACGCTGGATCATGCTCATTGAGCCACTCGGCATGAAACCACGCTTTATCAACAGCTTTCTTTCCGTAATGATTGGTTATCTCTTGAATCTTGCACTCCCACGCATGGGCGAAATTTCCCGCTGCACAGCATTATCTAAGTATGAGCGCATTTCTTTCAGTAAACTAGTTGGTACTGTTGTAATCGAGCGAACAATCGATGTAATTATCATGCTTCTTTTCACCGCCTTTGTTTCTATTGTTCAATTTAAGCAAGTTATTCAGTTTCTAAAAAACAATCCTGAAGTACAAGAAAAGATAAACAATTTCACCCTCTCTCCTATCGGTATTGGCATTTTCCTAATCATACTCTTGATTCTCTTCTTCATTTATTTCAAAATTCGCCATGGTAAATTAGGAATCAAAATCAAGGAAGCAATTCAAAATTTTGCAGAAGGATTAAAGAGCATCAAAAACCTAAAACACCCTTGGATTTTCATTTTCCATTCCCTTTTCATTTGGCTGATGTATTTTTTAATGCTCTATGTCATGTTTTTTGCATTTGAATTTACCTCACATTTAAGCTGGCTAGTTGGTCTCACTGTTTTTGTTTTTGGAGCTTACGGCATGGTTGCTCCGGTGCAAGGTGGAATTGGAGCATGGCATTTCATGGTCATTCAAGCACTTATTATATACGGTATTGCGAAAGACGATAGTCTTATTTTTGCATTCTTAACACACAGTTCAATGAATGTCATGATTGTCATCGTTGGTCTAATTTCACTAGTCATTCTGCCTATAATTAATCGCAATTACACGCCTAAAACTCCAAATTAGTGAACACTGAGTTATATATTGCCCGCAAGATTTTCTTTTCAAAGGAAAAACAATCACGTCTAAGTAAGAGTGTGGTAAATTTAGCCGTGCTTGCCATCGGATTAGGCATTGCAATCATCATCATATCGGTTGCTATTGTCACCGGATTCCAACAAGAAATCGAGGCAAAAGTCGATGGATTTGCCGCCCATGCACAAATAGTTAATTACGACAGCAATAATAGTTATGAAACTTCCCCCATTGAGGTTGACACCACGCTATTGCATGACTTATCTAAAATTGAAAACATTCGGCACATTCAAACCTTTGCAACAAAGCCTGGTATTGTTAAAGTAGATGATGAAATACAAGGAATTATTGCCAAAGGAATTAGCTCGAATTTCGATTGGACATTCTTTGAAAACAACAAAATTGAAGGAGAAATCTTTTCTACCTCTGAAAATAGAGACAATAAGGCTTGGCTATCTAAAGAATTGGCCGCCCTATTGCAATTGAAGATTCACGACAAATTCCAGATGTACTTTTTAAATGAAGATGAGCAAATTCCACGTGTTCGTCAATTTGTATTAGAAGGAATATATCACACGGGATTAACTGAATTCGATCGAATGTTTATGCTTGTTGACATTCGCCATGTGCAATCGCTAAATGATTGGAATGAAAATCAAGTGAGTGGTTATGAGGTTTTTGTTGATGATTTAGATTTAATTTCACCATGCCTTGAAAAAATAAACACCCAACTAGTGAAGCACATTGCCGAAGAAGAGAGTCTTCTGCAAGTAATCGATATTAAAGAAAAATATCCTAGCATATTCGATTGGCTTGCCCTACTCGACATCAATTCACTTCTCATTCAGATACTCATGATTTTAGTTGCAGGTTTCAATATGATTTCTGGACTTCTCGTTATCATTCTCGAACGTACACGCATGATTGGTATTCTAAAATCAATTGGAGCTTCATCTTTAAACATTCGCCGAATCTTTTTATACTTATCGGCATTTCTTGTTGGGAAAGGGTTAATCTGGGGAAATATTGTTGGCATCAGTATCTGCTTGATTCAATATTTTTTCCAAATTATCCCACTCAATTCTGATTCTTATTTTCTAAATGCGGTGCCCATACAGCTTAATTTCTTTCATATCCTCTGGCTAAACATTAACACCTTTGCTGTAATTCTCATCATGCTTTTAATACCATCTTTCATCATCGGTCGAATATCGCCAGAAAAGACAATACGATTTGAATAAGCATGATTAAAGCACAAAAAAATCTAAAACTTAATTCCTTTTGGGAATTGTTATAAAAAAAACTTACTTTTGTCACATGGCTAGATTTCTTAAAATATCAGTTTCCTTCTTATTAGTGCTCAGTTTCCTGATCAGCACTACAGGAGTGGTGTTTTATTATCATACCTGCCAAGCCTCAACACAACGATATGTTTCCGTTTATATTGATCTGACAGAAGAGCTTTGCCACGAGCAAAAGCACCATGATCATCATACATGCTGTTCAAATGAGAACGAAAATAATTCTACTGAAGGAGACACATGCTGCCCCGAACATCAAGTTCAAACACTCAGCTATCGCCTAACAGAGAACCTTCTATCGAGCGAAGAAATTTCTATACTGCCAATCGATTTATGTTTTAACATTTTATTTTATTCCTCTCACAAAACCGAGCTTCAGGAACTAAACGCCTTCAATAAATCAAATGCAATCCCCCTCTCTATTTTCAATCTCGACGGTAAGAAGAATTACGGTCGAATTGTAACTATTCGCCAGCATAATCTTAAATTGTATTGCTAATCAGAACTCCACATTGCAGCAACACGACTGCAATTCAACAGTTCGATAACAGGATATATCGATATATCCCTATTTTTAAGCAAATACAATTAAAAAATCATGAAACATATTATTATAGCATTGATTGCACTCTTTTGTGCTTTCAATCTTCAGGCACAAACCATATCGGGAGAAGTGCGATTTGCAGATACTAAAGCTATCGCTCCTGGTGTAGCTGTTGTGTGGCAAGGCACAACAAAAGGAACCTACACTGATGCTGAAGGTAAATTCAGCATTGAAAAGCCCAAAGAAGCAAACATGCTGAGTTTTTCATTTATCGGAACAGAAACACTCATCAAACAGATTGACAACAACTCTTATCTTAAGATCGAGCTCAAACCTAATGCTGAAATAATGGATGAGGTGGTTGTTGGTGCTCGCCGAAATTCAGCTGGCATGTCGATGCTCACACCCAACTCGGTGCAGCAAATTTCGGGTAAAGAACTAGCCCGTGCTGCTTGTTGCAATCTTTCTGAAAGTTTTGAAACAAATGCTTCTGTCGATGTGAACTATGCCGATGCAGTTTCTGGAGTTAAACAAATTCAGCTACTCGGCCTTTCAGGGAAATATTCTCAATTAACAATGAATAATGTTCCAATTTTGCGTGGTGCCGAGTCGGCATTCGGACTTGAATATCTTCCAGGAACTTGGATAAACTCTATACAAGTTTCTAAAGGAACAGCAGCTGTTAAAAATGGCTATGAATCAATTACTGGGCAAATCAACATCGACATTAAAGAACCAATGGCAGATGAACGCATGTTTTTCAACACCTATGGCAATCAAGATGGAAAAGTAGAACTCAACTTCGGTTATGTTGCTGATATTAACGAAAAATTGAGCACCTCAATCATGGCGCATGGCAATAAAAACTTTCGAAAACTAGACATGAACGACGATGGATTTCTTGATAAACCAATGAGCGACATGCTTGTACTCATGAATCAATGGAACTATAACAGTAATGTGTGGGAATCAAAATCGGGATTTACATACTTAAACGACCAGCGCAAAGGTGGTCAAACAAGTTTCAACCACAACAAAACAGTCAATGAACAAGCCGATAAATATGGCATTAACATTGATGTAACGAAGTTCAATGCCTTTACTAAAAATGGATTTATTCTCAACCGTGAGGCAACAAGTATAGGAACAATTTTGTCGTATAACTATTTTGACCGAAATTCTTTCTATGGGCAAAATATTTTCAATGTGACTCAGCAAAATCTATATGCCAACTTCATTTATGCTTCTTACATTAAGGACACTCGCCACATGTATAACGTTGGTTCTAGTTTTAATTATGACAAAAATGATGCTACTTTCAATCAAAATCCCGACTATTCTGGATATGATGAAAATGTGATTGGCGCCTTCGGTGAATACACCTACATGCCAAACGAAAGCTTCACACTTCTGCTAGGTGCTCGCTATGACTACAGCTCTCTTTACAATGGTTTCTTCACCCCTCGACTACATGCAAAGTATAGCTTCGGCGAAGTTTCTTCTTGGAGAGCTAGTATTGGAAAAGGATATCGGACTCCTGACGCAATCAGTGAAAATTCAAAATATTTGGCTAGTTCAAAACAATTTATTTTTGATACCAACGAATTCAAACAAGAAGAAGCTTGGAATTTTGGATTTAGCTCTGTTAATAAATTCAATGTAAATAGTCGCCCTTGGAATTTATATCTGGAATACTATCACACCAACTTCATTAATCAATTAGTTGTTGATATGGAGCAAAATAGTCATGAAGTTCATTTCTATAATCTCGACGGAAAATCATATTCAAACATCTTTCAAGTAGAAACAAACTATGAAATTTTTAATCGCTTTATATTCACCGCTGCCTATCGATACAATGATGTGAAGACTACTTTCAATGGAGAATTAAAAGAAGCTCCGTTCACTAACAAATATAAAGGTTTGCTTTCTGCAAATTATAGCACTAATCTTAACAAATGGCAATTTGATTTCACTGTGCAATTTAATGGCGACCAAAGATTATCGCCCACCGATGGCAACTTAGCCACAAATCAACGACAAGAATATTCTGATAGTTATATCGTAATGTTAGCGCAAATTACTAAAAACTATCGTAATTGGAGCTTTTATGTGGGTAGTGAGAACTTAAACGACTTCACCCAAAAAGATGCAATCATTGCGCCTGAAAGTCCATTTAGTCAAGATTTCGACGCTAGTCGCATTTGGGCTCCAATCTATGGCCGCATGTTCTATGCTGGCATCAAATACAATATTGGAAAATAACATAAATTCTTAATTCTTAATAGCAACAAAATGAAAAAACTTATCTTATCAACCATCCTCTTAGTAGGAGCAGTGAGCATACAAGCACAAGAAACAACAGAAAAAAAAACAAAAGAAGTGGCAGAAGTCACTTTCAAAAGCGCTATCGATTGCAACTCATGCGAAGCAAAAAACATCAGTATAATCACTAATGAAAAAGTAGTGAAAGATGTA
>JBKEAC010000103.1:0-13472 GCA_047971925.1 Mangrovibacterium sp.
CATTCCTAAGTAGTTAGGAACGCAAAAGGAGTTGTGCAGATGCATTCCTAAGTAGTTAGGAACGCCAAAGGAGTCGTGCAGATGCATTCCTAAGTAGTTAGGAATGCCAAAGGAGTTGTGCAGATGCATTCCTAAGTAGTTAGGAACACATATGTTTTTGTGCGCTGACGTTCCTAAGCTGTTAGGAAAGCAATGTAAGTAGTGCGCTGACGTTCCTAAGCTGTTAGGAAAGCAATGTAAGTAGTGCGCTGACGTTCCTAAGCTGTTAGGAAAGCGATGTAAGTAGTGCGCTGGCGTTCCTAAGCTGTTAGGAAAGCGATGTAAGTAGTGCGCTGGCGTTCCTAAGCTGTTCGGAAAGTGATGTAAGTAGTGCGCTGGCGTTCCTAAACATTTTTAGATTTATTTTTTTAAAAAATAATGCTGAAAGTAGTTTTTAAGGGGCGACATACTATAAGCCATTTTCAAAACTGAAAAGAGCTGCAGTTCGCAGGAATTCGATTTCGGCAAGTTTGAAGTTAATTTTGGCATCAAGTAGCATTGTTTCTGCCTCTTGATGTTGAGTTTGAGCAATGAGTAGATTGCTAATTGTTTCCTTTCCAATTTCGTAGTTGTCGTTGCACACGCGTTGGTTTTCGGTGGCTTGCAATAGGTTTTCTTCACACAGTGAGATGCTTAGAGCCGATTCATTAAGCGTGAACTGGGCTTGAGCCATTTCTAACTGCATGAGTTGGGTGTTTTTTTCGAAAGAGTCGTTAAGCATGGATTTGTCGAGCTTAGCAAGCTGAATTTCTTTGCTTCCTCTTCCCCAATTGAATAGAGGTATTTTTAGCATGGCGAGAGCAGTGAGTCCATGGCTATTGAGTTCTATATCGTTAATATTAAGGCACCCCCACGTTCCATATCCAGCCATTACTCCCAATTGAGGGAGATAGTCGGCTTTGGCGCTTTTAATTTTTTCTTCGGCAAGGAGGTTTTGTTTTTCAAGTATCAAGTAGTCGGGTCTTTGAGAAATATCGATATTTTCGGTTGATGTTGTGATAGTTTGATTAACGATTAACGAGCTATCGGTTTGGATCGGACTATCGAGGCTGAATCCGATGATTTGACAGAGAGCCATACGCGTAAGTTCTAAACCATTTCTTGCTTTTTGCGCATTGAGTTTAGCTTGGCTGAGCATTACTTGCACTTTGAGGAGGTCATTCTGGTTGCTATATCCCACTTCATAGCTATCTTTAGCTCGCTTTTGGAGCGCCTCAAGAGTAGCTAGATTCTTTTCGGCTAGTTTTACTTTTGCATCAACAGCCATGTGGGTGAAATAAGCTTGATCGGTTTTTACAATCGTGTTTATTTCTTGCAGTCTGATGTTTTCTGACGCAATTTCTACACCTATTTTAGCCATTCGATTTGCTGCTCGAATTTTCCCCCCAGCATAAATAGCTTGGTTGGCTTGTATTCCGGCAAGATATGCACCATTAAGACTTATATTGATTGGAAATTGTGTGTTGATAGGTGTTGCCGGGATATTCAAAGCACCAAGTATTTCTTGATATATTTTAGTAAGTTCGGGAGGCAGGTTTATATTAACTTGCTGATTGATGTCGTTATTTTGATACATGATTCCGCCTTGAGCAGCCAATGAAGGTAGGAAATAGGTTTCGGCTATTTTCTTTTGTAGCTCTTGTTGTTGGAGCGTTTGTTCGGCAATAGAGATATTGGCTTCATGGGCAAGAGCTAGTTTTCTGGCTTCATCGAGGCTTATTTTTTCTTGAGCAAAAGAAGTAAAGGAAGAAGCAAGAAATAATATAATTAATTTGAAAGGCGACATGAGAGGGTGTATTTTGATATTATTTTTTAATAAGTTTTGCGTATAGCACCGGAATTGTTAATAGGGTCATGAACATGCTCCAAATTACTCCAAATGCAATGACAGAAGCAAGAGGAGCCCACAGCGAAGAACCCGAAATTATCATCGGAATAACACCAAATGCAGCCGAAATTGTTGTGAGCAAAATGGGGCGTAGTCTTCGTTTAGCCGATTCAAAAGCGGCTGTTTTAATGTTCATCCCTTCGTGGATGAGTTCGTCGGCATGTTCAATAAGTATAATAGCATTTCGCACCACAATTCCAGCAAGGCTTATTAGTCCCATCATGGCTGTAAATCCGAATGGATTATTGGTGATGGCTAGTCCGAGCATAGCTCCGAGTAATGCAAGAGGCAAAACCGATAGAATCATAAAAACTTTCTTCCATTGCTTAAATTGAAATAGAATAGTAATTAGTATTAAAATCAGACTTAGCGAAAGAGCTCCTATAAGCATGTTTGTAATTTCAATTTTATTGAAATGCTCGCCTCCATATTCGATGAAATAACCAGGAGGTATCTTTATGTTTTCAATTTGAGGACGAATTTGCGTGAGCAGTTCCGAGGGGTATATTCCATCGGTTTCCGAACCAATTGTAAGACAACGAGTGCCATTTCTTCGAATGATTTCAGCAGTGTGCCATTCGGGTTTAATTTCGGCAATTTGTCGGAGTGGCACGCTTTTATTCGTGATAGGAGATTGGATGTATATATCGCCTATTTTCTCCATGTTATTGCATTCTTCAATCGAAGACTGAAGTTTAAGATTTACTGGATTTCTTCCTTCATATAGTGTGCTAATGCTTGCTCCTTGAGTGGCAACATAGAGTTGTTTCGACACACTTTCTGTGCTAAAACCTAGTCGGCTAGCATTTGGTTTTAGAGCAACACTTAAGCTGAGGTAGTCATCTTTGAAATCATTTTTTACAAACCGACTGTTTTTGTTTGATTTAATGATTTGGGTAACCTCGTTGCCAATTATTTTGAGTTGGTTCAGGTCATCACCATAAATTTGAACTTCCACCGGCGATTCTAATGGTTGTCCTTGTTGCATGAGTTTCACTTCCACATTTCCTTTGCTGAGAAGATTTTCGGCATTGCTAGAAAGTTCGGCTGCTAGCTTTTCGGCATCTTTGTTGTTGTGCGTGTTTACAAGGATTTGAGCAAAATTTTCTTGAGGAAATTTAGGTGCGAAGTTATAATAAACACGAGGAGAACTATGTCCGATGAATGATACATGCGATTTAACCAGTTTGTTTTCGGCAAGAATTTGTTCGAGTTGGTGAATTGCTTTAGCTGTTTCATCGTATTTAGTGCCCGTGGGCATATTTAGTTCGATGATGAATTGATTTCGTTCAGCATAGGGAAAGAATTGTTGTTTAACGCCAAATTGAAACACAAAAGCACTTACGACGATTGTTAATATCGACAACATGATTGTCATTTTAGCGTGTTTCATGCAAGTATTTAAAATCTTTTCATAATAGCGTTGAGTGAAATTGAAGATTGAATCGCGACTTTTCCCTTCTGTGTTTTTTAAACCTTTTTTGATATATAGTAAGCATAAGCTAGGAGTGAATAGCATGGAAACGATGAACGAAACAGCTAGTGATATGCTCACTGTGATTGGAAGGTCGTGAATGAAATCGCCAATCACGCCGCTTATTCCAGCAATGGGAAGGAATGCTGCAATGATGGTGATTGTGGCAGTGAAAATAGGAACAACTAGTGTGCTTGCGCTCTGCCAAGCGGCAACGGGTCGTTTTATTCCACGGTCGAGGAGTTCCACGTAGTTATCGGCCACCACAATCGTATCATCAACCACTAATCCGAGTACTACAATAAGAGCAGCAAGCGACACTTGGTGCAATTCAACTCCAATACTTTCGAGAATGGCGAATGTGATGGCTATTGTTACCGGAATGGAAGTGGCAGCTACTGCTGCAATGTTTAGTGGAAGTAATAGCAGGATAACAATAATAACGGCAATGATGGCAACTAAAAATTCAATTAGGAAGTCATCAACAGCATTTCGCACGAGTTCGGGTTGAGAAAAGACTACGTCAATATCAACGTGGCTAGGGATCTGATTTTTAGTAACTGCGATAGCTCGGTCAATTTGTTTTCCAAATTGCACAATGTTATTTCCGTCGTTCATTTGAATGGCAAGAAGAATCGATTTGCAACCATTTGTCCAAACCGTTTGATTGGGTTCGGCGTATGAACGAGAGATTTCAGCAATATCCGATAGATGCAATTCATGCCCCTCGTCGGATATGGCTATAATTTGTTGTTCGAGTTCTTCAATGGTGGGGTAGTATCCACTAACATGGATTGTACTTTTGAGTTCATCGCTAAGAATGCTCCCTCCGCTGCTTAATGCATTTTGCGATTGCAAAATACTTATTATTTGTTGCAAGCTGAGTTGATATTGAGCGAGTATGCTGGAGTTAAACTTGATGCTTATCTCTTGTTTTTGTTCGCCAATTATTGTGAGTTTCGATGTTGCGTCGATTTTACGCACTTCATTGCCTAGTCGTTGTGCATATTCTTTGAGTTGGACATAGTTTTCTTTGTTAGCCGATATGCTGATGAGCATGGCTTCCGTTTGGCTAAAATCCGATGTTACAATTGGTCCGATAATTCCACTGGGGAGTTCGAGTGTTTTTGCTATGAGTAATTCGTGACGGAGTTTATTCCAAAATATCTCATTATTTTTCATCTGATCTTCAAGAACGACATGTGCAATCATGAGTCCATCGATAGAACGTGTGAAGGTTTTACTCTTTCGCACACCTTCAAATTTGAAGAGATAATCTTCAATCTTTGCTGAAAGTTGAGCTTCCACTTGTTCAGCATTGGCTCCCGGATAATAAGCAATAATTAATCCTTCATTGACAATAATTTTAGGGTCTTCTCGTCTCGGCATTGTGCAAAGAGCATAAATGCCATAGGCGATAATCATGATAATGATGCTCAAAGTGAGCTGACGATGTCGGATAGATTCGCGGATTAAGTTCATGGCAGGCTATTGTATGCGGATGAGAGATCCATTACTTAATTCAGAAAGTTTACTGCAAATAATTTGCTCATTGGCTTGTAGCCCACTTGTGATTTCTAAATCATTATTAATTAAGCGTCCAATTGAAACGAGTCGGCGAAATGCTCTATTATTGTCAAGTACATAGACGTAATACTCATTGCTTGGTGATTTTAAGATGCAATTGGCGGGTAATGTCAGTAGCTTCGATGATGAAGAGCTTGATAGTTCCACATCAGCAAGCATGCCAAGCTGAAGTTGTCCGTTGGGGTTGTCAATGCTTATTTTAGCAGTATATGATCGCGTGCTTCCATCAACAAGTGCCCCAACTTCACTAATTTCTCCTTCGAAATTTTTCTTTAATGCTGCCACATATATTTGAGCGGTGTCGCCAAGATTAATTTCGTGTAATTCGTGTTCAGGTATAGCAATTGAAACTTTCATTTCGCTTAAATTTGCAAGAGCGAAAAGAGGAATTCCTTTGTCGATAATCTCGCCTTTTTCTACTCCGCGTTTGAGCAAAATGCCATCAATAGGGGCAAAAAGTTTCGTATCGTCAAGCTGAGTTTGTTGAAGTTTTGCTTGTGCTTGTGCTGCTTTTAGTCCGTTTTGAACTTTAATGAGTTCGCTTTCTGCAATACTTTTTCTGTTGAAAAGTTCGGATACTCTAGTGTAATCGTCTTGCATTTGATTGAGCTGAGCATTTGCCATGATTAATCCTTGCTCATAGCTGTTGCTTTCAAGTCGAGCAAGGAGAGAACCTTTGGCAACATAATCGCCTTCAGCGGGTGTAATTTCATCAATTTTTCCAGCAACCATGAATCCTAATCGCACGGTTTCTTTTGGTTCTAAATTACCACTCAATCGAATTAGTTTGGGGCAATCGGTTTGCTTTGCAAGTGTTGTTTCAACAAGGAGCTCTTGCTCTTCATGAGTTTTCTGACTAACCTGACAAGAGGCAAATGCAGTAGCAAAAAGTGCGATGAATATTAGGGGGGAGGGTTTCATGAGGTTTTATTTTATCAATGTTGCTTTTATCAGATGTGTTTTTTTTGCAAAGATGTTTTTTTACAGATTAATTACACTTGATATAAGTCAAAAAGTGATTATTTGTTTTAATTTTTTATGATAGTTAAATTATTTTGTTTAGTATTAACTGGAGATTTCCAATGTTTTGAACAGATCAAGTGTTCTGCAATTAAACGCCATTTGCTTTGAAATGTTTAAGCGAAACGAATTTAATGTCTAAAAGCAGATGATTTTTATCTTTACATTATGTAAGAAGTTAGATCGAATGCTTATTTTAAATAAAAAAGGTGAATCACGTTTTGAAAATGCGATTCACCTTTTTAAATTTTTTAAGCTGAGGAATAATCTAGAGGTTGTTTATGAGTTGTTCTAACGCATAGTCATCTTGTATTAACACTTGGCGTGGTTTACTTCCTTCACTAGGACCCACAACGCCTGCTGCTTCTAGTTGGTCCATGATTCTTCCTGCACGATTATATCCGATTGCAAATTTTCGTTGAATCATGGAAGTTGAACCCATCTGATTAGAAACGACCATGCGGGCTACTTCGTCGAAGAGTTCATCACGTTGATTCAAATCGACGTCGGTTCCACCGTTTCCATCGCCCTCAGGAACATATTCGGGCAATAAAAATGCGGAAGGATATCCTTGTTGATTTGAAATATAGTCGCACACCCGTTCCACTTCGGGAGTATCAACAAATGCACATTGCAAGCGAATCATGTCGCTTCCTTGCATGAAGAGCATATCTCCTTTTCCGATGAGTTGGTTTGCACCGGGTGAATCGAGAATTGTTCGAGAGTCAATCATTGACGCTACACGGAAAGCTATACGACCAGGGAAGTTAGCTTTAATTACCCCCGTAATGATGTTTGTTGATGGTCGTTGCGTGGCAATAATCATATGAATTCCAACGGCTCTTGCTTTTTGAGCAATACGAGCAATCGGAGTTTCAATTTCTTTACCTGCTGTCATGATTAAGTCGGCGAACTCATCGACAACGACCACAATATAAGGTAGATATTTGTGCCCATTATTAGGGTTTAATTTACGTTCAACAAATTTGGTGTTATATTCCTTAATATTTCTTGTGTTTGCCTTCATCAGGAGTCTATAACGGTCGTCCATCTCGATAGTGAGCGAGTTGAGCGTGTTTTTAACCTTATCAACATCGGTGATGATTGGTTTATCGGCATCGGGCAATTTAGCTAAGAAGTGTTTTTCAATTACCCCATAGATATTAAGCTCAACCATCTTGGGGTCAACCATGACCATCTTGAGCTGAGACGGATGTTTTTTATAAAGCAAAGAAGTGATAATGGCGTTTAGTCCAACCGACTTACCTTGTCCTGTGGCACCGGCAACGAGCAAGTGAGGCATTTTTGCTAAGTCGAAAACAAAAGTTTCATTGCTAATTGTTTTTCCCATAACAACGGGTAAATCTGCCTTACTTTCTTGGAACTTTTTAGAAGCCACAATTGAACGCATTGAAACCACTTCGGGTTTCTTATTAGGGACTTCAATACCAATTGTTCCTTTCCCAGGCATTGGAGCAATAATGCGAACCCCCAGAGCAGCAAGGCTTAGAGCAATATCATCTTCAAGGTTTTTAATTTTATTCACACGGGTTCCGGGCGCAGGAATAATTTCATAGAGCGTGATAGTTGGTCCGATTGTGGCTTGAATTTTCACAATCTCAATCTTATAATGACTGAGTGTTTCAACAATTTTATTTTTGTTTTCAATGAGCTCATCTTCGGTCACATCATGTTTTTCGCCTTGATGTTCTTCAAGCAAATCAACTGAAGGAAATTTGTAGTTTGAAAGGTCGAGAGTAGGGTCATAATCGGCGGTGAAATTAGCGACGTGATTTTCAGGCGCAATCCATTCTTCCTCTTTCTGTTTGTTCACAATCATTCCCACATTGCCATCTTGGTCTTCAATTTCGCGCGATTCCACGTGTGCTGCAGGATTGAACTGTTGTGTATTGTCAAAATTATTATCGAAATCTTCGTTCTCATCTTCATCATCGAGGGTAAAGATGCTCACGGGTGAATGATTATCGTACGGATCTATTTCTGAATCAAGATTATCTTCAACTCGCAACTCTTTATCTTTGTCAGAAGCTACTTGGGATAAATTGATTCGTGAGTTATCTTCAAATTCATCATGCTCAATTGGAGAGATGTTTTCTATTGTTTTTTTTAAGGGTTCAAATTGGTCGAGCTCATCGCTAGGAGTAGTGGTTTTTTCCAATTTTTCTTCGGCATCATTATGAGCATCATTTGTTTGAAGCTTTTCCATTTCAGCTCGTTGTTTTCTAGCCGCAATTTTTTCATCAATTAGGCTCACTTTCTTTTGAGCTATCCAAGGCACAAATTGATTGAAAGCAAAAATGAGCGTAATCATTAAGATGCCAAAGAGCAGAAGTAGTGAGCCGATGAATCCAAATTTTGCATGAGCAAAGTTTGCTAGATATAGCCCTGTGTTTCCTGCCACATGAAAGCTGTCAGTAGATGTAGGAATGATGAGCCCCAAAGTGATTGAAATCCATAGAATACCTAAGAAACTAAGGCATAAATCCTTCCAAAAGCTGAAATAGGATATTCTGAAGAGCCTAAAAACAACAACAGTAAGAATAAAAATATAGACGAATGAGGCAATTCCGAATCCACGATTGATGAAGAAATGTGCTAATGCAGCCCCATTTTGCCCCGCATTATTTTGTATTGTTGGTTCAGCACTTTCAGTTGTTGCAGGAGTGTTGAGTTCGCTTTGGTCGAAAGCGCCATGGAATAGAAAGGAAACAAAAGCTATAAGCAGATAAACTCCGAATACAGCTAGGAACACAGCCACAGCATATCGGAGTTTATCACTTTTAAGGAAAGAACCCAATTTAGAAGGGCTCTTCGTTGCTTTGTTATTGTTTTTTGTAGTCATTGTTTTTTTATTTGAGCGACAAAGATAATCAACCCAAGCGAAAAACAATTCTAAAAACAGATTAGAATTACATATATAGACCTAAAAAATAGGCTAAGCCGATACCAAGGAAATTTCCAAAGATATAACCGCAAATTCCAACGGCAAATCCGGAGATAATAACATCTTTGTTTTTCAATGATGCAGCTACTAATGGCACAAAAGGAGGCGAGTAAGCAAGAGCTGTCATTGTAACAATAGTGGTGTCGCTATCCATTTTCACAATCCACGAAAGGAAGAGGTGCAATGCCATAGCTGCAAATAATCCGCCTCCAACAAGCGCAAATAGATACATGTTTTCAAGGTTTAGCATAGCTTTCACATCAGCTGTACTTGCCACGAGCATCGAAAAGACAAGAATGAAATACATGCCTAATGAGAAAGAATGTTTCAGTTTATTAATTTTCGGATTCAAGCTAAGAAGAGTAGCTAAAATTGTAACTACGAGAATAACTACAACGCCCACAAGTTCTCTTATTTGCTGTGGCGTGTCGGGTTCATTGGGTATGAATAATGTTGTAGCACCAGCAATAGCAAAGATGACTAGTGCAATGCCGAATGATTTAATCATCTGGATAATTGAATCTTTTTTCAACATGCCACGGAAATCTTCCATTGTTTCATCAACATCGCCTGTTACAGGCATGTGGTGAGCTTCATTGAATTTAGGTAAGAAAATTTGGAAAATGCGCTGAGCAATTGTTAAGATGAATAGCAAAAAGATAAAACCAGCGAGCATTTCATAGGCATTTACCAAGATAATATATTCGGGGTCAACTCCAAGAGCAGAACCGATTGCAAAGAGGTTAATTGTTCCTCCGGTATATATGCCAACAATCATTCCGCAAGTTTTTGCTGCTTCAGGCAGATGGTCTTTTAAAAGGAAAAATGAAGCGATTAGAACGACTACAAGAGCAATTACTCCGAGAATCATTGATGTCATAGCAGAACCAGCAAGCTTAACCCATCGTTTCACATCGAGAGAGAGCAACAGCAGAGGAATGGCAATGGGTATTGTGAACGACATGAGGAAGTTTTGCACTCTGGCAATGTTATTGGCCAATCGGTTGCTTTCTGAAATTGAACCATCATCAATTAATCGATTTAGATCGCTAGGGGCGAAGAAGTTTTTCCCGTCGGGTAGGAATTCTAAACAGCTTGCGTCGAGTTGTGGAATGATTCCGATGTTTCCAAGAATAATACCAAAAGCATAGGCTAAAACAACAGCTCCAATTTTATTTAAGACGGTTGATTTTTTAGTTAACCAAATAATAAAGGCTGGGAAAATCATATAAAAGAATACCACAAGGGCAGAACTCATATTTATCATGAGAAATATTTTAGAGGTTAAAGTTTTAAAGGAATAGGTATTTATGCGTAGCAGAGGTGTTGGCATAAAAAAAGTCTCTAACAGAGTTAGAGACCTTCCTATTTTGACAAGAAAGAGAACTAGCGTCTTCTTTCTTTGATGCGTGCTTTTTTACCAGTAAGTTGACGAAGGTAGAAAATACGTTTACGACGCACACGACCTTGTTTAGTTACTTCTACACCGTCAATGAATGGAGAGTTCATTGGGAAGATACGTTCAACGCCAATGTTTCCAGAAATTTTGCGAACAGTAAACATTTTTTTGTCACCTGTTCCTTTAATTTGGATAACAACACCACGGAAATCCTGGATACGTTCTTTGTTACCCTCTTTAATTTTGTAGTGTACTACAATAGTATCACCAGCGCCGAATCTTGGGAATTCGTTTTTTGTTTCAGCTGCAAATGCTTGCTCGGCTACTTTTATTAAATCCATTTGTATAATGTTTTAGTGGCAATATTATGGACTATTGTTCCACAAGAGATTGCAAAATTTTCGGCAAAACTAACACTTTTTTTTGAATTGGCAAGTGTTTTTGACTTTGTTTTGCATGAATTAGTCATGCGTGCTTGGTATTAAGATGTTTAGTTCTTCAATAAAACAAGGATAGCTCGGCGTTTTCGTGTTGATAATTGTGAGCTTTTCACAAGGTTTTGAATCTTGGTTATTTCCTTTATTTTGCTGCAATGGCAATCTGAATAAGAAGCATTTGACTAATTCAGCTTAGAATAAGTAGTCGATTTCCATGTAGAATCCTGAATTTCCATCGCGTTTATCGGCAGCCATACCATAGTCTAATGATATCACAAAATTGTCGTTCATTCCAACTTTCAAACCAGCTCCATAGGAAATGTGCATTTTATCTTGTTCATTGCTGAAATAGTCTGATGCGTTATTACTAGGAAGGTTTAGTTTGGTATAATCGAAATTAGGATTGTAATTAAACTTGGTGCCTCGCGTTACTTTTCCTAAGTCGCTAAATACGTTTGCTCCAAGGAAGAAGTTTTGCTTAATGAATTGAAAGTTGAGTAGTCGGCTTCTGAATTCGAAGTTTCCATAGGCGATATCGCTACCAATGATGCGGTTTCTTAAAATTCCACGAAGGCTAGTCGACCCTCCCAATCCCTCTTTAGTTGCGCCTTTAGTGTCGGGGTTCACCCATTGCGTGGTGTAGTAGAAAGGTGCTTCACCCCAAAGAGTTCCTTGCCAAGCCACACGATAAGCAAATGTTAAGCGATGTTTGTCAACGAGTTTAATGTATTGCGAATAAGAAAGTCCCAATCGAGCAAAGCCACCTTCAGCGCCTAAAATGTTAGGAATCCATTCGAGGTTTGAAACAGCCCAAATTCCTTTTTGAGGAATAACTGCATAGTCGCGAGAATCATAAATCAGGCCGGTGTTGATTGCAGGAATATTTCCTCCATTGGCTTCTTCATTGCTAATTATTCCGGCTTCTTGATACATTTCAAGTAGGGTTTGATGTGTAGGGTCTATTTGTTTGTCATCATTTTTCTTGTCATTGTAATTTTCCACATCAAATGGTTTAACTGTGAATGATTGAAATCCGATGCCAGCTTGCCAGCGAAGTTTATCATAGAATAATTTTCCTTGAAAGTTGAAACGTGCTCTGATTTGTCGGCGGTCGTAGTTATAGAATGCGCGCGAGAAATAATCTTCGCTGTCACGGTTTGTCCACGATTCATTATAAACCGACTGATAGCCATTGAATCCATAGAATTGATATAACGATTCTATTTTATAGCAAATGTTTGCCGTTGTGATAAGTCCTTTAAAGAGTTTATCGGAGTCGTATTGAAACTCTATGTTGGTTGTTCCTCCTGTGTATTTCACTAGTTCGAGATATAGCGAGTGGTCGTATTGTGGATATCGACTCCCATCGCCGTAATGATATAAATTAGTGATGACTCCATACATGAATCCACGATCGGCATCGTAGGACACGGCTGGTATTCCGCCAAAGTTCCAACCATCTTTAATGATAGCTTCTTTGGAGTTGCTTGTTCCTTTGTCTTGCGCTAATGTTGCTATGCTTAAAAACACACATAGCACGAATGTTATTCTGAACTTCATAAATAAATGTTAATTTGGGTGGCAAATATAAGTCTATATATTTATTCTGACATAGTGAAGATGTAAAATAAGTAGATATACTTATTTGCCTGTGCTGTTGATAAGCGTGTTTTTAGCAAAATAAAAGCTCAACAATGGCTGAGCTTTTATTGTAGCATGTTGACCTCTGTACTCAAATGCAATATGTTTGAATGTTGTAGTCTAAAGTAGTTTTATTTTCGTGCTCTGGGTCTTTATTGTGAGAATAAATAGTCGCCCTCGCTGTTCAACGCATGAGTCAATTGCCAATTGGCGGTATTCATGCTGTTTTTAGTTTTTTGTCTTATATTGAAATTAGATTTTTTAATGTGTTCAACTTAAACGATTTGTTAGATTGAGGAATGTTTTCTGAATCTACCTTTCAGTCTTTATTAATTGGCTTTCTTAATGGACTATAAGTGTTATCGCACTGAGTTTTAAGAAAACTTAATTGGCTAAGACCGTTGCACGGTTTTAATCTAACACGCCTGAAAATGGTCGTTCCGTTCTAGTCGCAGCGCGACGACAGCTCATTAGCCCCACAATTCATTGTGGGGGAAATCGATGCGGTTTGCTCACGAGTGCCGTAGGTACGACACCTGAACTGCGTATGTATATATAATGTATAGGCACCGAATTTAAATCAACTTAACACGTCGAAATCACGCACGGAGACGCATGCAATGCGTCTCTACGGCTCGCCCTTTGGGGGCGATTCGGATTGCCATTCGGGATTTTTCCATGCTTGCAACACCACATGATTTGATATTTTTGAACATGGAACCCTGCATGCCGAAATCAAAGCTTGTGCAATATTTGCCATTTTACGAATAACTGTCATAATTCGAATTTTAAAAAATTTCATCTGAGAAAAAAATAAAAACATGAAAGACGATCGATTAAAATCCGACCGGCTTTCCAATTACATACGTATACTTTCGAGCAAGTTTTTATACATTTTGGCGAATTTTTATTCATTTTATTTGCTAAATCATTTAAAAACAACTAATACACCGTGCTATTTAGAATGATTAAGAGTTATCTTAGCGATTTTTCGGCTTAAATTGTAACATTTAATACTTAAC
>JBKEAC010000104.1:0-31601 GCA_047971925.1 Mangrovibacterium sp.
CGATGAGCAAGAAAAAACGTACCTCTATATCATGTATAGCAAATGGTCGATTGTCCTTTTTGCCAATGGTCGTACAATCCCGAATGGCTGGCGGGTTGTGTAGGAGTTAAAGAGGGTTTGAAGTTTTGGGCACGGCAAGCCCGTGAGGGCTGGGCGCTCGCGCTATCGTGCCGCGCACTATGTTGACGGACAAGCATCAACAAAGTTTGCAAATGTTTCGAGCGACTTGTTACTGGCGTTAGCAGCGTGAGCGATTGTAGCGAAAATCCTTTTAAGTGGGCTTTGGTTCTCGCCCACTTAAAAGATTGTAGCGGAAAGCGCGACGGCAGGGCGAGGGAATGCGGTGGGGAGGAATGCCGGCACGCCCAAAAAAAGAAGAAAAAGAGGAACTACAATTTTAAGTGCGATTGAAAAACAACGATTAGTTAGATGCTAAAAAATGAAAAAGTGCAAATTTTTATTTCTATTGATAAAAAATTAACGCAAAGTTATAAAAGTACAAAATACTTATTATATTTGCAGGAAACTCTTTTCGAGCTTTGAGGGAAATAATTTCTTCGACCAAAGCTCAAGAGGATTTTTATGAATAATATGTATTAAAAACCGTTGAACGATGCAAAAATTTCATCAAGAATTGCATGCCGAACTTTATGGTAAATATCCGAAACAGCTTGTTGCTGTTGATAACGTGATATTTGGATACCATGACGGTGGGCTAAAAGTGCTCCTCTACCCTCGCAGCTTCGAACCTGCTAAGGGAAATTGGTCGCTTTTAGGCGGTTTTTTGCAAACCGATGAATCATCGGATGACGCTGCAGCGCGAATTGTTCAAATTACCACGGGTTTAAATGACCTTTACATGGAGCAAGTGCAGGTGTTTGCTCAGCCCAAGCGAGAGGAAAACACACGCGTGATAAGTATTGTGTATTATTCACTCATTCGATTAGCCAAATATGACGACAGTTTATTAAAGCAATATGGCGCCGAATGGTTTGCACTGAATGAGCTTCCCGATTTAATTTTCGACCATGCCGAGATGATTGATTTATCATTAACTAGACTGCGGCAAAAGGCTTCAATTAAGCTAATGGGTTCGGAATTATTGGCCGATTGCTTCACTATAAGCCAACTTCGTCGCTTGTATGAAGGTATTTATAATAAAGAATTTGACGCTGGAAACTTTAGAAAGAAAGTTCTTTCGCTAGGCGTGCTAGTTCGATTAGATAAGAAAGATTTCGATGAGTCGAAAAAGGGAGCTTATTATTATCGCTATGAGGAAGACGATGAAAATGATAACGAAAAAGAAATAATTAAAGTAATCAATTTTATATAATTAATTTAAACATAAAAAATATGGCAACAGTTAAATTAAACAACTACGAAGTGTGGTTTGTAACAGGAAGTCAACACCTTTATGGTGATGAAACATTAAAACAAGTGGCAGCTCATTCGAAAGAAATTGCAGCTGCATTTGATGCCTCGACAGAGATTCCGGTTCGAGTGGTGGTAAAACCAACAGGAACTGGCTCAAAAGAAATACACAACATTTGCAAAGAAGCTAATAGCACAGAAAATTGTATTGGTATCATTACTTGGATGCACACGTTTTCGCCAGCTAAAATGTGGATTCATGGTTTGAAAGAACTTAACAAACCAATTCTTCACCTTCACACGCAATATAATAAAGAAATTCCTTGGAATGAAATCGACATGGATTTCATGAACTTGAACCAATCGGCTCACGGTGATAGAGAATTTGGGCATATTATGGCTCGCATGCGCATGAATCGCAAAGTGATTGTGGGACATTGGAGCGATGCAGCAACAGTTAAGAAAATTGCTGTTTGGACACGTGTTGCTGCTGCCTATGCAGATTCTCGCGATATGCTAATTGTTCGTTTTGGCGACCAAATGAACAACGTGGCAGTGACCGATGGCGACAAAGTGGAAGCTGAACGCGTGTTGGGATATCATGTGGATTATTGCCCTATTGCCGATTTAGTGGCATTCCAAAATAAAGTGACCGATGCAGAAGTGGCTGCTTTGGTGAAAACTTATGAGGCAGAATATGAGCTTGCCGACAACTGCAAAGAAGGAGGTAAAGATCGTGGACAAGTGGTGAACTCTGCTCGTATTGAAATTGCACTTCGTCGCCTGCTTGAAGCTAAAGGAGCAAAAGCATTTACAACCAACTTCGACGACCTTGAAGGTATCGACCAATTGCCTGGATTGGCTTCTCAACGATTGATGGCTGAGGGTTATGGATTTGGGGCAGAAGGCGACTGGAAAACAGCGGCTTTATATAGAAGCATGTGGTTCATGAGTCAAGGTTTGCCAAACTATAAAGGCTGTTCATTCTTGGAAGACTACACGCTGAACTTCGATGGCGAAAAGAGCGCAATTCTTCAAGCTCACATGTTGGAAGTTTGTCCTCTTATTTCGGAACATAAACCTAAATTAGAAGTTCACCCATTAGGAATTGGTGGCAAAAACGACCCTGCACGCTTGGTTTTCACTAGCAAAACAGGTTCGGGAATTGCAGCTACTGTAATCGACATGGGCAATCGTTTCCGCATGATTGTGAACACGGTTGATTGCATTGAATCGAAAAAACTTCCTAAACTTCCGGTGGCAAGTGCGTTGTGGATTCCTCAACCAAACTTCGAAATTGGAGCTGCAGCATGGATTCTTGCCGGTGGAACTCATCACTCAAGTTTCTCGTATGACTTAACAATGGAGTACATGGAGGATTTCGCCGAGATTCTTGGTATTGAACTAGTGGTGATTGATAATAAAACAGAAATTTCTTCTTTCAAAAAAGAATTGAAATGGAACGACCTTTATTATCACCTAGCAAAAGGATTATAATTTAACTCAATAAAAAAACCTGATTAAGCACACGCCTCCATGAGTGGTGTGCTTAATCTTTAAAACTAAAACAAAATGGCTTTATTAGACTGGATAGTTATCGGGGTTTTTGCCCTTATGCTAATCGGAATTGTTGTTTGGGTGGTTAAACAAAAAAGCAACAACTCTGAAGATTACTTCCTTGGAGGTAAAGACGCAACTTGGATTGCTATTGGTGCTTCAATCTTTGCATCGAACATTGGTTCTGAACACTTAATCGGACTTGCGGGTGCTGGTGCATCAAGCGGTATGGCAATGGCTCACTGGGAAATTCAAGGATGGATGATTCTTATTCTTGGTTGGGTGTTTGTGCCTTTTTATTCACGAAGCATGGTGCTCACAATGCCCGAGTTCTTAGAAAAACGCTACAACCCTCAATCGAGAACAATTCTTTCGGTAATTTCATTGGTGAGCTACGTGCTGACTAAAGTTGCTGTAACTGTTTATGCTGGAGGTTTAGTTTTCCAACAAGTTTTCGGAATTGAAGAACTTTGGGGAATTGACTTTTTCTGGATTTCAGCTATCGGATTGGTGCTAATTACTGCTCTTTATACTATTTTCGGAGGAATGAAGTCGGTGCTTTACACTTCAGTGCTTCAAACTCCAATCTTATTGCTGGGTTCGCTCATCATCTTAGTGCTTGGTTTGAAAGAAGTGGGCGGATGGGACGAAATGATGCGCATTGCCAGTATTCACACCGTGAATGACTATGGCGACACCATGACAAACCTTATCCGCGATAATCGCGATTCAAATTTCCCTTGGTTGGGTGCTTTAATTGGCTCATCAATCATTGGCTTCTGGTATTGGTGTACCGACCAGTTCATTGTGCAACGTGTGCTTTCAGGAAAAGATGAAAAAGAGGCTCGTCGTGGAACAATCTTTGGTGCTTATTTGAAACTTCTTCCTGTTTTCTTATTCCTTATTCCTGGAATGATTGCCTATTGCATTCATGTAAAAACAGGCTCTTTCTTGCCTACTTTGGCTAATGGTACTCCAAATGCCGATGCCGCTTTCCCAACACTTGTAGCAACATTGCTTCCTGCTGGTGTGAAAGGCTTGGTGGTTTGTGGTATATTGGCGGCATTAATGAGCTCATTGGCATCATTGTTTAACTCATCGGCAATGCTATTCACAATCGACTTCTACAAACGTTTCAAACCAGAAACTCCTGAGAAGAAACTCGTAACAATCGGTCAGATTGCTACTGTTGTGATTGTGATTTTGGGTATTCTTTGGATTCCAATCATGCGCTCGGTGGGCGATGTGCTTTACACGTATCTGCAAGATGTGCAATCGGTGCTAGCTCCTGGTATTGCAGCCGCATTCCTTTTAGGTATTACTTGGAAACGTTCATCGGCTCAAGGTGGTATGTGGGGATTAATTTCAGGATTCATCATCGGCTTAACTCGCTTGGGTGCTAAAGTGTTCTACTCAACTCATGCCACTGCGGGCGAAAGCTGGTTCAAAGATTTATTCTACGACATGAACTGGTTGTTCTTCTGCGGATGGATGTTCTTATTCTGTTGCATCGTGGTGTTTGTAGTAAGTAAATTTACTGAAGCTCCATCGGCAGCAAAAATACAAGGACTGGTGCTAGGAACATCAACACCCGAACAAAGAGCAGCCACTCGTGCAAGCTGGGGAACTTGGGATGTTATCCACTCGGTAATCATCTTGGCAATAACCATTGCTTTCTACATTTATTTCTGGTAAAAAATTTAACCTCAACCCGACTACCTGCTGTGTAGTTGGGTTGATAGTTTAAGGAAACTCCTTATATAAAGATTAAAAACAATGCTCGAACAATTAAAAGAAGAGGTTTGCAAAGCAAATCTCGACCTCGTGAAATATGGCATGGTTATTTTCACTTGGGGAAATGTGAGCGGTATCGACCGTGAAAAGAACTTAGTGGTGATTAAGCCTAGCGGTGTTTCTTATGACAACATGAAGCCCGAAGATATGGTGGTGGTTGATTTTGATGGTAAAGTGGTGGAAGGAAAATACAAGCCTTCATCGGACACCGCCACACACATTGAGCTCTATAAAGAATTCCCAAACATTGGCGGTGTAGTTCACACGCACTCTGAATGGGCAACGAGCTTTGCTCAAGCCGGAAAGGGTGTGCCTGCAATCGGAACAACTCATGCCGATTATTTCTACGGTGAAGTGCCTTGTACGCGCAAAATGACTGCCGATGAAATAGCAACTGCCTATGAGCTAAACACTGGAAAAGTGATTGTGGAGTGCTTCAAATCGCAAAATATTAATCCCGACTTTGTGCCAGGGGTGTTGGTGAACAATCACGCTCCATTCTCATGGGGAAAAGATGCTCACGATGCGGTGCATAATGCGGTGGTGCTTGAAGAAATTGCTAAAATGACTTTCCGCTCTTTTCAATTGAACCCAAACACAAGCATGGACAAAGTGCTTTTAGATAAACACTTCTTGCGCAAGCACGGAGCCAATGCTTATTACGGACAATAGCGAGAGGCGTGAGCATCGATATTAGCATTGATTGTTCAACTCAAAACTTAGAACTCAAAACTCATTATTCAAAAACAAATGGCAAAATATACAATCGGATTAGATTATGGTTCAGACTCGGTGCGTTCGCTCATTGTGAATGTAGAGAACGGACAAGAAGTGTCGAGCGTGGTATTTAATTATCCTCGCTGGGCAAAGGGAATGTATTGCAATCCCACAACCAATCAGTTTCGTCAACATCCGCTAGATTACATCGAAGGATTAGAATATACCATCATTGAAGCGTTGAAAAAAGCTCCTGCTGGAGTAGCCCAAAACGTAGTGGGCATTTCAATCGACACCACAGGATCAACTCCTGTTGCTGTTGACAAAGACGGAACTCCGCTAGCATTAAAGAAAGGTTTCGAGGAAAATCCAAACGCCATGTTCGTGCTTTGGAAAGATCACACTGCCGTGAAAGAAGCCGATGAAATCAATGCTCTGGCTCATCGTTGGGATGTTGATTTCACTCAATATGAAGGCGGGATTTATTCATCAGAATGGTTCTGGTCGAAACTATTGCACGTGTCGCGTGAAGATAAATCGGTGCGTGAAGCTGCTTTCTCATGGGTGGAACATTGCGACTGGATTCCCGCAATCCTAACCGGCAATGAAAATCCATTAACCATGAAAAGAAGCCGTTGTGCAGCCGGACATAAAGCTATGTGGCACGAAGCATGGGGTGGATTGCCTAGCGAAGAATTTCTTGTTGAGCTCGACCCAATCTTAGCTGGATTGAAAGACCGCCTGTTCAAAGATACTTATACTTGTGATGTGCAAGTGGGAACACTCACTGCCGAATGGGCAAAAAAACTCGGACTATCAACCGATGTTGTTGTGGGTGTTGGCGCATTCGATTGCCACTTTGGTGCTATTGGTGCCGAAATTGAACCTTACTATTTGAGCAAAGTGATGGGAACATCAACTTGTGATATTCTAGTTGCTCCAAATGAAGAAGTGGGACATAAGCTTATTGCTGGAATCTGCGGACAAGTTGACGGTTCGGTCATTCCAAACATGCTTGGCATGGAAGCTGGTCAATCGGCCTATGGCGACCTTTATGCTTGGTTTGTGCGTGAAGTGCTCATGTGGGGTGCTCATAATGTCTTAGCAAAATCAAGTTTAGTTGATGAAGCAACACGCTCAAAACTCATCGACGAAATGGCATCGAAAATGATTATCGAGCTTTCAAAAGAAGCTGAAACATTGCCAATCGACGAGCATAATGCAATTGCAATTGACTGGGTGAATGGACGAAGAACTCCCGATGCTAATCAGAAGTTAAAAGGAGCTATTGCTGGATTGAGCATGGGAACAAATGCTGCTCGCATTTTCCGCTCATTGGTTGAAGCTACTGCTTTTGGTTCGAAAGCCATTGTTGATAGATTCATCGAGCAAGGAGTGCCAATTAAAGGGGTGATTGCTTTAGGTGGAGTAGCTAAAAAATCAACGCTGGTAATGCAAGTGCTTTGCGATGTGCTCAACATGCCAATTAAAGTAGCTCGCTCGGAGCAAGCATGTGCTTTAGGTAGTGCCATGGCTGCTGCTGTTGCCGCTGGAGTATATGCCGACTGCAACGAAGCTCAAGCTAAAATGGGTGGCGGTTTCGAACTCGAATTCCATCCGATTCCTGAAAATGCAGCCAAATATCAAGCCGTGTATAACAATTACAAGAAACTTGGTGGCTTCATCGAAAAAGAATTAACAAAGTAATTTATTAATTACCCAAATGTGATATTTCACATTTGGGTACTTCGTTTTATAACTCATCGAATGCAACTAGCCTTGAATAATGACCTTGGAAAGTTGTATCTCACCATTAAACATCAATTTTTATCCAAATGAATAAACGAATATTATCAGTAGCTCTTCTACTTGCAGCTTTTGCTTGTACACCAACTGAAAAAAAAGACCCCCTAGCGCTTGACAAAGCGAACTTCGAAACAACTATCGACGGAAAAACAACGCAGTTTTTTGAACTCACCAACGCCAATGGAATGAAAGTTGCCCTTTCAAACTATGGAGCCCGCATTTTATCGGCTTGTGTGCCCGATAAAGATGGCAAAATGGCCGATGTTATTCTTGGTTTCTCTTCTTTAGAAGGATACAAAACCAATGAATATAATGCGCTGATTGGTCCTTATGCAAACCGAATTAACGATGGTGCTTTCAAAATCGATAGCATTACGTATATCCTTTCAACTGCCGACAATGGCAACTGTTTGCACAATGGCGCTGTTGGTTTCAAACATAGCATCTTCAACGCTGTTCAAAATGGCAATTCTGTGGTAATGACTATCAACAGTGCCGATGGTGAATTTGGATTCCCTGGCAATAAAACAGTGAAAATTACTTACACTCTCACTGATGATAACGCCATTCAAATGGATTACGAAGCTACAAGCGACAAAGCTTGTCCGTTCAACTTAACAAATCATGCTTATTTCAACTTGCGTGGTGAAGGAAATGGCGACATCTTAGCTCATGAAATGTTCATCGATGCCGATTCAACAACTGTTGTCAATGCTGAACTTATTCCTACAGGTGAAATTGTTTCAATTAAAGGAACTGATATGGATTTCACCACTCCAACTGTTATTGGAAACCGTATTAATTCTGACATGGAAGCCTTGAAACTTGGTAATGGCTACGACCATAACTATATCTTGAATAAAGATCAAAACGGAAACGCAATGACTTTGGCTGCTCGTGTGGTTGAACCCGAATCGGGACGTGTGCTTGAAGTACTTACTACCGAACCAGCCATTCAATTCTATGCTGGAAACTTCCAAGATGGAACACTTACAGGAAAAGGTGGAAACAAATATGCTTTCCGCACTGGTTTCTGCCTAGAAACCCAACACTATCCCGATTCTCCAAATCATGCAAATTTCCCAAGCACAATCCTTAATGCTGGCGATACCTTGAAAACAACTACTATCTATAAGTTTTCTGTGAAATAATTCACTAGCTGCTTAAAAACAAAAAAAGTGCACCATGTGCACTTTTTTTGTTTTTAAGCAACGCTTATCCTCTTTGAACAACAGCCTCAACATCCGCCACCTCAATGGGTAATCTTTTCCCCATATACTCACCACCCGTGGCAGTAACTAATAAATCATCTTCCAATCGGATACCGCCAAAGTCGCGATATTTCTCAAGCTCCTCGAAGTTAATGAACGAGCTATTTGTTTTTTGAAACTGCCACTGATCAATCAATGCAGGAATAAAATAGATTCCAGGTTCGTTAGTCAACACAAAACCCTCTTTCAATTCTTTGCCTAATCGCAACGAGGCTGCACCAAACTGCGATGACGGACGTGTAATATCATCATATCCCACATAAAGCTGATTCAAATCTTCCATGTCATGCACATCGAGACCCATCATGTGACCTAATCCATGAGGCATGAAAAGAGCATGAGCCCCATGTTCAACTGCCTCATCAACATTTCCCTTCATAATACCAACATCTTTTAATCCTTGAGCCAAAACCTTGCATGCCTCAAAATGAATGTGCTGATAAGTTACTCCTGCTTTAATTAAACTCGCTGCCTTGTTATTGGCTGCAAGAACAATTTCATAAATTGCTTTCTGCTGAGCTGAAAATCTTCCACCAACAGGCGATGTACGTGTAAAATCCGACGCATAGTGCATTAAGCATTCAGCACCAGCATCAACTAGCATCAGTTTGCCATCTTCTAAAATTCCATCGTGCTTGTGATTATGCAACGTTTCTCCATGCTGACTTAAAATAATTGGAAATGACGTTCCTGATCCCATCGACCAGCTAATTCCTTCCATCTGACCAGCAATTGTTTGCTCTGAAACACCCGACCGGCACGAACGCATGGCATGCATGTGCATTTCATAACCAATGTCCCAAGCCTTCTTTAACTCTTCGATTTCTTCCTTCTCCTTAATTTCTCGTTGAGCAATGACCGCTTTCACCAACTCCAATGAACTCTCCTCCTTCTGCATTGCCGGAGCAATACCTAATAAGTCTTGAAGTAATAGTTTATTTTCAGCTCGATAAGGAGGTAGAAAATGTATCTTGCGCTTCTGCGCACGAGCCTTCTCAATATACGCAAATAAATCCTCATAAGGAGCTGTTTTGCTACATCCAACACGCGAAGCATTTTCAGCAATCGAAACTTGAGGTCCCATCCAAATGATGTCATCCATACTTGCATCGTTGCCAAAGATTATTTTATCGACATTGTCAACATCAATAATAGCAGCTAAACCCGGAAAATCGAGCCCAAAATAATATAGAAAACTACTATCTTGCCGCCAATGATAAATATTACTCGGATAATTCAACGGAACATCAACATTTCCTAGTAATAAAATGATACCATCGCTCACTGTCTCTGCTAAGCGACTTCTTCGTTTAATGTACGTTTCCTTTGCAAACATCTTTATCTATTTTAAAGGTTAATCTTTAATAACTTCTTGCGGATTGACTGTCCTCAACGCCAACACAAAGGCAAGCACACACACCAACACGCACACCATTGCGGCATAGCCATACGAGCCCAAATAGCTTAACGAACTGCTAAATAAAATCGGACCAATTGCACTCAAGAAAACCACAAGCGACATGCTAAAACCACTAATTGCACCCAAATTCTCTCTACCAAAAAAACGTGGCCATGCAATGCTTATTAATAGCGAATACAAACCCGTTGAAACTCCATAAGTCAATATTAATCCGATATATGCTCCTTGACTTCCTAACAATGCTAAGCACAAGTTAAAGCCTGCCATTGCTAACAAAAAAACAAGCAAAAACCACTTCAAGCGAATCTGATCGCTCAAATAGCCTCCCGCTAAAGTAACTATTGTTGAAATAATAGCTGCCGGAAAAAACACAAAAAGAGCATCTTCTCTCCACATTCCGGCTTTCTCAAAAATAGAAATAACATTAAATGTAAAGCCCGTGACAATCATAGCATAAATTGCCATCGGAATGGCATAAATCCAGAAAATAAGCGTGTGCCTTGCCTCCGACAAGCTGAACTGCTTCTTCACCATCAACTGCAAATCTTTATTTTCATGCATTGCCTCGTAATTGCCATCAGGTTTCAAACCACAATCTTCCGGATTATCTCTAAAGAATATGAAGGCAACTAATACAAAGAAAAATATCGAAAACAACCCAACATAAATCCACGCATTGCGCCAGCCTAGTTGCATAATGAGCTTATCGAAAAACAACGGAACTAACGAAAATCCAACCGCCACAAAAACATTGCTCACACCACTAGCCCAACCGCGTCGTAGAACAAACCACTTCATAATCATGTTGCGAGAAACAACAGTTAGTGCACCTTGACCTGCCAACCGAAGTACAAAGAATCCGAAACCTAACACCAAAAAACCAACCCAAAGACTTTCTTTAGGCAAATGAAGTTGTGCCCGAAAATATTGAGCAATGATATCCGATTGGCTCATGTATATCAAAACCAATCCTAAAAGTACGCCTGCCAACATGGAAACCCAACGAGCTCCCCAACGATCATAAAGCCTGCCAACCGATGTTAACACCAACGAACTAACAATGGTGCCTGCCATGTAGCACAAACTGAGCTGGTCGCGACTGATGTCAAACACCCCTATCAGATAATCAGTGAACGTTGAAACTCCCGATGTCTGACCCGGACTGCTCATGAGAACTCCAAAGGTACCAACCATTAAAATGACCCAACCATAGAAGAAACTAAGCTGCGAAGGGGCAAACGGAAAATTATTTAGCTTTACTTTTATCACTCCAACTTATTCTTGCTAACTACTCCTCAAATTAACTTCTCATCTATCAGATATTTATTCCTCGCCGATGATTGGCGAGAGACTAACTCGGCAATGAAACCTGTCATGAACAACTGACAACCGATAATCATGCCTACTAAAGCAATGTAAAAAAACGGACTATCAGTAACCAACGGTGCTCGCAAACCTCGATGAATAACCAACAACTTATCGATACCCATCCAGCTTGCCGACAACACGCCTAAAAAGAAAAACACAAAACCCAACACACCAAAAAAATGCATAGGGCGCTTACTAAACTTAGCTATAAATATAACCGACAATAAATCGAGCGGACCACGAATGAAACGCTCCATACCAAATTTAGTCGTGCCATATTTGCGCTCCTGATGAATAACAACCTTCTCCCCAATCTTCTTAAAACCTGCCCACTTGGCTATCACTGGAATATAACGATGCATATCGCCATAAACCTCAATGCTTCGCACAACTTGCAAACGATAAGCTTTCAAGCCACAATTGAAATCATGCAACTTAATGCCCGACGCTTTACATGCAAACCAATTAAAAATCTTACTCGGAATATTCTTCGAAAAAACAGGATCATAGCGCTTCCTCTTCCAGCCCGAAACCAAATCATAGCCATCTTCTTCAATCATTCGATAAAGTTCAGGTAGCTCATCGGGACTATCTTGCAAATCAGCATCCATCGTTATCACTACCTTGCCCACAACTTCCTGAAAACCGGTGTGCAATGCCGCCGATTTACCATAGTTTCGGCGAAACTTTATCCCTTTCACAGCACTATTCTGCTCTCGCAATTGCTCAATCACCCGCCATGATTCATCAGTACTACCATCATCGATGAACAACAACTCATAACTCAATCCATGAGCAACCAAAACACGTTGAATCCATGCTGAAAGTTCCGGAATAGACTCCGCCTCATTTAGCAAAGGAACAATAATCGAAATATCTAAACCCTGCGACTGACTGTGTTCACTCATTTTATCTTATTTTGAACCTAAAATTGCATCTCAAACATTCACCGAATCACGCTTCGTATAAATCGATGTAATCAACGAAATGAAAAAACCTGTAATCAATGAACTTATTATAAAAGAAATAATAATCAAAACCGGACTAATTCCTCCTCGAATCGGATCTAACATCAACGCAACATCTGCATCGGGAACTCCCAATTTAAAATAAACCGACTCAACATTCAATAGTATCGAATCCCACACGCTTGGCTTTAACTTAAACAAAACAACATAATAAACCGCACGAATAAAACCAACAGCCCCCATCGTTAGCGTACCAACTTTCAACGCCATTGCATAGGAAATCGTTTTGTTTAAATAAACCTCACGATAAAATCGCTGCGCAAAAATAATACCAAATACCTGAAAAAATAATACCAAAAAAGCATTCGATATTCCCCACCATTGAACAAATAGCAAATCCGATAACACGATTAAAACGCCAATAACTAAACCTGCATTTAAAATCGGATGCCAACACAAGCTATTTTTCTTAACTATTTCCATCATTTAACTAGTTTAATTTCTCAAAGATAAACATTTCTCTCAAACGAAAAGCATTTAATAAGATTTTTCCTTATCATCGAAGTCGCAACTTCTTGCCCTTCTCAATTTTATATTGCTCATCTAAATCATTCATCTTATATAAATTCTTCAAACGAATGCCATAGCGTTGCGAAATAGAATGCATGCTATCGCCCGATTTAACCACATAACTCGTCTGCGAACGATCAGCCTTCTTCTTTTTCTTCTGAAGATAAACCACCTCGCCCTTCGTTAAACGATACGAATCAGGAAAATCATTATAATTATAAATCTCCCACAACTTCAAACCATAACGATCGGCTATAACCTGCGGCGAATCGCCAAGCTGCACATAAACCGCCTTACAAGAATTAATCTCAACAACCCCACTTTTCCTACTCAATGATACCCCGCCTTTATCAACTCCTCCCGTTGAAGGCGCTGCTGAAACATCAGAACCCTTGCCCGACTGCTTAAAATCCTTCAGGCTCATTTGGTCATACCGACTCAAATCGTTCTCCTCAATAATCTTTATCAGCTTATTGGCATAATTCGGATCGGTGGCATAACCCGCTTTCTTCAAACCATGAGCCCAACCCTTATAATCAGTCACCTTCAAATCAAACAAAAAAGCATAGCGCGAATTGCGTGCCAAAAAATCACTATGATCAGCATAGGAATCAGAAACCGAATCGTAAACCCGAAAACACTCATTGGGAGCATCATCATTATATCGCATGCCCTTGCCACTCCAACCATGACACTTAATACCAAAATGATTATTCGACTTCAAACTCAACTCACTATTACCATTACCACTCTCCAAACAACCCTGAGCTAAAGTAATACTCGCCGGAACTCCCGAACGTAGCATCTCCTCAACAGCTGCCCTTGCGTGCATCTGAATATATTCCTGACGAGTATAAGCATAAAGATTGAAATTTATGCTCAAAAACAAAACTATTACTACAAATCGAATACTTCTCATGAAAAAACTACATTATTTTTTGCAAAAATCATATATTTGGCGCAAGTTCACAAATATATGACAACAAAAGAAATCAAAATTCAACTAATGATTTATAATTCCGAAGCGGAATTGTGCCAAATCGACCAAGAATTAATCACACTTGCACGAAAAGCATGCCTAACTGCCTACGCCCCATACTCCAACTTCAAAGTGGGCGCTGCTGTATTGTTATCTAATGGCGAACTTTGCTTCGGAAGCAATCAAGAAAATGCTGCAACTCCTGCCGGAACCTGCGCCGAAAGAACTGTTCTTAACTGGATTGGTGCCAACCGACCCGAACAAACAATCGAATGCATTGCCATTGCTGCCATTAATCAAAACAACGAAAAAGCTAGCGGATTAAGCCCTTGCGGCGTGTGCCGACAAGTAATTGCCGAATTTCAAAACCGACAACAAAAACCCATCCGATTGCTACTCGATGATAAAAATCAAATCACCGAAGTGAGCGATATTTTCGACTTGCTACCCCTCGGTTTTAACGCAAGCTCACTCAACAAATAACTCCTTAAAGAAGCAAAACTTCTAAAGATTAGCATTCTACACCTAGCCTCTCTTTTCTCGAAACAAACCTTCAACAAAAGAGAGCCATAGAAACCTAAGCTTTAGAAGTTTCTCATTAAAACTAAATTTTAGTCTTCTCCTTCAACTCTTGAATCTGAATCAACTCATCCCAAATCGGATCACGACGTGGCGGATCGGCTACAATCTTTATTTTCTCCTTGCGCACCGGATGAATAAACTCCAACTTCCTTGCATGCAAATGAATACCACCATTCTCATTACTCCGCTGCGCTCCATATTTCAAGTCGCCCTTAATGTGGCAACCAATGTTTGCCAACTGAACACGAATCTGATGATGACGACCAGTTTCCAACTCAACCTCCAGCAAATGATAGCGATTCAAACTCGCCCGGTGCACATACGACAAAGCACACAAACGCGAATTCTTCTTATTCTTTCCCACAAAACTACGATTGCGCTCCTCATCCTTCCACAAATAATTCTCCAAACGCGCCGACATCTGCTCTGGAAGCGAATCAACAACAGCCCAATAAGTCTTCTTAATCTCATCTTTTTGCAAAAACATCTCATTCAAGCGCGTCAACGCCTTACTCGTTCTCGCAAACAAAACAACTCCACTCGTGGGGCGATCTAAGCGGTGCGGCGAACCCAAATAAACATCGCCTGGCTTATCATATTTTTGCTTAATATAAGCCTTCACCTCATCAATCAGCGTAACATCGCCCGTCTTGTCGCCTTGCACAATCTCACCGCAATCTTTATTAACTGCAATGATGTGATTGTCTTCATATATCACTTTCATTTCTAACTCCTTCTCTAATTTCTAATCATTTATCAATCAACAACAATTTCTTGGGCGTGCCAGCATTTGCTCTGCCGCTAGCTCCCCCATGCTGTCGGGCTTTCCGTTCCAATCTTTTGCCTCGTTCCTCAGCAAAAGGATTTCCACTGCAATCCCTCACGCACTAACGCAACAACCTAAAAAAAAACAAACAAATCGCTTTCAACCAAAATTAATATTGCTCCGTATCATTCGGAAAATCACTCGATTTAACATCAGCCACATAATGCGAAACAGCACTCCTGATATCATCGCCCAAATTCATGTAACGACGTAAAAACTTTGGCGAAAACGCCTGCGTAATGCCAAGCATGTCGTGCACAACAAGCACCTGACCATCAACACCACCACCAGCACCAATGCCAATCACAGGAATATTAATCATCGATGCCACCTTAGCAGCAAGAACCGCCGGAATCTTTTCTAACACAACCGCAAAACAACCCGCCGCCTCAAGCAACTTAGCATCATTAATCAGCTTCTCAGCCTCCACATCATCTTTAGCCCTTACCGCATAAGTGCCATATTTATTAATCGATTGGGGCATTAAACCCAAGTGCCCCATCACCGGAATACCTGCCGAAATAATTCGTTTAACCGATTCGATAATCTCCTCGCCTCCTTCCAACTTAACCGAGTCGCAAGCCGTTTCCTTCATGATACGAATCGCCGAATTCAACGCCATTTTGCTATCACCCTGATACGTTCCAAAGGGCAAATCAACAACAACCAGCGCACGATTAACAGCACGACGAACCGACGAGGCCATGAAAATCATATTATCAAGAGTAACTGGCAAGGTGGTTTCATTTCCCATCATCACATTCGAGGCAGAATCACCAACCAAAATAACATCAACACCAGCCTGATCAACCAATTTAGCCATGCTGTAATCATAACTTGTGAGCATTGAAATCTTCTCTCCTCGAAGCTTCATGGCTGATAACACATGCGTTGTTACTCGCTTTATTTCATTATGTACCGACATATTTTTTGTCTTCTTTTAAATTTTAACTTGCAAATTAAACCACTTTTATTTAATTTAAAAAAAATACACCTCATTCTTTGCACTCACTTTAACAGATTAATAATCATTTAAACTCTTTCTTGAAGCCTTGCCTCACCGATTATAAACTAACAAAAACCATCTATGGCGGAAAACTGCTGTACTCCTCCTCTAAGAATTAGCATTCAGAACCCATCTCTTCAGGGAAATTAGCTGAAGCATTTCGCACACTGCAGAAAGCTCAGCGCGCTACTTACATCACTTTCCGAACTGCGGAGGAACGTCATTGCACTAGTGCAATGGCATTTCTCCCGCGGGAAAAACGTCAGCGTGCTTGTGCAATGGCGTTTCTCACGCGGGAAAAACGTCGCTGCACAAGAACATATGCGTTTCCGACACCTAGAAAACGTCATTGCACAAGAACATATGCGTTTCCGACACCTAGAAAACGTCATTGCACAAGAACATATGCGTTCCTAACTACTTAGGAATGCAATTGCACGACTCCTTTGGCGTTTCCGACATCTAGAAAACGCATCTGCACGACTGCAATGGCGTTTCTGACACCTAGAAAACGCATCTGCACGACTGCAATGGCGTTTCCGACACCTAAAAAACGCATCTGCACGACTGCAATGGCGTTTCCGACACCTAGAAAACGCATCTGCACGACTGCAATGGCGTTCCTCCGCAGTTCGGAAAGCATGAAATGTGCTGTTTCAAACGACTAAAAAACTGTTTTTCAAGCATGTTTTGAAACGCGCCCCCATTACGTCTCTACGGAACGCCCTTTTTCGGGCGTGTTAGGGCTGCCATTCGGAATTGTGCGACCATGCGGAAAAATTCAATCGAACATTTGCGATACATATATATTACATGCATTTCAGGGTGTCGCACCTATCGGCGCTTAGGGTTGGGGTGCTTTGCTTTCTTAGTGCGATGCACTATGCTGCTATCTTAAAGTCCTTCGGACTAGCTACCATGCTAAGGTTTGCAAATGTTTCGAGCCACTTACCGTTAGGTGCGTGAGGGATTGGCGCGGAAATCCTTTTAAGTGGGCTCTGCCTTTTGCCCACTTAAAAGATTGAAGCAGAAAGCCCGACGGCAGGGCGAGGGAATGCGGTGGGGAGGAATGCCGGCACGCCCAAAAATACGAATAGAAGAGCCTAAAAAAGGTTCATTCCTAAGATTATCGTTAAACCTTAGTGTTAAAATACTAAAATTAAACGCCACGCTTTAAGCTTTTCCATACAAATTTGTATTTTTACTTTTCTATTAAAAAAATGAGAATAGCAGCCCAAGGAATTGCTTTAACAACCCTGGCTGCATTTGAAAAAAATAGCCAGGTATGATTCAGATTTATTTTTTCAAACATATGAGAATTAAAGTTTTAATTCTACTTCTTGCCTTCGTTGCAATGAACTTTTCTTGTCAAAATGATAGCGTTGAGAAAGACAAAGAGTCGCAAACAGGTTCTATAATTGACAATAATCCCGACCAAGACGGGATAACTGAAATTGATAGTATTGTGGAAGCAACGCCTAATGCAGAGCTTGTTGATGCGTTTGATATTGAACGCGTTACAAAAAAAAATAGTGAGGAGGGTGGAACGAGCGGAACGATTATTCCGATGAAAATTGTTGCACATGTTGCGCCTCCTGAAGTGAACAATGTAACGGTGCAAGCCACTTGTGTGAGTTATAATCAGGCAAGCCAAGTTGCCTATGTTTCTTATAATACTCAAAATTTAGATGAGTCGAACGCTATTTACAAAGGGGCGATTCAAGCAATCGACCTTTCAAATCCGAAAGAACCTCGCCTTTTAACTAGCGTTAAAACAATTGGCTATGAGTTTAGTGCGTTGTCGGTTGATGCTACTAATGGTTTTCTTTTTGCGGTGGGTGCCGCCGATGTTGATTTAATCAAAATAAACGGTGTTGCTTTGAGTCATTCGGCTATCATGGTGAGATATCGCCTTGATAGTGATGGTTCAATTGTTAATGAGACACCTACTTGCATTCCGCTCACTAGCTACGTGGCGAAAGATGTGAAGGTGAATAATGGTAAGGTTTTTGTTGTTTCGGGCGATGCGGGTGCCGCCTTTGTCTATGAGGCAAGTTCGCTAGACCGATTGGGCTATTATTCGCTTAAAGATTTGCGTTCGTTTGCCATTTCGGAAGGTGAGGCATATGTGCTTTCGGGCGATAATGCAGATGCGCAAGGATATATTCACCATTTCAATCAGGGTACTTTCGATGAAATTGTTTCGGGAGTAAAAATGGATAATGGTAACTTTGCTGGTGCGCAGCGCATCATGGATTCATATCGGAACTATTTGCTTGTTCCTCAAGGGGAATATGGCTTGAGTGTTTATCGGAAAACTGGAGGATCGTCGGTAAATGATATTCCGATTTACGAGCTATCGGAGGCGGGAAAAATTGTGGCGATGAACACGGTGCGTTATGTTTCTTACAAAGATCACGACTATTTACTTCTTGCAGAAGGCGAGGCGGGATTGTGCGTTCGGGCAATTACGGATAATGATATTACCAAGGCGACAAGCGATAGAGGTAGGGTTGATTTAAATGGTTCTGCCAATTATGCTTATGTGGGGGAAAATGAAGTTGATGGTGATTTTATTTTTGTGGCATCAGGAAGCGATGGTGTAAATATTTTGCAGCTTTTCAATGATGAGAATCTTGTGGAATCAACTTATTGTTCCGATAATTTTCCGAATGCTCCATTTGAAGACTATGACAGTTGGGATGGCGATAAGAATGTCATTCAAAATGGTTCGTCGAGCGATGTTTATTATTTCTATTCGGCTAGTGAAAACATGAATTTCGATAAAAACATTGCGGTTACTTTAATTTGGAGTGGCAATTTTTGCCTGAGTACTACTGTTCAAAACAATGGTACACTCCTTGTTTGCGGAGGAACACTCTATTGCAATTGGGTGAATTTAAATAGTGGACAAGTAATTGTTGATGGTAATGTGGAGGGCTATAATGGCATCAACTTCAATTCGGGTGCATCGATGAGCATTGAGGGCAATGGTCGCAACATGAGTGTTAAAGAGAGCTTGACACTGAACAGTGGTAGTAATCTTTATGTTGAAGGAAACGACATGATTCTTTCTGTAAACACATTAAACGTTCAGGGCGGTAAAATAATTGTTAATGGAAATAACTGTACCATTGATGTTTCAGGGGCATTTAATAGTAATGGTGGTGAAATTATTTTCAATGGCACGGGCAACACAATCAATGCGCAATCGGAAGGAAATGGCAATACAAAAATCACCGGCGATTGGAGTACGACAAGCTTGAAAAAGCCATATAAATAATTGTCCATTAAAACTAGAAGAAAGCCTTGCGTTAAGATAGTCCGAGAAAAGGGATTCTGCAAGTAATAAAAGAAAAGAATTTTGCAAAAACCAATGAATATTTCAACCCTATGAATTTAATTTTTCGAGCTGCACTCATTCAGCTATTTATTCTTTCGAGCACGCTATGTTCTTTGGCACAAGATGCAAAAACCGATTCTCTAGCCAATGAGCCCTATCCAATTAATCAGATTAGTTTGGAAACAGAAAACACGCAACGTTTTTTGCGCAAAACCTATGCTGAATTAAGTTCAACATCGAGTACTAACATGCTCGATTCGATTGAGCGAGTAAAGATTGGGAAGATTGAAAAAATAAATACCTATCTGTCGGGAGAAAAACTTGACAAATTAACTCCTCAACAGATGGAAGGGCTTGAAAGTACTTTGCACAAAGAATATGACGAGATGAACAAGATGCGCCAAAGTATTGGCGATAAAGAGTTGCTCATTGATTCGAACTTAAAGCAAGCAAGGTTGCAAAAATCGCGCTGGGAAAAAACTTTGAAAGCGAGCTATTCAAACGAGCTTCCTGCACAATTGGCAGTTCGAATCAAGAACAACACCCACAAACTCGATAGTGCCATTGTTTTGCTTTCTACTCAAAATAGCAAGCTGCTGAATCAGCAAGACGAAATAACGAATGCCATGCTTTCGTTAGAAGACTTGCGAGACAAAGCACAAAAGAAACTCGACACCTATCGACGTCAGATTTACAATAGTAATAGTCTGCCGATTTGGAAAATCAACTCATTGAGCACCGATTCAACATCGATAAAAGAAAATATTAAAAGTTCGTTGCTTACCAAAAAATATTCGCTGTATTCTTATCGTGATACATATAGTAATCTGTTCAGCTTTTGGATTATCTGCTTTGCGGTATTCACAGCACTCATCTTGCGCATTAAGCACAATTTGAAGAAACGAGCGAAAGAGGAGAAGACATCGGAAGGCAATTTAGCTCCCTATCCGATTATCACCGCTCTATTTCTTTGCACCCTGCTCACCATCATGCAGTATCCACGAGTACCAGCAATGATCAGCTACATACTGCAATTAATTCTGTTCATTCCGGCTCTCACCTTGTTTCCGGCACTATGGACACGGCTTCCCTATCGTTATTTTTCACTTTCAGTAGGCACGGTTTTTATTGTCATCATTACGGGCATATTTAGCGATTTGCTAATCATCAATCGCTTACTGATGTTTTTCAATAGTGTGCTGCTCATTAGCATGTATTTCACACTCCTCGGATGGATTAAGCATCACAATAGATCGGAGCGAAACATTCCAATCAATTTTGCTATGCTTATCGTGGGTATTGTGTCGATTATCTTGTCGTTCCTTTGTAATATTATTGGAAACACCTATTTAATGTCGGTATTCTTCAGCGGTTCAATTACAGCCGTGTTTGGTGGAGTTCTTTTGTACACTGTTCGTCACATTATTACAAACACCATTCTTTTAATTGTTGAAGATAAAATTTTAGGTAAATTGCATATCTTCGATGAACATGGTGGATTAATCATTAAGACATGTAATAAAATTACACGTTTCATCACCGTTTCTTTTTGGTTGATTTTAGTAGCCAAAAGCTTTGTTGTTTTCGACCCAATCTATGATTGGATTGCCATGGCGTTAAGCAAGCCTTGGAGCATTGGTTCAATGAATATTTCTTTGGGAAACATTGTGGCATTTGCTTTCACTTTTTGGCTCACGCTCTACATTTCAAAATTTATACGTTTCATTCTCGAAGGTGAAATTTTCACACGCACTCACACTTCAAAAGGTGTTGCTGGTGCAATCCTCATGCTTGTTCAGTTGAGCTTTGTTGCTATTGCTGTTATTTTTGCCATGGGAGCTGCCGATATTGATTTGAGTAACATTACAATCATTTTTGGAGCTCTTGGTGTGGGTATTGGTTTTGGTTTGCAAACCATTTTCAACAATCTGGCGTCGGGAATTATCTTGGCTTTTGAACGCCCCGTTAAGGCTGGCGATATGATTCAGATTCACAGCCTAAACCTGTGGGGTGAGGTTAAAGAAATCGGAATTAGAGCAAGTACAATCACCACTTTTGAAGGTGCCGATGTGATTGTGCCTAACGGTAATTTACTTGCCAATGAAATGATTAACTGGACACACTCTAACCATCGCCGCCGTCAAGAAATCATTATCGGTGTGGCTTATGGAACCGATCTTGATAAAGCGAAAAATATTCTACTCGATGTGCTCGAAAATCAGGTGGGCATTATTAAAAATCCGAAGCCCGATGTGTTTTTTATTAATTTTGGTGAAAGCTCGCTAGATTTTAGTGTGCGTTTTTGGACACATTTTAATGATGGTATGCCTGTGAAAAGTGCCGTTGGAATAGCAATTGACAATGCGTTTAAGTCTGCTGGTATTGAAATTCCATTCCCTCAACGCGACTTGCACATCATTCAAAAAGGGGAAGATAGCATTAAAGTGAACCAAGCCTCGAACAAGCCCATCATGCCAAAGATTTTAGATAACATTTAAAAATCTACAAGTAGTTCACTAAGCATGAGTAGGCCTTTTCAGTTCAAACAGTTCTGCATATGGCAAGAGAAAAGCGCCATGAAAGTTGGTTTCGATGGTGTGCTTCTTGGCGCGTGGTGTGATGTGGAAAATGATGCGCATTGTCTCGACATTGGCACTGGAACAGGTGTAATTGCTTTAATGGTTGCACAACGTAATGCGCTTGCTCAAATTAAAGCAATTGAAATAGATCGACTGGCATTTGAGGAGGCTTCGTTCAACATTTCGCAGTCCATCTTTGCTCAACGACTTCTTGCCATCAACGACGACTTCTTGCAGTGGACTAGTCATGCGAGATTTAATCACTTGATAAGCAATCCGCCGTTTTACACCGAAAACATGGCTGCCGCAACTCAAAGTAGAAGCATGGCCCGACTAGCAAGCTATTTTCCACTTGAGACTTGGATACCAAAAGCTAAGAGCTTGCTTGCAGAGCATGGAAAGATTAGTTTTATTTACCCTAGCAAGGAAATTAAATTGCTTGAACAAGTTGCGCGTGAAAATCAGCTCTATATGCATCGCATTTGTCATGTCAAGCCCTCACCTAGCAAACCATCGCATCGCCTTCTTGTGGAGCTACGAGCCGAGAAGCCTAGTGAAATCCAACGTAGTGAAATTTGCCTCCGCCCAAATGGAAGCAATGATTATCACGAAGATTACATTTCCCTCTGTAAAGATTTTTATTTGAAGATGTGAGTGATTTTAAAACTGTCAACGCAATTTCAAAAACTTCACTTAATCAGCAAGGTCCTCTTCACTATCGAATAAATCGGCTGAATCGGCAATCTTTTCCGAACTACCCATCAGATAGACTAAATCATCGCATTGAAAAGTGAAATCGGCCGAAGGGTGCTCAACTAAATGGTCTTTCCTCAGGATAGCGATTAGAGTAACCCCATGATTCTTGCGCAAATGCAATTCAGCTAAACTTTGACCAACAACTTTGGCTTTGGTTTTTACTTTAATAGCAATGATGTTAAGGTTTGGAAGTTCATTAAATAACTTTGTTGATTCTTCGCTCAAATTGTCTTTGATCATCATACCATAGTGGTCGCCTTTTATTTTGGTGAGCAATTTATTAATTTCTCGCTGAGGGACTAATCGCTTCTTCAACACTTGTTCAAATAGCGCAATTGCTGTTTCAAACTCTTCTGGAATCACTTCGTTTGCCCCCAATTTATAAAGCTCTTCTATATCAAACACACTGCGCGTGCGAACAATCACTTCAGCGTGATGATTTAAGTGACGTATTGCTTCAATAATACGCATGGCAGCAATTCTATTTCCAACCGACACCACCACAACATCGGCAGTTGCGACATGTGCTTTTTCTAAAACAGGCTCATTCACGGCATCGCCATAAACAACAAGCTCACCACGCTTCTGTAAGTCATCGGCAATGATAGGATCCATCACAATCGACACGTAAGGCATATTCACATAGTGCGCCATTGCACCAATTGCACGCGCTCTCGCATCTTTACCGATTAAGACCAAATGCTTATCTAAATCGGGCACATGAGCCTCAGGTAGCGGAAATAATCCTTTCACCAACCATGTTGGCAAAGGAAGCTTTAGCAACACCGATGCCACACGATGAGAAGCCATCATGAATAATGGAGTGACCGACATGCTAATGATTGCCACAGCTCAAAACATCTGATAATGCTCTTGAGTGATTATTCCAAATCGAATGCCTGATTTAGCTAAGATGAATGAAAATTCTCCCACTTGGCAAAGTGCTAGCGCAACCATTATCGCCCCACGAAAAGTGTGCCCTAAAACAACCGCAGTCGCCCCAGCAACAAAGGCTTTCACCACCATGACCACAGCCACTAAACTAATCACAAGAATTGGATGATGCAACACATAGCTCACATCAAACAACATGCCAATACTCACAAAAAAGAAACTCGTGAAAATATCTTTAAAGGGCAATAAATCGGAAAAGGCATTATGACTATAATCGGAATCGGAAATCATCAGCCCAGCTAAGAAAGCCCCGAATGCCAAGGAAATCCCCATGTGGTGCGTTAATAAAGCAACCGACAAACAGATTACTAATATTGTCATCATGAAAAGCTCCTGATTCTTGGTCATTGCAACCAATTTCAACAAACGAGGCATCAACCAACGATTTCCCACAAACACAATACCAACAAGCACTACCGTTTTTCCTAAAAGAAGTAACAATTCCTGCGTGGGATTAGTCGATTGCCCAGCTAGCATGGGTGTGAAAAGCAAAAGAGGTATTAAGATAATATCTTGGAAAATGAGTATTCCCACCACAGTTCTACCATAATTAGTCGTAATTTCCGAACGTTCTTGCATTAGCTTCAACACCACCGCCGTACTACTCAATGCTATTAAAAAACCCACAAACAAAGCCGAACGCCAATCAACCATATAGAAATATACAGCTGAACAAGTAATGCCCGCCGTGAGAACTAATTGCATGAACCCACCCAAGAACACCACTCGTCGGATCTTCATGAGATGACCGATAGAAAATTCTAATCCAATGGTGAACATGAGCAAAACCACACCAATTTCCGCCATCACTTCAATCGACTCATGGGCATGAATTGCTCCTAAAGCATAGGGACCAGCCACAATACCTGTTAAAAGATAGCCAATAATCGTTGGCATCTTAATGCGAGTGAACAAATAATTAACCGCTGTTGATAGTGCGAAAATAATTGCAATATCAAAAAGTAAACTTAAATCCATGTATCTTCTTTTAACAAAATTAGCCCCACCATAACAATAGTGAGGCTAATTTTGTTGATTATCAATCCAACTTCAAAACCGCCAAGAATGCTTTCTGAGGTACTTCCACATTACCTACTTGCTTCATGCGCTTCTTTCCTTTCTTTTGTTTTTCCAAAAGTTTCCGCTTACGAGAAATATCACCACCATAACATTTTGCTGTTACATCTTTTCTCACCGCCTTAATGGTTTCTCGCGCAATAATTTTAGCACCGATAGCAGCCTGCACGGCAATATCGAATTGCTGACGAGGAATGAGTTCACGCAACTTTTCGCACATCTTTCTACCCAAGTTATAGGCATTATCAAAGTGAATGAGCGATGAAAGCGCATCAACCATTTCTCCGTTAAGGAGAATGTCAAGACGAACTAATTTTGCCGGTTTATATCCAGTTTTATAATAGTCGAAAGAGGCATATCCTTTAGAAATTGATTTTAGCTTGTCGTAGAAGTCAAAAACAATCTCACCCAACGGCATGTCGAAACCCAATTCCACTCTATCGGCAGTTAAATAATCTTGCTTGGTCATCAAACCACGCTTATCCATACATAGCCCCATGACAGCTCCCACGAAATCACTTTTAGTGATAATCGATGCTCGAATATATGGTTCTTCAATCTCTGCGATATTATTTGCAGCTGGCAATCCACTCGGATTATAGACTTCAGCTCTCTCGCCATCGGTGGTTGTTACGATATACGAAACGTTGGGCACGGTAGTAATTACGTTCATATCGAACTCTCGTTCTAAACGTTCTTGAATAATCTCCATGTGAAGCATACCTAAGAACCCACATCGAAATCCAAAGCCTAATGCTGCCGATGATTCGGGCTCATAGGTGAGCGAGGCATCGTTCAGCTGTAATTTTTCCATCGAGGCACGCAGATCTTCATAATCTTCCGACTCCACCGGATAAACGCCAGCAAATACCATCGGTTTCACTTCTTCAAAACCATCGATTGTAGAAAGACATGGTTTATCACGAAGAGTAATTGTATCGCCAACTTTAATTTCTTTTGCCGTTTTTACTCCCGAAATGATATATCCCACATCGCCTGTGCTCATAACCTTTCGTTCTTCCATTTCTAATCGAAGTACCCCCGTTTCCAACACATCATAAGTTCTACCAGTGTGCATGAATTTAACCACATCATTTTTTCTGATTTCACCATTTAATATTTTGAAGTAGGCAATCACTCCACGGAATGGATTGAAAACAGAATCGAAAATTAAGGCTTGCAATGGCGCATCAACATCTCCTTTAGGCGCAGGAATATCAGAAATGATGCGTCGTAAAATCTCATCTACTCCTTCTCCTGTTTTTCCGCTTGCACGAATAATACTCTCTCTTTCGCAACCAATCAAATCGATAATCTGGTCTTCCACCACTTCAGGCATTGCATTGGGCAAATCCATCTTGTTCAGAATCGGAATGATTGTCAAATCATTCTCAAGAGCCAAATATAAATTAGAAATTGTTTGTGCTTGAATTCCTTGAGTTGAATCAATAATCAATAAAGCACCTTCGCAAGCTGCAATCGATCGAGAAACTTCATACGAAAAATCAACGTGTCCTGGTGTATCAATCAAATTGAGCACATATTTTTCACCATCTTGATTGTAGTCCATTTGAATTGCATGACTCTTAATGGTGATTCCTCGTTCTTTTTCTAAATCCATATCATCAAGCACTTGAGCCTTCATTTGACGCTCACTTACTGTCTGTGTAATTTGGAGCAACCTATCGGCAAGCGTACTCTTACCATGGTCGATATGTGCAATAATGCAAAAATTGCGAATATTCTTCATTCGTATAATTATCTTCTTATATTCTATTCCGGAGATATTTCTCCATTTAAGCTGCAAATATACAGAATTTTTCGTCTTCATGAACAAATTCTGTTTGCACACGATAAAATCAATCTGATTAAAATCGGCTGAGCATAAAAAAAGAGCTTTGAGATGTTCTCAAAACTCTTTTTTTTATAGCGTACTTCAATTATTTTCTAAATAATCGCAACAGCTCGCCAATCCAGAACACAAACGATGTTGCACCAATAACAATACCCCAATCTGCCCAATTAAGCGGCACTACATTGAACATTATTCCACCGAAGGTAACGATAATCCATTGACCAACTAAGATTACTAATGCAATGAGAAGAAATCCACTGCTTTCCTTCATGGAATGAAGAGCCGATTTACCAGTCAAAAAGGCTTTAGCATTAAACATGTTCCAGAATTGCAACAACACAAAGATGGTAAAGAATAGCGAAAGCTCATAAGGAGATAATCCATTGCCTGCGCTGAAGTTAAAAAAGTTTGCGAAATAATCAGCTACTGAAAAATCAGCCAAGGTTGTCATTTCAACATGCTTGAAATATTGCACCAGTCCAAGAAGTAAAATCACAAAGAATATTCCCACTCCCAAAATACGTCTCCACATATCTTTTGTAATAATGAAATCTGATGTTTTGCGTGGTTTTTCTTGCATTACCTTGCTACTTGGAGGCAATGAAGCCAATGCCAACGCGGCGAAAGTATCCATAATCAAATTCACCCAAAGCATTTGAGTAACTGTGAGCGGCGATTCTGTTCCAAGAAAAGCTCCAATCAACACAATTAAACATGCAGCCACGTTGATTGTCATTTGGAACAATATGAAACGTTGAATGTTTTGATATAACGAGCGACCCCACATTACCGCTCTCGATATACTGCTAAATGAGTTATCTACAATGGTAATATCGCTCGCTTCTTTTGCCACCGATGTGCCATCGCCCATTGAAAGTCCCACTTGAGCAGCATTCAGTGCTGGAGCATCATTCGTGCCATCGCCAGTAACCGCAACCACTTGTCCTTTTTGCTGTAGCATTTGCACTAAGCGTTGTTTATCTAATGGTCGAGCTCGTGAAATAATCTTGAAGTCGAGCACGCTATCAAACAACTCTTTATCGGTAAGATTAGCAAACTCAACGCCTGTAATATGATTTTTTTCTACATTATCAGCATCGCTCCACAATCCGATTTGGCGACCGATTTCTATTGCTGTATTTGGCGTATCGCCTGTAACAATCTTCACGCTAATTCCAGCATTCAAACAATCGGCAATTGCTTCGGGAACTTCCGCTCTTACCGGATCGGAAATAGCCACTACCCCATCAAACGATAAGTTTAAGACATCGATATTTAATTTACCTTCTTTAAAACACGAAACAGCATCATCATTCACAATCATATGTGCAAGCCCTAAAGTTCGCATCGCTTTTTTCTGATAACTGGTGAGCAATTCGTATATTTCATCCTTTGCTACCGGAATATTTTTACAAAGCTCAAGCACAATCTCGGGAGCTCCTTTCACATAAAGCACATTCTTTCCATTCACAGCCGATTTCACCAAAGTTGCCATATACTTTCTCTCTGTTGAGAAAGTGAGTTGCTCGATAATTTGCGCCTCTTCCCTCAATGAAAGATAATTCAACCCCTTAGCATGCAAATCGAGCAACAACGCGCCTTCGGTGGGATTGCCTAGCGGACGAACTTTCTTCTCATCAGAGTAATCAAGATATGCCGTTGAATTCACCGAAATCCCTTCGTTTATTAAACTCAAATCGCCCACATAGATTTTTGAATCATACACACGCATTTGATTTTGAGTTAACGTCCCTGTCTTATCGGTACATATCACCGTTGTAGCTCCCATCGTTTCGCAAGCATGCATTTTGCGAACTAAGTTGTTCGTGCTCAACATGCGTTTCATGCTCATAGCCAGACTCAACGTAACACTCATGGGCAAACCTTCAGGAACAGCCACCACAATAACTGTTACTGCAATCATGATTGTTTCCAAGAAAAATCCACCAAATAAAACCCAATCGAACTCGGTCATTAAACTCGAAAAATACCAAATCAATCGTCCCACGACAATTAAAGCGGCTATTCCGTAGCTTATCTTTGTGATAAGTCCAGCAAGTTTATTTAACTGTTGATTAAGCGGAGTTTCAATACTGTTATCAATCTGTGCCCCTTCGAAAACCTTTCCATATTCAGAAGCATCACCAACTTGAGTAACTTTCATTATTCCATGACCTTCAGAAACAGAAGTCCCTTTCATGGCATAGTTTGATGGATAAGTTGCTTCTGCTTTAAACTCTTGTGGGTCGATTGTCTTTTTTGCAATAGGCTCACCAGTCAATGTCGATTCATTAATCTGCAACGAAACAGCTTCCAAAAGTTCTCCATCGGCTGGAACTTCTTCTCCTGTTTCTAAAAGAACGATATCGCCCACAACCACCTCGCGTTTTAATATCTCGCAAATATTTTCATTGCGAATTACCTTCACCAGTGTGTCGTCGTTCACCTTATTAAGTACTTCAAATTTCTTATTGGCACTACGCTCAAACAAAAAACCAATTACAGTGGCCAATAAAATAGCTACAAAAATTCCTAATGGCTCAAGAAATGTACTAAAACCTGCATGTCCTGATGAATATTCATAAAAAGAAACACCCAATGACAACACCAATGCTACTAATAAAATGATAATAATCGGATCGGTAAGCTTTTCAAGAAATGCTTTCCACCACGACTCTTTACTAGGTGGAGTTAGAATATTCTCGCCGTATTTCTTACGACTTTCAAGTACTTGTTCATTGGTCAAACCAACAAAATGTTTTTTATTTTCCATGTTTAATCTAATTAACGCTTTTATGCCAAATGAGCAGTGGCACACGCTCACTGCTCAAAGTTTTTTTATCCTAATAAAATCTAGCTAAACAAAACACACTTATTTCACTAACTTCGAAATTGATTTAAAATGAGGATTAGCAGCCGATGATGTTAGCTCAAATAAAATAGACTCTACCGATGTTACCATAATTCCCTCATGACGAAGTCGATCTGTTGCAATATCTAAATTATCCATTGAGCGCGACGAAACTGCATCGAGAACTACAATCGGATTAAATCCTGCTTGTTTCAAATCAACCGCTGTAAGCAACACGCACACATGACTTTCAATACCGCTAATAATTATGTTTTTTGCGCCTAGTTGATTACATTTCACTACAAACTCGGGCACCTGATAGCAGCTATATTCCACTTTCTCTATCGGCGAGAAATCTTTCAATATATTCTTAATTCGAGGCACTGTTTCACCCAAACCTTTAGTATATTGCTGAGAAACCAACAATGGAATCTCTAACTCTTGCAAACCATGAATCAAAATCTCATTCTGCTGAAGTAAAAAATCTGAACCATCCATTGCTGGAACTAATTTCTCTTGCAAATCAATGATTAAACCAATCGTGTTTTCTGTAGTAATACGCATAAATCTATTTTTCTTTATTTTTTTACAAATCTAGCAAAAATATCAAAGCTGCATCGAAACATAGCACATTTATAATCTTTTGTCAAGAAATCTCTTCTTCATCAACAAAAAGTAAGTTGTAAGACTAAATTCTGATTTTCAATACACACTTCATCACTCTCTGAATCAAACGATAGTCACGCTTGCTTAATTAGGTCTTCGAAACAAATGCTCAAATTCACATTCAAGCACAAACGAATCTTCAAAATGACTAATCCTATATTAATCGAAAAAAAAGAAGCCTCTCAATTCCTTGAAAAACACATAATTCTATTGCGACGATCTATTTTTTTAAATATATTTTTGAAAAATGATTTTACTATAAGCGATTTTTACTATCTTTGCAGCGCATTTGTTAAATGCTAAAGGATGTCTCGGTAGCTCAGCAGGATAGAGCAACTGCCTTCTAAGCAGTAGGTCATGGGTTCGAATCCCGTCCGGGATACTGGGGAAGCTTCCAATCCCCTTTAAGTCTCAATCGCTTCGGTGATTGGGGCTTTTTTAGTTTTTAGCACACCCTAAACCATTCTTTGATTGATCTGATAATCTATCTGAAAATAATAGGAATGCTAAATACACAAAAAAAAAGAAGGTGCCCCATATGGAACACCCTCACAAACACTAATCACTATGAAAAAAATCTTCTTTTGCTTTTTATAAAGGCAAATGTACAGCTTTTTTTGAAAGTACCAAATAAAAACGACTATTATTTTCGAGAAAATTTGCTGTAACGATAAAAGCACTCCCCTATTCAACAAACAATCTTCCTTTTTAAGCGATTGCCATCGGAATGGTCGCTGCTCACTCGCTTGAAAGATTATTCAAAAACAGACAATCAACAGGTTTATCATCTTCAATCACGCCATCAATAAATCGCATTCCAACATTACTTTGCGTTGAACGAAGCCTGTTGACTTCAATCACGCCATCAATAAATAGCGTTCTGTGATTACTTAGCGTTGAACGAAGCTTATCATTTTCACGCACACCATCAATAAATCGCATTCCAACATTACTTTGCGTTGAACGAAACTTGTTGACTTCAATCACATCATCAAGAAAATAGAGAAAATCTGTTACAGGTGCACAAAAAAAAAGAAGGTGTCCCATATGGAACACCCTCACAAACACTAATCACTATGAAAAAAATCTTCTATTGCTTTTTATAAAGGCAAATGTACGGCTTTTTTTGAATACTCCAAATAAAAACGACTATTTTTTTGAGAAAATTTGCTGTAACGATAAAAGCACTCTCCTTTTCAACAAACAATCCCCCTTTTTAAACGATTGCCATCGGAATGGTCGCTGCTCACTCGCTTGAAAGATTATTCAAAAACAGACAATCAAC
>JBKEAC010000105.1:0-23138 GCA_047971925.1 Mangrovibacterium sp.
GTTTACACCCAGAGGGTCGGGGGTTCGAATCCCTCACCGCCCACAAATTGGCAAAGACAAAAGTAGCCAAAAACAGACAAACCCTTGTAAAACCTAGTTTTGCAAGGGTTTTTTTATTCCTATCATCTTCCTACAAAGACATTCTAAAGCCATTTTCAGACAGAGTTAGGTTACCAATTGGTTACCCAAAATGCAGAAAGAAATTCGGGTAACCAATTTCCACATAAGTCCCTGAACTGTCGCATATTGTCCATTTGTAATTTTGGTCTATCATAGTTTTAAAGGTTCTATGTCGAATGTAGTGGGTAGAATAATTCGACTCTTTAGTTATAGGAGGATGTGATTGAAACACGCTTGCAACCTAATTGAACAGTCTTTTATCATTTAGTTGAAGCTTGCCACGCGAGTTCGTGAGCGTTCTATCATTCCGCAGAAGTTTTCGCACAAGTTCGGGAACATTTAATCATTTAATCGAATCCACATGCAAAGCGTCTTTCATCGGAACGTCAATTTGTTTGTTGTTGGATTGCTATGCAGAATTAAGCAAGCAAGCATAATTCGACAATTCAACTAGCCACTAAATTCAACATAGAGCATAAATTATTTGCAAGGCGATGCGTTTAAATATAGAAATTTAAGCTTAAAATAGGAGCAAATCCACTAGATATCTTAATTTTGTGCCATGCTAGGTGTTTTGCGCTTGCTCTGCGTGAGGGATTGCAGTGGAAATCCTTTTGCTGAGGAACGAAGCAAAAGATTGAAACGGAAAGCCCGACCCTTGTGGTCACGCCCAAAAGAAATGGAATGTTAATTTATAAAGGACTGTGATGATCGTAAAATTATATAATGAAAATCCTAACGAGCGAGATGTTCGCTATGTTGCTCAAAAGTTGCGCGAGGGGGCGGTGATTATTTATCCAACCGACACGATTTATGGCATTGGGTGCGATATTACGCAAGCGAAGGCGGTTGAGCGTGTGGCACGAATTAAAGGGGTTTCGGTTGAGAAGGCGAATTTTTCATTTATTTGTAGTGATTTGAGTCATCTTTCCACGTATGCAAAGCCGATTTCAAATGATGTTTTTAAGCTGATGAAACGCTGTCTTCCGGGTGCGTTTACTTTTATTTTGGAGGCAAGTAACAATGTGCCAAAATATTTTAAGGGTAAGAAAAAGACGGTGGGGATTAGGGTTCCCGATAATAATATTATTAGGAGGATTGTTGAAGAACTTGGCAATCCGATTCTTTCAAGCTCGGTGAAAGATGATGATGATTTGGTGGAATATACCACCGATCCGGAGTTGATTTATGAAAAATATGCCTCGGTGATTGATGTGATGGTTGATGGTGGTTATGGTGATAATCAGCCGTCGACGGTGATTGATTGCACGGGTAGTGAAGTGGTTGTGGTTAGAGAGGGGAAAGGTGTTCTTTGAGTTTGTTTTTTGGCTCAAAGGGTGTGAGTTGTTGAATGGCATTTAAGAAAAAAATATTAGCAAATGAAAATCAAATTAAGTGTAATTTTCCTGTTGCTTTCGTTGATGAGCTCGGGGCAAGTAAATATTGGGCATTACATTCAGACTGGGCGGGTGAAGCTGGGAACGAATGATTATGTTGGGGCAATTGAGAATTTTAATATTGTGATTAAATTTAAGCCTCAATTGCCTGAGCCGTATTTTTATCGGGGGAATTCGAAGCATATGCTCGATGATTATCGTGGAGCAATTGCCGATTATTCAACTGCTCTCGAAATAAAGCCCTATTTTCCGCAGGCTCTCGAAAACAGGGGGCATGCTTATCTTTCGGTTGGGAATTATGATCAAGCAATAGCTGATTATACATCGGCACTCGATTTATCGCCGGGTAACACGGGTATTTATAATAATAGGGGTATTGCAAAGATTTCAAATAAAGATGTTGAAGGGGCAATTGCCGATTATAATAGGGCTCTTGAGTTGCAGCCAAATTTTGTTAATGCGCTGATTAATCGTAGTAATGCTTATATTGCGAAAGGCGATCAGATGAATGCAATTAAAGATTTGAATCGTATTATCATTATGCGCCCGCATTATGGGAGTGCTTATTTGTTGAGGGGTTTAGCTCGTTTTGAGATGGATGATTTTGCTGCTGCTTTGCGCGATTTCGATCAAACCATTCGTTTTGAGCCTGAGAGTGCATTTGCTTATAATAATCGGGGCTTGGTGAAGCAACGCTTGGAAGATTATCAAGGGGCAATTATGGATTACGACATGGCTCTTCAGTTGAATCCAACCATGCCGAATGCCTATTTTAATCGGGCAATAGCCAAAGAAGTGGTTGGGCAGAAGGTTGCTGCCAATGAAGATTTTAGAATAGCTGCACAGCTTGATTCGCGCTATGAATTACCTAAACAGAGTGTTGCGGAAGAATATTGGGCTCAGAATAATCCGCTGATAGGTGCAAGTGCAGCAGCAGGGAGTCAGTTGGCTGGGAATGGCGTGGAGCAGTCGGTTGATAGTGTTGCTCAAGCTCGAGCCATGCAAGAGGAGGAGCGTGCCCGTCGTCGTTATCGCCTTTCGCTTGCCGATAGTCGAAATATTCCAAGTGCTGATGATGAAGAAGTGGAAGATGGATTGGTGCAGAATAAGAATATTATTATTGAAATTCAACCTATTTTTAGGATAAGTGCATATGTGAAAAATGCGGTGAATTATGATCGACTGCAATATTATAGTTCGACGGTTGAATCTTTAAATAAATATAATAGTTACACGCCTCAGCTCACTATCGATAATGCGGACTTGCAAGATTTTGTGCAGAGTTTTTCATCGAATATTGATTATTTCACGGGGAAGTTGAAAGTGAGTTCAACAGCTGAAAACTATTTGTCGCGAGGTGTTTTTTATTTTCTTGATCAGAAACATGCTTTGGCGATTGATGATTTCAGTGCGAGCATTAAGCTTGATGCTAAAAATGAGTTAGCTTATTTCAGTCGTGCAAATTGTCGCTTGAAAGTGGTGGAGCAATTAGAGAATTTACCTCAATTGAAAGAGAATGGTGGGAGTGATGTGAAGTATTTAGAAGAATATGCGGCGATATTGAAAGACTATGATAAAGTTATTTCCTTGAATGGTGATTTTCCTTATGCGTATTTTAATAAAGGCTATGTTCTTTGTTTGAAGGGTGATTATGAGTTGGCTTTGTCGTGTTTCGAAATGGCAATTCAGAAGCAGCCCGATTTAGCTGAGGCTTATTATAATAGAGGATTGGCTAAGATTTATTTAGACGACATTGAAGGTGCAGCGATTGATTTGAGCAAGTCGGGGGAGTTGGGAATAGCAGGGGCTTATAACATTATAAAAAGATTTTGTAATTAATTATGGTAGCACCTTTAGCCGAGCGATTACGACCTCGAAATTTAGATGAATATATTGGTCAGCAACATTTGGTTGGTGAAGGAGCGGTGTTGCGTCGCATGATTGATTCGGGGAATATTTCTTCGTTGATTTTGTGGGGGCCACCGGGAGTTGGAAAAACAACTTTGGCAAAAATTATTGCTAACACGCTCAATCGACCATTTCATATTTTGAGTGCGATTAATTCGGGAGTGAAAGATGTTCGTGAAGTGATTGCCAAAGCACAGAATCAAACATTTTTCAATTCGGTCAATCCAATTTTGTTTATTGATGAGATTCACCGATTCAGTAAGTCTCAGCAAGATTCATTGTTGGGAGCTGTTGAGCAGGGAATTGTTACATTGATTGGTGCTACAACAGAAAATCCTTCTTTTGAAGTGATCTCGCCTTTGCTTTCTCGTTGTCAGGTTTATGTGTTGAAGCATTTAGAGAAAGATGATTTATTGCAGCTTCTTCAGATTGCCTTTACAAAAGATGTGCTTTTGAGGAAGAAAACAATTCACATGCAAGAGCATGAGGCATTGTTGAGATTTTCGGGAGGCGATGCTCGAAAATTGCTTAATGTTCTTGAGGTGGTGCTCAATGCGGAGGAGAGCGACGATGTTACGATTACCAATGAAAAGGTGGTTGAGCGTTTGCAGAGCAGTCCGCGCCAATATGATAAAGATGGTGAGATGCATTATGATGTCATTTCGGCATTTATAAAGAGTGTGCGAGGTTCCGACCCCGATGCGGCGGTTTACTGGTTGGCTAGGATGCTAGCTGCCGGAGAGGATGTGAAATTTATAGCACGCCGCATGATTATATCAGCGGCTGAAGATGTGGGATTGGCTAATCCGAATGCTTTATTATTGGCGCAATCAACCTTCGATGCCGTGCACAAGATTGGAATGCCAGAGGCTCGAATTATTCTATCGGAGTGTGCAATTTATTTAGCTACTTCGCCGAAAAGTAATTCAGCCTATGAGGCTATAAATTATGCATTGCAGTTGGTGGAACAAACGGGCGATTTGCCTGTTCCACTCGATATTCGCAATGCGCCAACTAAATTAATGGAGCAGTTGGGATATGGCAAGGGTTATAAATATTCGCATGCCTATGAGGGAAATTTTGTTGAGCAAGATTTTTTGCCTAAAGAAATTGTTGGGCAACAGATTTATCAGCCACAGAAAAATGCCACTGAGCAAAAGGTTTTAGAGCGTTTGAAGTTGTGGTGGAAAAAGAGATATTTGGAATAGATGGTTTATTTAGTGAATTTCAGGAAATGAGTGGTAATGGGGTTTGGATAATTGCCGAATTAAAGTTTCTTATTTGAAGTTCTCTTTGTAATTAGAATATAAATGTAGAGGGGTCTTCTAAAAATTAGCTGTTAGGTCATTTTGATTTTATGAGGGATTGTAGTGGCGCATTGCAATGCGTCGGATTTAAGAAATTAGTGCAAAAGACACTTTCAGAAAACAAAATGAACAACAGCTGTATTTAGCAGCTTTCCCAATTTAAAACTAATTTTTAGAAGTCCCCTAAAGATAGTAGTGGTTTAGTTCTCAACTTAAAGTTAAAAGATATGAAGAATTTTTTTTCGTTTTTGGTCATTTTAATGACAACGTTTATGCTTGCCTCGTGTGGGGCTTCAAGCAAATCAAAGCAAGGTGCTTCGGATGAGTTTTTTCAGGCTGCACTTGATGGTAATTTAGAGGTGATTAAAAAAGATTTAGAGCAATTTGATGTTAATTCGCGAGATAAGGATAACACAACGGCCTTGATGTATGCAGCATTTAATGGTCACATGGAGGTGGCACAGCTTTTATTGAAAGAGGGAGCCGATGTGAATTTGGTTAATGATTTGAATCGCAATGCGCTGATGTTTGCGAGTACATCGCCATCGCCAGCAATGGTGAAATTGCTTCTTGATGCGGGAGGAGATTTTAATTTGGCCGATAGTGTTGAAAATTGGACTCCATTTCTGTTTGCAGCAGGTGAAGGCTTGGTTGAAAACATGCAGTTGTTGAAGGATGCAGGAGCAGATGTGATGGCAGTAGATGTTGATGGGGAAACAGCTCTTGATTTTGCTTACACGAATCGCCATCAGGAAGCCATGGTTTATTTGCTGCAATTGGGAGTTCCGGCAACTAAGGTTAATTTAAGAGCGACTACCATTGGTGATATTAAAAAGCAACAAGGAGTGGATTGATTTAATTGGTATTCAATTTTCCGAACGTCATGCAATAGAAATAGCTTGTTTCTAAAAAAAAGAAAGGCTTTCCGAAGATGGAAAGCCTTTCTTTTTTTTGAGGTCATTGAGAAATTAGTCGTCTAGCCCTTTTTCATATTGAGCCAATGCCATTTCGCTGATACCAACCGATGAGAAACCTCCATCGTGGAATAGGTTCTGCATGGTAACTTTGCGAGTAAGGTCGGAGAATAACGTGATGCAATAGTCTGCACAATCATCGGCATCGGCATTGCCAAGTGGCGACATGCGCTCACCGTAATCGAATAGGCGGTCGAGACCTTTCACCCCTTTTCCGGCAGTAGTCATAGTTGGTGATTGAGAAACAGTGTTCACACGTACTTTTCTTTCTTTACCGTAGGTGTATCCAAAGCTACGAGCGATTGATTCGAGCAATGATTTAGCATCAGCCATATCGTTATAACCATCGAATGTTCTTTGAGCAGCAATGTAGCTAAGAGCAACAACCGAACCCCATTCATTTATAGCATCGAGTTTGTAGCAAGTTTGCAATACTTTGTGAAAAGATATGGCAGAAACATCAAGAGTAGTGTTTAAGAAAGCATAGCTAAGGTCGCTATATTCTTTTCCTTTGCGCACATTGGGCGACATTCCGATAGAGTGAAGGATGAAGTCGATTTTTCCACCAAGAACTTCCATGGATTGTTTTACTAAGTTTTCAAGTTCCTCCACATTTGTAGCATCGGCAGCAATAACAGAAGTTCCGCATTTTTCGGCTAGTTTTTGTGTTTCGCCCATGCGTAGTGCCATAGATGTATTCGATAGCGTAAACACAGCCCCCTCTTCATGAGCGCGTTCTGCTACTTTCCAAGCAATTGATTCTGAATTTAAAGCTCCGAAGATAATACCTCGTTTTCCTTTGAGTAAGTTGTAAGCCATTTTCTTTTATTTAATAGATTATATTCTTTCTAGGCTGTTTGCTTGAAGCCATCCTTGATTTCCATCGTCGAGACGCACTTCGAGCCAGCTTCCTAATTCTTCTTTAATTTCCACTTTTAAGCCTTCATGAATGATGAACAAGCTAGTTCCGCCTTCTGATGGTGAAGATTTCACAGTAACAGTGGGCTGTATGATAATAGCCTGACGATGTTCATTGAGATCTTTTTTGTGTGTTGCGGCAAAGTTAAGGCTAATAATTGAAATTAATAGCGTAAAAATACTTATACCAAATCCGATGCGTTTATTGCGCGACGACTGGCTGAACAAATAAAATCCGAGACCGATTAAAAAGGTCACAAAGCAGCAGGTTGCAAGTCTGGCCCATTGATCAACTTGAAAGGTGTTTATGAGTCCATTCCACCATCGAACGAGGAACACCTGAGGCAGAGGCTGAATTTTGTCGATAATATGAGCATTAGCCATTTGGAGGTTGAATAGAATATCTTCATCATTAGGAGCCAAACGTTTTGCTCGTTCATAATTTAGGATAGCTTGAGTGTAATCTCCTTTTTTGTAGTAGGCATTGCCAGCGTTGTAGTATAGTTCAGCCGAATGTTCTTCGCCATGAATGGCACGAACGTATTTTTCAATAGCGTCATTATAGTTTTGATTAATATAATCTTGGTTTGCGCTATCAATTAAAGCTTCTTGAGCTAAAGCCGAGCAGCTCAAACAAAGCAGCACGAAGAGTTGAAAAAGATGTTTCATATAATCATATTTAGTCTTCTGTTTTTTGCTAGGAGTTTAGAAAAAGAAGACCTAGGTTTATATTCTCAGAGTTTAAATTTATCGTTTAATTTGTTTGTCGAGTTTTCCCATTAAATCGGCAGAGCGGTCATATAGTTCTTCAATCGCCGCATCGCTAGCACTAGGAGCATATCGAGCAAACTCGCAGGTTTTGATTATTTCTACAAATTCTTCGATGAGTTCATTGTTTACATTCATTTTCTGTAGCGATTGCACGGCGTTTTCGCGAGTGAGTTTTGATATCGGGATAGCTAGTTTATCGCCAAGATATCCCCAGAATGCTTTCAGAATAGATTCGTAGAATTCTTCTGATTTATGCTCTTTCATGAATGATGCTGCAAGTTTCAAACGTTTTTGAGCTACTTTGTTAGCCTTTTTGTTTTTCGACAAAACAATATCGGCATTTTCTTTTAGTTTTTTGCGATAGATAACAGCAATAACAACAAAAGCGAGAGTTGATATTAAATAGATGAGCCAAAAATTAAGACTACCATAGAACGTGGCATCGGCTTTTTTTAGCTGATATTTGTTTTGCATGATGTAGCGAATGTCATTGCTTAGAAGTTTAACATCTTCTTTGTTGGCAAAGGAAGAAGTGTTTCCGGTAACAAGCGATTGTTGATAGTCTTCATTGCCTTTATCGATTGTTAAATTGAAAGCTTGGCTAGAATTTGTTACAAAGGATTTGTTTGAAGGGTCGAACGAAATAAAGTCGATCGGTGGAATGGTGTATTTTCCAGCAAATCGAGGAATGATGAGGTATTCAAAAGTAATGCTACCTTGTTGTCCATTAGAAGTGGCTCGAAGCGATTCGCTTTTCTTAGGGTCATACACTTCAAAGTCTTCGGGAAATTCTATTTTGGGAGCATTAATTAATCGGAGGTTTCCATTGCCTTCAATTGTTAGTTTTAGCGTAATGGCATCATTGGCTTTTGCTTCTGTTTTGTCAATTGCTGCATTCATTTTCAATGTTCCAACAGCGCCTTCAAATTTAGTTGGAGCACTGGGTATTTCTTGCACAGAAACTTGAGCGGTGTTGCTAATAACTTTCGATGAGATGTTCTGGTAGTTGTCGAACATTCCATCAAAGAGACCTCCACGAGAAGTACCTACTTTTTTACGAATTATACACTCAATTTGGAACGGTGAAATTTTGATTTCACCCTTTTGTTGAGGATATAAAATTACCTTTTTAATAGTACCAACTTGATAGATTTTGTTGTTGTATGCCTCTCTTTCAAAGTTTATTTGCTGAGGCATTTCGATATCCTGTGTGAAGAAACCTTCAAACGAAGGGAATGAAACGTCGCCAAATCCAGCAATAGGCACATTGGGGCTTGCATATAGCTTGATGGTAGCAATGATTTGTTCTCCTTTGTAGGCTTCTGATTTACTTAGGCTTATACGGGCAAACAAGTCGTCTTTACTCATTTCGGCTTCATTGAAGTTATTCTGATTTGAAGATCCAGAGTTGTTGTTTTGGGAAGAACTATTTCCTTTAACTACTTCAATTTTGAGTGAATTGGATTTATATTCTTGATTGTCGATTTTTACTGTGGCGGGTTGTACGGTGAATGAACCTTCGCTTTTTGCTTGCAAAATATAGGTGTAACTATATTCACGTGAAGACGAACGTTTCCCATTGATAATTTGGATACTTGTGCTTTGCGATGTTGATGGACCATAAATAACGTCGAAACCATCTAGTTTAGGAAGATTGGGTCTTCCGTCTTGATTGAGTGCTACAACCAATCGAAATTGCTCGCCCATGGAAACTACATTGGGTGCGCTCAGTGTGAAGTTTACTTCATCGGCAAAGGAAAATATTGGAAGTAGGGTGAAGAGGTAAAGAATTAATCTTTTGAACATTTTGTATAATTTCTAGGAGTTATCATTCATTGTTGAATAATATGCGGGTTTCGCATATCGGGACAAAGATAGTCTTTTTACCAGTCTTTATCGGTTTTTCGTTGCTTAGCCTCTGCAGCTTGAGCTTTTTTTACTTTTTCTTGTGTCTTTTTCTCATCGTTTTCTAAAGCTTGCAACATGCGCTCGGCATTTTCTTTTGAAATTTTTTGTTGAGCGCCTTGGTTTTGATTATCCTTATTTGGGTCTTGATTGTCTTTATTTTGGTCTTGATTATCCTTATTCTGGTCTTGCTTATCTTTGTTTTGGTCTTGCTTATCTTTGTTTTGATCTTGCTTATCTTTGTTTTGGTCTTGCTTATCTTTGTTTTGGTCTTGATTATCCTTATTCTGGTCTTGCTTATCTTTGTTTTGGTCTTGATTATCCTTATTCTGGTCTTGATTATCCTTGTTTTGGTCTTGTTGCTGTTCGTCTTTTTTCTTCATAGCAAAAAGCAAATTGTGTTTGGCTTCTAAATCAGAAGGGTTGTTTCTCAAGGCATTTTTATAAGCGTCAATACTTTCCTCAAGTTTGTTTTGAGCTAAATAACTATTTCCAAGGTTAAAGAAAGCAGTAGCGCGCTCCATTTTATCGGTGCTATTTTCAGCAACATTGGTAAAAGTTTCTTGAGCCTCAGGAAAATTAGCTTGCATGAATAGGGCATCGCCTAAATTGGTTTGCCATTTTAAATCATCAGGACGTTTGGCAAGAGCTTTTCGATATTCTACTTCGGCATTGCTAAATGCTAAAGTGTCGATTTGTGTGGTATCGGCAAGTGCTTTTTCATATATTCTATTACCACTTCTAATGTATTTTCGTTCGTTTTGAGCATGAGAACTTACGCTTACAATAAGGAAAGTAACAGTTAAAATAGCGGTAGGAAGTATTTTTGTTTTAGTTGTCATTCTTTTATTTTTTAGAGCAATTTTTTGAAAAAGAGAAATTATGCTAGTTCAGAATTTGATTTATTTTTTTCAAAAAGGTTAAGATGTTTAAGATATTTGTTTTTGCGTTCTAAAATGAGGAAGTCGATAAGAAACAGCAATAACGCCAATGCAATAAACCATTGATATTGTTCTGCATATTCAGAATAAGATTGACTTTCCATTTCGCTATCGACCATTTTCTCGATTTCATTGAAAATAGCATTGAGTCCTACTTGCGAATTGTTGGCTCGAACATAGATTCCATCACCAGCTTCAGCAAGTTGTTGCAACATGGGTTCGTTGAGTTTTGTTATGACCGTATTTCCTTCTTTGTCTTTGCGATATTCTTTTTGTCCGTATTGGGTTTTCATCGGAATCGGTGCACCCTTAGGAAGTCCCATGCCGATGGTGTGAACTTTAATTCCTAAACCAGTAGCCTCTTTAGCTGCATTAATAGCATCGTCTTCGTGGTCTTCACCATCGGTAATTACAATGATAGCTTTACTTCCTTCAAATTGAGGGCTAAAAGAATTTATTGCTAATTTAATTGCAGAACCAATAGCCGTTCCTTGTCGGGGAACGATATCGGTGTTAACCGATGATAGGAACAATTTAGCAGATGGGTAGTCGCCTGTAATTGGCAGCTGAGTGTAGGCATCACCAGCAAACACAATAAGTCCGAGTTTATCGTCTTTTAAGCGGTCAACTAAACTCGATATTGCTCTTTTTGATCGGTCGAGGCGATTAGGTTGAATATCTTCAGCAAGCATGGAGTTTGAAACATCGAGAGCGACTATAAGTTCAACGCCTTCTCTTTTTTCGGTGTTCAGTTTGCTTCCAAATTGAGGTCGAGCAGCAGCAATGATTAGTGATGATATAGCAAGCATCCACAAGCTGAATTTTATTATTGGTCGGCTGGTGCTAACACTAGGCATTAATTGTTGTACTATTTCTAGTTCTCCAAATTTTTTTAAAGCTTTCTTTCGTTGAGATCGTATAATGACATATAGGAAAGCTAATAGAGGAATGATGGCTAAAGCGTATAGGTATTCTGAATGTGCGAATCGGAACATTTCCATGAGCGATTGAGATTAAGGAATATTTCTGAATAGGGTTATTTTAAGAAACAGAGCAACAATTAGCGCAAGTCCTGCAAGAATTGCAAATCTGATGAATTCTTCTTGCTTTCGGCTGTGATTTTGCACATCGATTTTAGATTTTTCTAATTGATCAATTTCTGCATAGATATTTTTAAGCGATTCATTGTCGGTGGCACGGAAATATTTACCATCGGTGATTGATGCTATTTTTTGCAAGCCTTCCTCATCAATCTTAACATCAACGGCACGCAATTCAGTTCCGAATGGAGTTTGAAAAGGGTAGGGGGCTTTGCCTATCGTTCCAACACCAATCGTGTAAACCCTGATGCCAAATGTTTTTGCAAGTTCGGCAGCAGTTGCGGGTGCAATCTGGCCGGCATTGTTATCGCCATCGGTGAGCAAAATAATAACTTTGCTTACGGCATCACTCTCTTTTAATCGCGACACAGCTGTAGCAAGTCCATTTCCAATAGCAGTACCATCTTCAATCATTCCTGTTTCTATTTGATTGAATAGATTGGTAAGCACGGCATGGTCGGTTGTTAGTGGGCATTGAGTGAAACTCTCGCCAGCAAACACTACAAGTCCAATGCGATCGTTTGGACGACCAGCAATGAATTTTGTTGCCACATCTTTGGCTGCTTCAATTCGATTTGGCGAAAAGTCTTGAGCAAGCATTGAAGTAGAAATATCGAGAGAAATAGCAATATCTATCCCCTGAGTATTTGAACTTTCCCAATTTTTTGAGCTTTGAGGTCGAGCTAAAGCAATGATAAGTAAAGCTATTCCGAAAACTTGAAGGATGAATGGCAAATGGCGGAAATAATATTTCCAACTTTTGCTAATAGTTTTGAAGCCAGTGATTGACGAAAAACGAATACTAGCACTTGATTTCTTAAATTGCCAGATGTACCATGCTATCATGGGAATGAGAGCGAAGAGCAAATAAAGATATTCAGGGTTTCTATATGTTATTCCAGGCATCATGTTTTTTTTGAGTTGTTCAGTTGTTATGAATTGGCAGCGGTTGAGCTTGAAGTTTTTGATTCAGTGAGATGACTGTCATCTTCAGTGTTATTCTTTTCTGTTTCAAACGTCATTGTGTCTTTCACAAAAAGAAAAGCTAAAGATAAACACCGCTCACACTCATCGGCATTGGGTTTGAATTTGGCAAACTTAACTAGGTCGGCAAGTTCTAAGATAGATTTCAATTGATCATTTGTCTTTTGGTCTAATAAACCTTTTTGAATTTTGAAAGCCTGCATGATTTCCATTGTAGTGCATTCCATTGCATTAATTTGAAATCTATTTTCAACATAAGTTCGCATAGCATCCGATAGTTCACTGAAATATTCTTTGGAGCTATCGTCTTCTTTCCAAAGTTCTGATGTTTTTATTCGGTCAAGCTCTCGAAGTGCAATGATGTGGGCAGGGTCTTTGGGTCCTTCTTCAATTTGTTCTTTTTTTCTTTTAGCTAGATAGTTAATATAGTAGAAAATGAAGAAGATAATTGCCGCTAACAGAATTGCACCAAGCAAATAGGGCGAGGCTTCAGCTAAATTGATGGGAGCCTCGTAAGGCTTTTTAATGTTTATTGGAGCGCTGATAGAATCAACATTGAATCCGCTATGAACATGAAAAGGAACAGGCTTACTATTAATGACATGCACTGCGGTATCGATGAGGAATTTAAATTCTTGTGCAGGAATAATTTGCCGACCGGTATCGAATGATTGAATGGTTATTTCTTGCACAAATTTAAGAACATCATCATTTATTTCTGAAATTGTATCGATTGGGTGTACTTCAGCCACTTCAACTGATTTTGTAATCGTGTCGATGAAAGTGGGGAGCAATATTTCTAATCCTTTAGGCTGTTCAATTTCAAATTTCAAGTGCAGTTGATCACCAATTAAGACATTGGAAGAATCAACACTTGCTGTGATTTTTATTTCTTGTGCGATTGTTGTTGAACTCCAGAATGAGCAAGCAACAATGATTAGTATGGCGTAAATGTATTGCAGTTTTGTGTTCATTGTTATCCACGTTTTCTAAATAATGACATTAATGACTTCACATAGTCGTCTTTTGTGTTAATATTTACATAGTCAACACCACTTTTCTTTAAGGACCAATCAAGCTTCGAACTACTATCAATCCACCATTTTTTGTATTCAGTTCTCACGTTCTTACTACTTGTGTCTACCCAAATATATTCACCTGTTTCCGCATCTTTTAGTTTCAACATGCCTATTGATGGAAGTTCAGCCTCACGCTCGTCATAAATTCGCAAAGCAACCAAATCATGGCGATTGTTTGCAATAGCAAGAGCTTTGTCGAGTTCTTCTTCTTGCTGAATAAAGTCGGAAATTAAAAAACAAGTGCAGCGTTTTTTAATTACATTAGTCATGTATCTTAAAGCTTCAGTAATGTTAGTTCCCTGACTTTGCGGTTCAAAATCAATTAATTCCCTAATGATTCGTAGCGTGTGTGTTTTTCCTTTCAATGGAGGAATAAATTTTTCGATTTTATCAGAGAAGAAGATGACACCAATTTTATCATTGTTTTGTATTGCTGAAAACGAAAGTATTGCAGCAATTTCGGTAATGACATTTTTTTTGAATTTTTCAAATGAGCCAAAATTACGAGAACCGCTCACATCAATTAAAAGCATCACGGTTAGTTCTCTTTCTTCTTCAAACACTTTAATAAAGGGTTTGCTGTATCGAGCGGTAACATTCCAATCGATGTTTCTCACATCGTCGCCAAATTGATATTCGCGAACTTCACTGAATGCCATTCCTCGCCCTTTGAAAGCAGAATGATATTCTCCGGCAAAAATGTTTCGACTAAGTCCCCGAGTTTTGATTTCTATTTTTCGAACTCGTTTTATTAATTCTGTATGTTCCATTTTTTAAGCTTTGAACTGCAAGCTTTTTTTTCTGTTAAGCTTGGGTGATTGCTATCGATAGTGAGTTCGTTTAAAGCAAACAACAATTGTGCTTGCTTCAAACGATGTTTTTGTTGTTGAGTTTCAAGCAAAGGGCTATGAATAATTATATTTCAAAATATTTCCAATCATAGCTGCCTGTTCTCTCAGGTAAGGACTAAGGCACTTCAACTGTGTTTAAGATTTCTGTGATAATCTCTTCTGTGGTAATGTTATTAGCTTCGGCTTCGTAGCTTAATCCAATGCGATGGCGGAGTACATCAAGACTAACAGCACGCACATCTTCAGGAATAACATATCCACGTCGTTTAATGAATGCATAGGCTTTTGCTGCTTTAGCTAAGCTGATACTTGCACGAGGCGAGCATCCAAATGAAATCATGTCGGCATATTTTTCAAGTTTGCATGCCTCTGGTTCGCGAGTAGCATAGACGATATCAACAATATATTTGCTAATTTTATCATCAAGGTAAACTTCATTAACAACACTTCTAGCTTTAATAATTTGCTCAATTGTTACAACGGGGCTAGCTTGTGGGTATTGTTTTAGCAGGTTTTGCTGAATGATTAAACGTTCTTCCTCGCGCTTAGGATAATCTATTACAACTTTAAGCATGAAGCGGTCAACTTGTGCTTCAGGCAGCGGATATGTTCCCTCTTGTTCCACAGGGTTCTGTGTAGCCATAACCAAGAATGGCTCATCGAGTTTAAATGTTGTGTCGCCAATAGTTACTTGTCGTTCTTGCATTGCCTCAAGCAGTGCTGATTGCACTTTGGCTGGAGCACGGTTAATCTCATCGGCTAGTACGAAATTGGTGAAAATCGGACCTTTTTTTATTTGAAACTCTTCTGTTTTTTGGCTGTAGATTAATGTTCCCAAAAGGTCGGCAGGGAGCAAGTCGGGAGTAAACTGTATGCGAGCAAATTTTGCACTGATAGATTGGGATAGTGTGTTGATGGCAAGTGTTTTTGCTAGACCTGGCACACCTTCTAATAAAATATGACCACCAGATAGCAAACCTATCATTAAGCTTTCCACGAGGTGTTTTTGTCCCACTATAGCTTTGCTCATTTCCATGTTAATCAAATCAACAAAAGAGCTCTCTCTTTCTATTTTTTCGTTTAGTCCACGAATATCAATTGATTGTTCCATTTTTTTGTATGTATTTCTGTTGTTAATGTTTCTGGTTGTAAAAATACAGCAGATAAAAGACATACAGTAGTTTTATACGTTAAAAATGTTAAATCTGCTTCTTTAAAAGGTGAAAAAGCTATATAAAATTAACCATTCTTCATGGTTTTTCATTTTGCATTTCTTCAATTTGTACTTGTCAGGTCTTTCTTGTTTGGTAATTTTAAGGGTTTTGTGCTAGTTAGTCATCTTTTTTACTCGATGCAGTGGAACTTTACAATTAGAAGAGCTTTGGTGATGAGTCTTAATTTTACAATGTGAGAACTGGAATTTATGAAAATGAAAACTGCATATCTCTTTGTTTGATTGTGTTTTGAGTGTTCTGTAATGAAATGACATTTCGATTTATTCCGTTAAGCAAGAAGTCTAGCGCTGGGCGATTTTATCATTCATTCTTCATCATTTAGTTTTCTTAATTGCACAGAAACGTTCTCATGAAGCAAATTGTGCGTGTTTAATGGTGCACTTTTTTCATTTGAACCAATTGAGTTCTGTTTGTCATTATAGTCAAAGGTATTTTAGCTCTGACTTTGATTCTTTAAGTTCTTAATAGATATTGTCAATACCTTTAAAGTGTGGGCTTATTCGTTTCATATTTGGTTTTAGCAAAGTTTAGGCTCGCCCTAAAAATATTTGCTAACTCTGATTTAAGAGTTACTATCGGTTTTGTTCGTGACGTTGTTTTTTTGTGGATTTCTATTTTCAGAAACGCTGGTAAAATAGTTATCGAGAGGTGTTTCACCAGTTACCACTATCCTCCAAAAAAAAAGTTGACAGAATTAAATAAAGACTATTTAATTCTGCCAACAGATTAAGGCTTATTGCTTGTTCGATTCTTAATGAGCTGAATGAATTTTGCAATAATATTTTTTATTCAGCATACGCTAGTGTCGATCCACTTCTGATATATTCAGAGTGATATTCAGGCAATTGTTCGCTTAGTTTCTTTCTTGTTAAAAAGATTCTGCTTTTCACAGTTCCTAAAGGAAGATCTAGCTCATCGGCAATCTCTTTGTATTTAAATCCATCAACAAACATGGTAAATGGGATTCTGAATTCATCTTCTAAAGCATCGATTTTTTTATTGATTTCTTCGCTAGAATAGAATGCATCTGGAGATGGGAATGATCTTGTTTCTGCAATCTGCTTTTCAAATTCATTAGTTGCACCTTCAAGGACATTCATATGGCGAGAGTTTTTGCGATATTGATTAATGAATGTGTTTTTCATGATAGTGCACAACCATGCTTTCAAGTTTGTTTCTTCGCGAAACTTATCTTTATAAGATAAAGCTTTAAGCATTGTTTCTTGAGTAAGATCTTGTGCTTTTTCTTCGCTATTAGTTAAGCTGATTGCAAAGTAATAAAGATTTTTTTGTAGCCCGATAAGTGATGTGTAAAATTCTTGTGATTCCATAGTGCTTTTTTTTGATGTTGTAGTTTGTGTTGTTTTGGAAATGCTTATTGAAACGTCTGTTTCTTTTAAGCTCTTTTTTTTCATTGTGTAATTAGTTGTAGTAATGTTCTTATGTTTTGTTGAGTCAAAAGTATATGGTGCGGTATAATGTTTTCTTATGGCACGCATATTAATAACACACGCAAAACACTTAAGTGTTTAATTAATATGAATTTGTATTTTTACGATTTAAATTATTTTAACACTATTGATGTAAAATAATTTCAAAACCAAATTAAAATCACCAGCAATGTAGTATTACTGAGTGTCAATGATATAGTTTTACTTATGGGGATGATATATTATACTTATTGAAAAGATTATTCAAATGGAGAATGTTTGTTGACTTATTGTAATGTGCATTTGTTAGGTTACAATTAATAGTATATAAAAAACTAATACGCAATATTTAATTCGATGTAAGCAATGCTAATTTTGAAGACAAATCAGCTTTGTAACAAGAGCTGACTTTCTTTTAATTGAGTGTTCTAAGCTTTTTGGTTGATTGTTTCATTTGAATGCCTAGTGGGTGCGAGAAAATGCAGGTGTGGGAAAAAAGAAAACCTTATAAGCTAGTTTAAACATGTATGTTTAAACTAGCTTATAAGGTTCACTTTGTAATTTTGTCTATCGAGTTTATCGAATGTAGTTGCTTAGAATGTTTTGTTTTTTTAATTCATCAACAACCATTCGAGCGATAGCATCTGCTCCTTTTTGATTTAGATGAGTGTCATCTTGCACACCTGTTGGGTAGTTTTCGTGTTCGCCAGGAGCGAGATGTAGCCATAGTTCTTTTGATTTTTCGGGTCCCATTTCGATAGCCAATTTTTCTGTGCTTAGCTGTAAATCGATAAACGGAACATTTTTCGCATCCGCCACAAGGCGAACCACAAGAGGATATTCTCCGTGCGTGTCGATAAGAACTCCGTGTTCGTTGAAATTGCGTCTAACGATTGAAGTGAGCAAGATGGGGTTGGCCCCTTTTTCTCTAATTTCGTCGACATATTGCTCCAGATTGGCACGGTATCCGGTGAATGGATTGGAGTACCTGTCGGGCGATTTGAATTTTTGGTCGTTATGACCAAATTGAATGAATACATAGTCGCCTGCCTTGAGTTTGTTGAGTATCGGTTCGTTCCATCGTCCTTCGAGTCGGAAACTTCGAGAGCTCCTGCCATTTACTGCGTGATTTTCAACTTCGGCACTGTCGGTAAAGAATTTTCCAAATTCCATTCCCCAGCCAGTTTCGGGACTTTTGTTTTCTGATTTATTAGCACAAGTTGAATCGCCAATGAGGTAGATTTTAATTTTTGAATTTGAGCATTGTTCTTGTTCGTTGTTTTTCGATTGACAAGATGTGAGCAACAGAATGAAGAGGAGAGCGATGTTGATTTTAAAAAATTTCATGAGGATAGATAATTAAAATATGGTTCTAAGGAAGTTAAATATTTCTTGTTGCGTTTCATCGGCCCAAGGGTGCACGAGCCAAAATCCATGAGGGATATTTTCACCTTCTATGCTGTGCTGATGATGATAGATGTTGTTCTTTTTGAGTATTTTGAAAAGTTCGTCCCTTCCATAGGCAAAGCGTGGGTGCGAGCTATTGATGTAGAGCGTGGGGGGTGTTTGCTCGTTGGCATAAGTGATTGCCGAGGCTTCTGTCCAAAGGTCGGGATTTTCATTATAGCTTGCTCCTAAGAAGATCGTTCCAGGTCGTGTTTTGGCTTCTTCATCAGTTCTCCCCATTTCTTCAGGTGTTCGAAAGTCAATTACTCCATCAATATTAATAAATGCCTGAACTGTTGCCGATGTGTGCGGATAGCAACTTTGAGGGTCGTTGAACGTAGCAATGTGTCCGGTTGTTGCCATTAGTCCTGCAATTGATGCTCCCGATGATGCACCAGCGATAGCTAGTTTGGTGCTGTCGATTCGAAAGGTGTTGGCATTGTGCCTTAGAAATCTGATGGCTTCTTTCACATCGTGCACTGCTGCAGGGTAAGTGGCTTCGAGCGAAAGGCGTTGTTCAACGCTTGCTGTTACATAGCCAAGTTTGGCTAGTTCTTGCGCTAGCGGGACAAAGTTTTCTTTGCTGCCAGATCGCCATCCGCCACCATGTACGAAAATAACACATGGATATTTCTTGTCTTCTTCGGCATTGGGCATAAATATATCCATGCTGAGGGTACGATTGCTTCGTGTGCGGTATATCTGATTATAAAGCGATAGAATTTCAGAGCTTTCGGTTGGAGAAACGGGGCTAGTGTTAGGAAAATATTTTTTTGTTTTAATGTAGTTTGATTCGATGTTAAAGCTTGTGTCGCGTGGGAACTGATTTTGAGCGAAAGCATCAACATTGTTTGCAATTAACAAGATGGAGATGAGAGTCATTAATTTATTCATGGAAAGGGAAGTGTTTTTGTTAATAAGTTTTATTTTGAAGTGCGAGTGGTTGGTTTTCACATTGCATTCTACAAAGAAACAAATAGGAGTGCTTTAAAGCAAATTTTAAATTGAATACCTTTAAAAAAAAAGATCAGCAGGCTTTGTTCCTACTGATCTTTTGTGTGATTTAGAATCGAATTTGAACCGATTTAGAGTAATGTTCAATTGCAATTATTTAATCAATCCAGCATTTAGCAATGCCACTTGTTGGTCGGCGTAGGCTTTTAGCTGTTCAGTTGTTTTAATACCCGAAGCATCGAGAGTCCATTGAGCCCCGAAATAGTAAGTAACTTCTGTTCCTTGATTTTCAGGAGTAAGAATGATGACATGGTTTTTTGCATCTTCTGTCACCGATTGTAGGTTTGCTTTTTTATAGAGAACAAGCAATCCTAGTTCGTCTTTGTTTAAAGATTGCACACCAAAAGTTCCGAAATAGCACCATTCTCCGTTTTCACCTTGAATAATTTCGGTGTTTGGCATTTTGATTATTCCAGTAGCGATGTTATCAATAGGGTTTGAAAGGCTAATGTGGCATTTCGATAGGTAGCTACCAGCGTTGATTGTCAATTCTGAAATTAAGTCAGTTTTTCCGCCATCATAACTCCAACCGTTGTAAGTTGTTTTTACCACTGATTGCAAAAGACCGTCAACTGCAATTTCGCAAACGTGAGAGTCAACACTATCAACTCGGCGCACGTGGTCGCTCACCCAGTGAGAAATTGATCCAATACCTAGCGCATCGCCCACTTTCATGATATCGGCACCCCAGTCGGCTAGCTCATGATAAGAGTCGAAACCATCGAGTCCCACGTTTTGAAGCACGGGAGTGTTCACACGTTTACCAAACACATCAACGGCATTTCTCCAATCGAGGTAGAAACGATAACCAACTTTGTCAGATTCCCAACCCGGACCTTCATATCGAATGTCGAAACCATGGTCCCAGTGTTTTTCGTCAACTTCCAATCGGTTCACATTTTTCCACGAAGTAGTTCCTTGATATTCCCATTGTTCGTTTCCGTTGTTTTTAGTTACCCATTTCCATTCTCCTCCTTGAGCTTGAGATATTTCCGCTTGAGTCTTTTTTTCGGGAGCAGTTGGAGTGCCTTCAGTAATGGTAATTGCTTTTTTACTATTGGCAGGCAGATTGATTTGAGCTAATATTTTAACAATAGAGTCACCGTTTGATATTGCTTCATAGGCAAGTTCGGTGTTGTTGTCCATTAATTTAAATGAAGCTAGGCTGTTTGCCTGAGCGAGAACTTCGGGAGAGTTGATTTCCACTAAGAGTTCTGTAGCATCATGAGAAGTTGGGTTCTCAAAAGTTTGTTGAATGGAAGTGCTGCATGAGGCTAGAAAAGCGCTAGCAAGCACGAGGGCTGAGAATTTAAATTTCATTTGGTAATAAATTTTGATTTTATTTTATTTTATCTGATTTTGCAATTAAGGCATTAACAGTCGTCTTTATTTATTGACAGTCTTGTTGTTGATTAGCACATTTTCAAGATGTAGATTTTTAATATATTGGGAGTCGTTTTCTTTTTCCACGCCCTTAAAATTACAATTGCTGATGAAAATGTTTTCTACCGAGTTCTTACCTTTAATTCCCATCAGTCGAAGTCCGTATTGTGCTTTAGTTTTTCCTGTCATATCGGCATTGATGTTTGAAATATAAACATTTCGCACCATTGGCAGGTAGTTTCCTTCTCCGCCTTCTCCGCCTAAATCATAGGAGCAATTGATGCGAACCACAGCGTCTTTTACTTGTCCAACTTCAATGTTTCTGATATAAACGCCATCAATGATACCTCCGCGGTGACTGTTGGTTTTGATGCGAACAGCTCGATCGAGGTCGGGGCTACTCATTTCGCAATTTTCAGCAAAAATGTTGATACTCCCAGCCGATATTTCGCTTCCTAGCACAACTCCGCCATGTCCTTCTAGCATTTTGCAATTTCTGATGAGCACATTTTCAACCGGCACATTAGGTTTTCGTCCATCGGAGTTTCTTCCCGATTTTAGAGCAATGCAATCATCACCGGTGTCGAAGATACAGTTTTCGATCAGTACGTTTTTACATGATTCAGGGTCGCAGCCATCGGAATTTGGTCCGAGACTTTCAATGTGAATTCCACGCACAATTACGTCTTTGGTTAAGATTGGATTCACTACCCAAAAAGGTGCGTTGATGATTTTTACATCTTCTAAAAGAAATCGGTAGCAGTTAATCACGCTCACAAATTGAGGACGTAAGTAGTAGCCATCGCCAGCACGACGTTCAAATAGCGGTGTTTCCGATTTTTCCCAAGCATCGAGTGCTTCCCGACCAACACCTTTATCGAGTTGACTTGGAGTGCCTTCTTTCCAGCCGTAATCTGTTTTCCCTTTCCAAGGCCACCAAGCCTCGTTGCTTCCCGATCCATCGAGTGTGCCTTTGCCTGTTACGGCAATGTTGGTTTGTCCGTTGGCATAAATTAGTGGCGAATAGTTCATCACATCATTACCTTCCCATCGTGTGTGTACTAAGGGGAGGAAGTCTGCCGGATTTGTTGAAAATTTTAAGATCGCGTTTTCAGTAAGGTGCAAATTGACATTGTTTTGCAGGTGTATCGCTCCAGTTAGGAAAACGCCATTGGGAACAATGACTTTCCCTCCACCGTTGGCACTGCAAATTTCAATTGCTTTATTAATAGCTTTGGTGTTTAGTGTTTTTCCATCACCAATAGCTCCAAAATCATTGATGTAATAGTTTGATTCAGGGAAGTTAGGCTCGTTGATGTTGGCAATTGTTTCGTAAATTTCTGCCCATTTTTTTTCATCTTGAATGGCATAGGTTGCGATGTTGCTTAATAGGAGAGCAACAAGCATAACACATAATTGAATTTGCTTCATTGGTTATAAAGTTTTGATTTTAATTTCTAAATGTTAGCGTGCAAAGGTAGTTGAAAACTTGTAATTAGCCAATTACAATCGATTGTATTTGCTTTACTTTTGAAGAACAGTATGATAGAGCTATGTTGGTTTACCTCTTGGAAGAATTAAATCAGTGCATTTTTAATCTGTTTAATCATGATTGAGCTTTAAATGAAAAGATGTCTTTCCTAAAATACGGCTTAGTACAATATAAATACAAAATTATTTCACCTCTTGAAAAAAATATCCATCGATTAGTTCGTATATACCTCTTGCTTTAGAACGTTTATAATCAATTGTTCATGCTCTTTGATGATGATTGTGTACTAATCAGATTGTATAAGTCAAATTGCACAAAGTGATTAAGCTGAACGCATTCATTATATACCAGCGCACTACTTACATCGCTTTCCCAACTGCTCGGGAACGTCAGCGCACTACTTACATCGCTTTCCTAACTGCTTAGGAAGGTCAGCGTACTACTTACATCGCTTTCCTAACTGCTTAGGAACGTCAGCGCACTACTTACATCGCTTTCCTAACTGCTTAGGAACGTCAGCGCACAAGAACATATGCATTCCTAACTACTTAGGAACGTCATTGCACAAGAACATATGCGTTCCTAACTACTTAGGAACGCAATTGCACGACTCCTTTGGCGTTCCTAACTACTTAGGAATGCAATTGCACGACTCCTTTGGCATTCCTAACTACTTAGGAATGCATCTGCACGACTCCTTTGGCATTCCTAACTACTTAGGAATGCATCTGCACGACTCCTTTGGCGTTTCTAACTACTTAGGAACGCATCTGCACAAGTGCAATGGCGTTCCTCCGCAGTTCGGAAAGCATGAAATTTGCTGTTTCAAACGACTAAAAGCTCAAAATTTGGCTAGTTACTTGCACTTTTTCACTTTCAATTA
>JBKEAC010000106.1:0-22130 GCA_047971925.1 Mangrovibacterium sp.
AAGTTATAATGTAATAAGAAGTCTTTTAGCTATGAATTTTGTTCGGTATAAGCCTAATGATAAGCTATCGGATTAAAAATGCGCTGATTTATTTCCGCCAACGGGTTAAGCAAGTATAATTGTGATGATTTACGTTGTTGTTGTTTTGCCATCAAACGACAAACAAAGTCGTGTTGTCAGCATTTATTGCTGATTAATTTGGTCGGTTGAACTATATCTGAGCTTGTGTTGTGCGCAGCAGGGTGAGCGATTGCAGCGGAAATCCTTTTAAGGGGGCTTTGGTTCTCGCCCCCTTAAAAGATTGTAGCGGAAAGCGCGACGGCAGGGCAGGGATTGAGGCAGGGAGGACTGCCGGCACCCCCACGAAAAGGAAAGAAAGGAATGATTTTGGCGTGTGGGCATGATTTTGGAAGGGAAAGAAATGCTGTGATAAATGTTAAGGCTTGGATTTGTTGGTAATTTTATCGTATCTTTGTTGCGAATTTTAAATGAAGAGAGTTGTTCGATGGAACAATTTATTACTAAAAAACAAAACACACATGAAAAAGTTAGTATTATTATTGTTTATGCTGCCCATGTTGGCAGTGGCGGAAACGGCGCAAGACACGACTTATTGGAAGTATAATGGATCGGCGTCGTTGAATTTTAGTCAGGTTTCGTTAACAAACTGGGCAGCAGGGGGAAAGAGCTCGGTGGCGGGTGTTTTTTTGCTAAATGCCAATGCGAATTACAAGAAGGATAAGTGGATTTGGGATAATGCTTTAAACATTGGTTATGGTTTGTTGAATGAAGAGGGTGGCGAAACAACGAAGTCGGAAGATAAGCTAGATATTAGTTCGAAAGTGGGCTATGAGGCGGTGAAAAGTTGGTATTATTCGGCACTCATGGGTTTCAACACGCAGTTTTCAAACGGATATAATTATCCGAACACGGAGCATGCGATTTCAAGATTCATGGCGCCTGCTTATTTGAACTTGGCACTCGGTATGGATTATAAGCCAAGCGAGAAGTTTTCGGCTTTCATTTCGCCGCTCAACGCGAAGACTACTTTTGTGCTCGATGAAACGCTTTCGGATGCTGGTAATTTTGGTGTTACTCCTGGCGATAAGATGCGTGCAGAGCTCGGAGCTATGGCGAAAGCGTCGTTGAACATTAATTTGATGGAGAATGTGAAGTTGGCAACCGATTTGACGCTGTTCTCTAATTATTTGGAAAATCCTGAAAATATCGATATTACATGGAACATGCTCATTAGCATGAAAGTAAACAAGTGGCTGTCGGCTAATTTGGCTACTAACTTAATTTATGATGATGATATTGAAATTGAGAAAGATGGCAAGTTGGCTCCACGCATTCAGTTTAAACAATTGTTTGGTGCTGGTTTGAGTGTGAATTTTTAAGGAGCAACTGTTGTTGATAAATCGTTTAATTAAAGGAGGATGTCTTGGATATCCTCTTTTTTTGTTAATTAGTGTCTGATTTGTTGATTTATGATTTTTTGTGGTTCATATTTATGGAGGAGAATTTTGGAAATGTTTTTGAAATTGCTTTTATGTTGAAATAAATTTTCTTTTCCTATTTAAATGGTGTATATTTGGTGGTTTGAGTTTGTAAAGAAGAAGTATATGAATGGGTTCTATCGTTGTTTCGTGTTGGTTTTGTTGATTTATTTATTGCCGTCAAATGCATTGATTTCTCAAGAAGTGAAAAAGATGCCTTTTGGGAAGGGGATAATTAATGTGGTTGATCGCGATAGCACGTGGAGTGTGAAGCTATCGGCTCGCATGCAGTTTTTAGCTTCAACAAGTATTAATCGCTATGAAGATGGCACGACCGATATGAGTTCAACTTTTACTCCGCGCAGGATACGGTTGAAACTAGGTGGATTTGCCTATTCGCCCAAGCTGCACTATTTTTTGCAGTTGGGTTTTTCGGAACAAGATTTGGTGGGCTTGAATGCCGACAATACGGTAAACACGGGAATGGTTTATGATGCGTATATTCGTTGGAACTTTCTGCCCAACACGGAGCTGAAGTTTGGTCAGTTTAAGCTTCCGGGTAATGTGGAACGGATGCTTTCTTCGGGGAATATGCAGTTTGTTGATCGGTCTATTTTGAATTCAACAATGAATATCGACCGCGATTTGGGACTAATGTTCAGTCACTCGTTTAAGGGTGTGAATCGTTTGGTGGTTCGCGATATTTTTTCGCTCACTCAAGGCGAAGGAGGAGGGTCGACCACGGGAAATAAAGGTGGATTGAACTATGCGGCGCGTGTTGAAGTGCTTCCATTGGGCGAGTTTATAAATAATGGTGATTACAACGGCTCGTCGTTTGGGCTTGAGTTTTATCCGAAATTGTTGCTTGGATTTACGTATAATTTCAATGATGATGCGGTTCGGACGAATGGTCAGCTGGGTAAGTACATGATTAATGATGTGGGTTTTCATCAAACCGACATGACTAACATATTCATTGATGCGGTTTTGCGGTATCGTCGATATTCATTCATGGCTGAATATGCGCATCGAGGAGCCCAATCGCCGATTGCCCTGAATAGTGATGGATCGCTAGCGGGCTATACGGTGCCCGAAGGCGATGCTTATAATGTTCAAGCGGGATATTTGTTTCGTACCAATTGGGAGCTTAGTTGGCGATATTCGGAAGTTTATTTCAATCACAACACCTATGAGAATAATGCCAAGCGTTTGGCCACAGTAGCTTTGTCGCGCTATTTGGTTGAGCACAAGTTGAAATGGCAGGCCGATTTTTCAAGTTTACTTTATGGAAGAGGAAGGAACAGTTTCATGGGGAGAGTTCAATTTGAAATTCAATTGTAGGCAGCTGAAAAATTGGCGAAACTTTGCAAAGAGGAGCTAAAAGTTTAAGAAATGAGGCGGTGAACGTGTGGGTTAGTAGTAATTTTCAATGAAAAGTGTTTACTTTGCGCCATCAATTTAAAAAGTAGATGAGAAAAATTTTCGCCTTCCTTGTGTGCCTATCCCTGAGCTTACAGGTTTCACTTGCACAATCGCCTAAACCAAAATATGAATTTCGTGGAGCTTGGGTAGCAACCGTTAATAACATCGACTGGCCCTCGAAGCCCGGTTTGTCGGTTAAAGATCAGCAAAAAGAAGCCATTCAAATGCTCGACATGCTAGTTGAAAATGGTATGAATGCGATCATCTTTCAAGCACGTCCTTGCTGCGATGCTTTTTATGAATCGCCTTTTGAACCTTGGTCAAGATATCTTACCGGAACACCTGGTCAGTCGCCTGGCTATGACCCGATGGCCTTTTGGATTGAAGAGTCGCACAAGCGCGGATTAGAATTTCACGCTTGGTTAAATCCGTTTCGAGTTGCACAGAGTGCAACGGAGCAAATATCACGCAATAGTGTAGCTTTCCGTCATCCGGAATGGGTGGTGAAGTATGATAATAAACTGTATTTAAATCCGGCACTATCGGAAACTCGCGAATATATAGCAGAAATAGTGCGTGATATTGTTTCACGATATGAGGTTGATGCTATTCACATTGACGACTATTTTTATCCTTATCCTGCGGGTAAAGAAGATTTTCCCGATGAAGCACAGTTTGTTCAAAATTCGCGCGGCTTTGCAAAGTCGGAGAAAGCCAGTTGGCGAAGATTTCAGGTAGATGAAGCGATAACACTTTTAGCAAAGACTATTAAAGAAACTAAGCCCTATGTGAAGTTTGGAGTTAGTCCCTTTGGAGTTTGGAGAAACATTGCCTCGGATAGTGCTGGTTCGCAAACACGAGCAGGAGTAACTAATTATGATCATCTTTATGCCGATGTGTTGAAGTGGTTGAAGAATGGTTGGATTGATTATTTAACGCCTCAAATTTATTGGGAGCTTGGAAATACAGCTGCCGATTATAAAACGCTTATCGACTGGTGGAGTCAGTATAGTTTCGGGAGAGCCATTTATGTTGGTCATGCGCTCTATAAGGTAGATGCAAATTCAACGAGTGTTGGCTGGAAAGATTCAAAGCAAATTCCCTATCAAATTCACCTCACACGCACCACGCCCAACATTTTGGGAAGTGCCTTTTACAGTGCGAAGCATTTTAATCGTGATTTGCTAGGCTTGCAGAAAGTGCTTCAAAATCAGCTATATGATTACACCGCATTGATTCCTCCGATGACATGGATTGATGGCGAGGCTCCGAGTGCAGTTAAAGATTTCACGGTGCTCAAGAAGAAAATCATGTGGTTAGCTCCAGAGTATAAAAATAGGAGCGATGAGCCACTTCGCTACGTGATTTATTATTGCGAGGAAGGTAAGAAGCTCGATAGAAATAATGCGAACAATATCTACATGGTAACAACCGAAACGAGTCTTAAAGTTAAGGAAAATCCTCCAGGTAGAAGGAAGAATTACAAAGTTCAAATTGCGGTTCTCGATCGTTTTAACAATGAAAGTGAGTTGAGTCAGGTTCAAATTATAAAATTGTAGTGCATGAGTGAAAAGCAGCTCAATGAGCATGAACAGGCTTTTTATAACGATGGTTTTCGCTTAGGAAAAGAAGCGGCTAGAGTTAGAAACGATGAAAAGAAGTTTTTAGATTGCGTGCGAACCATGCTCAAGTCGGTTGATGAATTAATTACGATGCTTGAGCAGCACGCCTCACGTCAGGGCGTTAATATTGATTGCAAGAAGGGCTGTGGTTTTTGTTGCTATCAGGCGGTTTATGCTAATTCCTATGAGTTCCACTTATTGTCGAACTTCATGCAAAAGAAATTTACTCCCAAACAGCGAGAGGCAGTTAAGAATGCAGCCATCACGAAGTATCATCACACCGAGTCATTGAGTGAAGAAGCCGTGTTGAATCATAAGGAAGCCTGTCCGTTGCTCATCGATGAGTCGTGTAGTGCCTATCCGGCTCGTCCCATGGCATGCAGAATATACCTATCCATGAAGTTGGAAAGCTGTTTAAAGTTCTATCATCATCCATCGGCAGAAGATAGCATTCCCCTACTGATGGAGTTTCCGCTATCGGCAGGAAGAATGATGAATGAAGGATTCACAGCTGCTTTGCGAGAAAATGGTATTGAGATTGCAGAACTTCGTTTGGAAGACGGTTTGAAAACCGTGCTCACTCACGGAGTGGGCTAAACAGAATGACTATAGGCGATAGTCATGTTCATGTTCATGTTCTAGTTGCCAACTCTTCCCATGCTTAGCACACTAATTCGAGCATTGCTTTTAGGGAGAATGGCATAAACACAGGCTGCAATGGTTGATCCGGTGGTAACAATGTCATCGACTAGAATGATGTGTTTATCTTGAAAGATATCAGGATCAATGCAGTGGAAAGCACCAATTAAGTTTTCTTGGCGTTCTCTTTGTCCTTTCTTAGTTTGCGAAGAGGTGTTGATGGTTCTAATCAAGTTGCTATCATTGAGCGGAATGCCGGTACTTTTAGCTATTCCTTGTGCCAAATGAAGACTTTGATTGTAGCCCCTTTTCTTTAGTTTTTTGGAGTGCAAAGGAACGGGGCAAATATAATCGGCGTGCATGAAATCGGGATTGCTCATGATGAATCGTCCTAATATTTCACCAAAGTAGTTGCCAATTTCAGGTCTATTTTTATATTTAAGCAGGTGAAGAATCCGATGATATTTGCTCTGAGAATCGTAATTCAATAATGAGGCTGCTAGTTCCACAGGAATTCGCTTTTCTAAATGAAGTTTCAAGCTATTGTTGGCTATTTCCCAATCTTTAGAAAGAGGCATAAGAAATAGGCAAGAGGTGCAGATAAATTTCTCCTCAAAGAGAAGCTTACATTCGCAACAAATGCAATGGCGAGGGAGAATTAAATCAATGAAATGAGCAAAAGCATTTGAGAAGACCTTCATTTGAATATGGGGTTATTTTAAAAATGAAATCCATGACAACTTAATTGTAACTATGCATGCTAGCTTTGGCAGACGGAAGATAATTCACCCCTTTCCAAGTGATGAGTAGGCAAATGAAGGCAAAAATGAGTAGCCACAAAGCTAGTTTTTCTCGTCGAGGATTGGTTTTTCGAAGGTGAATGTAGAGTGTGTAAAATATACATGTAATAAATGCCCATGTTTCTTTGGGGTCCCACGACCAATAATTGAACCACACTTCATTTGCCCAAAGTGCGCCCATCACCAAGCCAAGAATTAAGAATCCAACACCCACATAAACCATCTTGTCGAGCCGATGAAAGAAGTCGGGATTAGAAGTTTCAGCCACATTCATGTGCCAAAGTCGTTGAGAAGCCATAATCATCGATACAGCCAGTAACGCATAGGATATTATATATACGGACACATGCGGAACAAACCAAAAACTCTGAAGAGCAGGAGCTAAGTTCTTGTTTTGTACTTCGGGCATGAAGAAAATGAGCAGTGAAAAGACAATAGCCATGAGAGCAGCGTATGAAAGCATCCAGTGGTAGTGCCAACGATGGTGAACAAAGAACCCAGCAACACTAATGTAGATGGCATACCATAGTCGAGTTTCGCCCATTGTTCGCAAGGGTGCTCTGCCCATTTCTGCCCAAAGCAAAAGCGCAAAAGAAAGCATGATGAGCGTACCTAGCAGAAAAAGCAGGGAAGATTTTCTTTGCCAATAGCCTTTGAGTAAAGCAGCAATGCCGCCAGTGAGCCAAAAGACAATTGCAGGAAGAAGAAAATAGGGATATAAGGACCAATTCATGAGTGCGTTTTTTTTGTGCCCCAAAATAAACCAATTGCACCACCGATGAGCATGAAGAAGCCTATTTGAGTGAGTATTTTCCAAGGATTGTAAACAAGCTGAAAGATGCTGTGAAATCGCTCATCGTCGGATTTTTTAAAGCTCGATTGATAAACTGACCAAGCTCCGATGTGAATTGGGTGATTCACTTTAATTGTTTGCTCGAATGTGGCAAATTCTTTCGATATTTTCACCAAGGAGCAGTATGAACGAGCTTCGGGTTTCAACATCACAATAGCTCGATGGTTGCTAATCGGCATGATTCGACTATCAGCAGGGCTACTGCCATAACTCACCCAACTTTCGTGCTTCCCCGTGCGTAGTTTTATAGCTGGAGGAGAATGTTGGTTTGTTGAAGAAGTATAATTGGTGGAATCGGAGCGCTCGCTATGTTCTAAGTATTGTAAAATTTCAAACTGTTCGTCAAGAAGCGAAAATGATGATGAAGCGCTGTCGATGTCGTAAAATTCGGGAACATCAATAGGTAGAAAGTTTTGTGAACTCATTTCAATGATGCCCAACTTTGGTGAGTAGTTTTCCATTTGAAAATCGAGAAGTTCAAGTTCAAACGGTAATTGGTGGTTTTCTCCATCAAGGGAAAGAGCATCGGAACAGCTTGAGTTTTCAAGTAGGCTAACCCTTAAATCTAATCGGTCGGATGCACCAAATCCGATTGACATGAGAACAAGCAATAAGCCGGCATGATTCAGAAAGAAAGCGAGCTTATGCACCGAAAATTCCCACTTGAACCTTCTGATAGTGGCAAAGCACAAGGTGATGATGAGAAATAGATATGCTAAAACAAAAGGGTAGTAGTGGGTGAGATTTCGCCATCCGAGTTGAAAGGCAATATCGTGCGAATGATTGTTCTGATGAGTAAATCCCAAAATGAAGCATAGTATGCCGATGAATATTAAAGCAGAAATGGCAGCTTTTCCTGAGGCAAGAAAAACAACCAAAGGATGCTTAGGGAGCAAGGCGCAACACGAAACAGAGGCTGAAAGAATTAAAACGATAGCCATTACATTTATCGGATAGGCAATCGAATGCAATGGGAAGTATCCAAAGAAAGATTGCAAACCTAATCCCAGTGTAAATAAGGATAGGGGAACTAATAAAGCTAGCTGGGTGTGTCTATTTGTAATCATGGAGAGCAAAGATAAATAATTAATCGTCAAAAAAGAAGTGTGATGTCATATCAATTTGAATAGGCAAATAAAAATATTTCAAATTTCAATGTAAAATGTTTGCAAATTAAAAAATGAGCCGTATATTTGCACCCACGTTCAGAGGAATAAATAAAATTGTTTTTATTTGAATTGTTTTGGAGAGATGGGTGAGTGGCTGAAACCACCAGTTTGCTAAACTGACGTACGGGTAACTGTACCGGGGGTTCGAATCCCCCTCTCTCCGCACATTCTCTGAATTTCGGGATGTAGCGCAGTCCGGTTAGCGCACCTGCTTTGGGAGCAGGGGGTCCCAGGTTCGAATCCTTGTATCCCGACAATTGAAGAGGTTTACATGATGTAAATCTTTTTTTGATAAAATTATTTTCTCGGGATGTAGCGCAGTCCGGTTAGCGCACCTGCTTTGGGAGCAGGGGGTCCCAGGTTCGAATCCTGGTATCCCGACTAATATAGACCTACATAGTGTGGGTCTTTTATTTTTAAAATTGGTTTATCGGGATTTAGCTCAGTCCGGTTAGAGTACACGTCTGGGGGGCGTGGGGTCGCTAGTTCGAATCTAGTAATCCCGACAGTTGAAAATAAAGAGACTTACAAGAAATTGTGAGTCTCTTTTCTTTTTATACCTACAACAAATCTACAACAACTTTAGAAATATGACACAGATATTGTCTCTATAATCCGTTCAAACCAGGTGATCCGTAATCTCAATTGTGCGCAGCACGCCTAAATTTGTTTTGTGCGCTTCATATAAATAAAAAAGCCACTTCAATAAATTGAAGTGGCTTTTGCTCTCCGAGAGCGAGAGACGGGATTCGAACCCGCGACCCCAACCTTGGCAAGGTTGTGCTCTACCAACTGAGCTACTCTCGCAAAATGAGTACCCGGAGCGGGACTTGAACCCGCACGACCGCAATGGTCATTGGATTTTAAGTCCAACGTGTATACCGATTTCACCATCCGGGCATCCTATTTTGGAGCGAGAGACGGGATTCGAACCCGCGACCACACCATTGTCAAGGTTGTGCTCTACCAACTGAGCTACTCTCGCAATTTTTTTAAGAACTTTCCTTAGTTTTAATCCTAAAGCGATGCAAATATAGATGTTTTCTTTATTCTTCCAAAAGAAAGAGCGAAAAATTTGTATTTTTTTTTACTTATCAATCGAAATCATAATTCTTCGAGCCTAATGCAATCAAAAAAATTGAAATAGATGAGCTTTTTTGTGCTGGGATTTTCAATTGGAAGTTCCCTTTTAGGAGTTGAAGAAGGAATAGGTTGCTAAAGGAAAAGAAATAAACACACCCACTTTATAATGTCTTTATTAAGTGGGTGTGTTGTTTGAGGGGACTATTCTTCAATAATTACAATTTTTTCGATTTTATCACCCGGACGAATGTCATCAATCACATCTAATCCTTCGTATACTTTTCCGAAGCAAGTGTGATTTCTATCTAAGTGCTGTGTGTTGCTTCTGTTGTGGCAGATGAAGAATTGAGAACCACCTGTGTTTCTGCCTGCATGAGCCATCGACAAAACACCGCGATCATGATATTGATTTTCTCCATCGAGCTCGCAATTAATTTTGTATCCAGGTCCACCTGCTCCAGTTCCGTTTGGGCAACCTCCTTGAATTACAAAATCGGGAATTACGCGATGAAATGTCAATCCATCATAAAATTTTTCATTTGCCAATTTGCAAAAGTTTTCCACCGTTCTAGGAGCATCTTTCTCAAAAAACTCCACTTTCATTAAACCTTTTTCAGTATAAATCTCTGCTTTCTTCATTTTTGAAACTTTATTGTTTTTATGTTGAAAACAAAAGTACAAGAATAAATTGAATTTTGTTTTGTTTTCTCGATTTCCTTTCCGAACTTGGCGCAATAAACCATAAAACAAGTGTTCTAAATTTTAAAAATGGATGCTATGCATACAGACATGAAAGAATTTATTCAGAGCTTGAAAGCTCGCACGCCTGGGGAAGTTGAATTTCACCAAGCGGTTGAAGAAGTAGTAGGTACAATTTGGGATCTTTACCAAAAGAATCCACGTTATCAAAAAGAGAAAATTTTAGAGCGTATGTGTGAACCTGAACGCACTATTATTTTCAGAGTGCCTTGGATTGATGATAATGGAGGCGTGCAAGTCAACAGAGGATATCGTGTGGAATTTAACTCCGCAATTGGTCCTTATAAAGGTGGTCTTCGCTTTCACCCCACTGTAACTTTGTCGATTCTTAAGTTTTTGGGTTTCGAGCAAACCTTTAAAAACAGCTTAACAACGCTTCCGATGGGTGGTGGTAAAGGTGGTTCTGATTTCGACCCAAAAGGGAAATCAAACAATGAAATCATGCGTTTCTGCCAAAGTTTCATGACAGAACTTCAACGTCACATCGGACCAAACACCGACGTCCCCGCAGGCGATATTGGCGTGGGTGGTCGTGAAATTGGCTACCTTTATGGTCAATATAAACGTATTAGAAATGAGTTTACAGGTGTACTCACTGGTAAAGGTTTAGCTTGGGGTGGAAGTATTCTTCGTCCCGAAGCAACAGGTTTCGGAGCGGTATATTTTGTAAGTCATATGTTGGAAGAGTTAGGTCAGGAAATTAAAGGTAAAACTTTCGCCGTTTCAGGCTTTGGAAACGTGGCTTGGGGTGCTATCACGAAAATTAACGAGCTTGGAGGTAAAGTTGTAACTATTTCTGGTCCCGATGGCTATATTTATGATGAAGCCGGAATTTCAGGCGATAAAGTAAGCTATTTGCTTGAACTTCGCGATAGTAATAACGATGTTGTTGCTCCCTATGCCGAAAAGTATGGTGCCAAATTCTTCCCTAAACAAAAACCTTGGGTACAAAAAGTTGATATCGCTTTGCCTTGTGCTACTCAAAATGAAGTGAACCTTGAAGATGCTAAACAAATCGTGGCAAATGGTAGCTTAATGTTGGCGGAAGTGTCGAACATGGGTTGCACCGCCGAGGCGATGGAGTATCTTTCTGCTCATTGTATTTATGCTCCAGGAAAGGCTGTAAATGCCGGAGGTGTTGCTGTTTCGGGATTAGAGATGACTCAAAACAGTAATCGCTTAAATTGGACAAGCGAAGAGGTTGATGCCAAACTTCACCAAATTATGAAAGATATTCATGATACTTGCGTGAAATATGGCAAAGAAGGTGGTAAAGTTAACTATGTGAAAGGTGCAAACATTGGCGGCTTTGTGAAAGTGGCGGAAGCAATGTTGGCTCAAGGTGTAGTGTAGTCGAACTATAGCAAATTACCGATAACTAAAGAGGGTGCTTATAATAATAAGCACCCTCTTTTTTTAGCTCTAAGTCGAATGTAGTGTCTAACGGATTTATCTTTTTAAAAACAATTTGAATTCGGCAATAATTACACGAAGGTCAACTCTTCCGATTAATTGCTACCGTTGATTTGATAAATGATTTATCTAAAATAAACTTTTAAATCCGATTAGTTCTTTCACCTCTTTTAAAGTTGAAGCGGCCGATTCTCTTGCTTTTTCAGCTCCCATCTTTGCCACACGAGCTAAGTAGGCATCATCGGCTAGAATGTCGGTGATGCGCTCCCGAATTGGCGTGGTGAAGGTGATTATATCTTCAGCTAATTGCTTTTTCAAATCTCCATAACGAATACTACAATCATTGTAGGCATTATCGAAATGCGTCACCACTTCGGGAGTGCTCATAATTTCGAGTAGTGTGAAAAGGTTCTTAATGGATTCGGGCTTTGCTGAATTTGGTTCGGTTGGTCCTGAATCGGTTACAGCACGCATGACTTTTTTCTGAATCGACTTAGGGTCTTCAAACAATGCAATGGCATTGCCTTCTGATTTTCCCATCTTCCCACTGCCATCAAGTCCTGGAATCTTAATCAAATCTTCGCCTTCAGCAACAAATGGACGAGGAATTGGAAATATTTCCGTGTTATACATCCGATTGAATCGAGCGGCAAATTTCCTTGCCATCTCTAAGTTTTGTTCTTGATCTTTTCCCACAGGCACAAAATTGGCTTTGTGAATCAGAATGTCGGCTGCCATTAACACCGGATAAGTGAGCAATCCTGCGTTGACATTGTCGGGGTTTTTTCGTGCTTTATCTTTAAAAGAAGTGGTTCGCTCCAATTCTCCTAAATAGGCATTCATGTTTAAGAAGGTGTATAGCTCCGTAATTTCCGGCACATCGCTTTGAATGAAGATTGTCGATTTTTCAGGATCAATGCCACAAGCCAGATACTCTGCTAATACTTGCTTCACATTGTTTTGCAGGTTCTCGGGAGTGGGGTGCGTGGTTAGCGAATGCATGTCGGCAATGAAGAAGAAGCAATTGTAACTTTCTTGCATTCTTAAAAAGTTTTGCACTGCACCAAAATAATTTCCTAAATGTAGATTACCCGTCGGACGGATTCCACTCACAACAAGAGGTTTGTTCATCGGTATATAATTTATTTTCCGTAGCCAAATGTATTTCTCCAATCTTTTATCTTGGTTTGAGCTTGTTGCATTTGGCGTTTATTAATATCTGAGTTCAGTAATTTCACTAGCGTCTGATCTTTTTAATGGTATTAGTGAAATTGAATTGTTCTACAAAAATAGCGTACAAAAACGAAAATAGAAACTAAAATAGGAGCTAAATTTATTCATTTGCTTTAAAAAACCACAATCTATCACAAAAAAGTGTCGTTGAGGGTTGTTTCGCCTAAAACAATAGTTAATTTTACCGCTTAAAATGGAACAAATAAAGATTTAAAGCAATGGATGAACTGAATTCTGCACCTAAAAGAAGAGAATTGGAAGAGGCTCAAGAAAAGAGTAAAAAATTAAACTTGATTGTCATTTTCCTCGCTGTTGGGTTTGCAATCTTATTGGTGATTTTTCTCATTCAACGAAGAAATTCAAAGGAGATGAACGATTTGCTAACGATGCAAAAAGATAATTTGCAACTTGAGCTCACTGAAATGGTGGCAAATTACGATACCTTGAAAACGGCAAACGACACCCTGAACCTTCGCCTTTATTCGGCACAAACGGAGGTAAAAGATTTGCTCGACGAGATGACAAAAATGAAGAAAGCTAATTTGAGTCAGATTAAAAAATATCAGAAGGAGATTGGTTCTTTGCGCGAAATTATGAGAAATTACGTTGTGCAAGTCGATTCGCTTAATCAAAGAAATAAAATTCTGATGGCTGAGAACGAGCAAGTGAAGCAAGAATATGCCAAGGTGCAGAGTAAAAATCAAAAACTTGAACAGCAAAAAGAAGAACTTTCGCAAGTGGTGAAACAAGCCGCTCAGTTGGAAGCACGAAACATTCAGATTTTCGGTTTAAACTCGCGTGGTAAAGAAACTATTAATGCTTCGCGTGCTGAGCAATTGCAAATTCAAATGACTTTAACTAAAAACCTCACAGCCAAAAGAGGTGCAAAAAATGTCTATGTGCGTGTGTTGCGTCCCGATCAAGTGCTATTGGTGCCTAGTGCTGGTGGTACATTTAAATATGAAGATTTAGATATTCCTTATTCGGCTTTCCGTGAGGTGAACTACGAAGGTAATGAGTTGCCGTTGAATATCTATTGGGATAACGCTGGTAAAGCGGCGTTCATGGAAGGAAGTTACACGGTTGATGTTTTTGCCGATGGTAATAATATTGGTACAGCAAGTTTCTCGTTTAAACGATAGCTGTTCATGAGGTTTCGTTTCTCACGGAAACTCTTTGTTGTGAGCATGGTGCTATTCCTAATTCTATTGGGAATAGCCGTGTTTGTTTCCGATTCCTTTATTCGTCCTTTTTTGGGCGATGTGCTTGTGATTGTGTGGCTCTATTTGTTCGTTTCTTCCTTTTTGATGTGCCACCGTTTGCCTTTATCGTTGGCAGTGCTGGCATTTGCTTTCTTTGTGGAAGCTTTGCAATTTATCAAGCTTGTCGATAGGCTCGATATTCAAAACAAGATAATTAGGGTGGCTATCGGTTCGGTGTTCGATTGGAAGGATTTGTGTGCCTATGTGCTGGGCTTTGTCTGTGTACTGCTGATTATACAAATAGAAAATGCCATAGATAAGAGTGAATAACTCGTTTATCTATGGCCTTTTCTTATTTTAATGCGCCCTATGTGCTTAATCCTTCTTGAAGTGATAAAGGAAAGTTACAACGCCATCGAAAGCAGGCTTCTTGTTGTCTTCAATTTCTAATTGAATTTTAAGTTGCACACGACTAATTCCGCGAAGGTCTTTAATGTCTTGCAACCACACATGAGTGCGAACACGACTATTAACCAGCACAGGGGCTCCAAATTTAAAGCTCTCAATGCCATAGTTAACTAGCATGACAACATTCTCCACACGTGTTATTTCTTCCCACATTTTAGGGAGTAAAGATAATGTGAGGTAGCCATGCGCAATAGTGGCTCCAAATCCGCCCTCTGTTTTTGCTTTTTCAGGGTCGGTGTGTATCCATTGATGATCAAGTGTGGCGTCGGCAAACAAGTTTATTTGTTCTTGTGTGATTTGGTGCCATTCCGATTGCCCAATTTTCTCGCCTAAGAAGGCGGCAAATTCTTCATGATTTCTAATTACAACAGGTTCCATGTGTGTTTATTTCAATAATTCTTTGTAAATATATAGAAAAAATTTGAACAACAAATTTTATTTTGAATTAGCTCGCTTTATTGAACGATTAATTTCCACTATTTCTTTTGAAGCATACATTTTATAGAGTTCTCTCTTGGCAATCTTCTCGCTAGCTTGATTGAAATTCTCCACTTTGTTAATGTCTTGCAATTGTTTTTTGCTTGTAACAGTATGCTCGTTTCGTTGAATGCTTAAACTGTCGCCGCTTATTTCAATTACTTTAAAGCTTGTGTAGTCGCCCGATTCAAGTTTATGGTCGTAAACATCGCCTGCTTTCACCGATGAAATTAAATACTGTCTGCGAGCGTCGTCTTCTTTATTCCCACTATAAAGAATAAAACCAATTATGATTGCGATAATTGCGATACTAGCATATTGCCAAAGCGGACCTTTGCTATCGTCTTTGAGCTGAATGCACTCGCGTTGCAATGCCTCGGGCATTTGTTTTTGCGATTTAATGATTTGATTGCAGCTCTGGCATTGTGTTACTGCTTTTTTGCAAAGCGGAAACAATGGAATCCAAAAAATATGCGCATGAGGGCGATAGATCTGAATGCTTACTGTATTTTTATTTCCACAGTTTGCACAAGTGCATGCGCTGAGTTTTGATTTTAAATGCACCTGTTTGATGCCGTGTATTACGATCATTTGTGATTCTGTTTGAAGAAATAGGGAGTTCAATGGCGCACCATGTGCCTTTTGTCTTTGTTGATTAAAGGTATAACTGCCTATTATTATCCTTATGGATATATAAATAAAAAAGCCTATATTTATTTATAGGCTTTTTGTGAATTTTCAGTGTTGAAAAATTCGTTGAGCAGTAACTAAACTGCTAAATCTTTCTCGATTGCTAATTTACCACGGTAGTATCCGCATTCGCCGCATACAGTGTGATATTTTACAGCAGAACCACAATTTGAGCATGTTGCCAATGTTGGAATCGCTGCATGGTGGTGAGAGCGTCTTTTGTCTCTTCTAGCTTTCGATGTTTTGTGTTTAGGATGTGCCATCTTACTTCAATTTTTATCTGTTTCTAATAATTTTTTCAATTCGTCCCATCTCGAATCGGTTGTTTCTTCTTCAACTTCTTCTTCTGAGTTGTAATTTAAATCTTCTAATCTTTTAATCATCTCAGGATTGCACAAGCTTTCGCCCGTTTCTCCTTTCCGATGAACCATTCGCATGGGAAGTGCCAAAAGAATATAATCATATATCATTTGAGCAACATTAATATGACTTTCGTTAATGTCAACCCAAATCACATCATCGCCTTCTTCAAAGCTGTCTTCTCCATACTTCACATATACTTTCGCCCTGTTTTTAATAGGCTCTGGATATATGTCTAAACACCTGTCGCATGCCACAAATGCAAGTCCGTCGATTTTGAAGTCGAGCGTAATTAAATTGCTTTGTTTGTCAAGTGTTAATTTGATGATAACATCGCCTTCTTCAACAATACCTCCATCGAAATAATCGAAGAACGGTTTCTGTATCACATATTCAAATTCAGTTTCGCCTAAGGCTAATCCTTTGAATGCTATGTTGTATGCTGATATCCCACTCATTAGTATTGAAAAAGTTTTGCAAAGCTATAAAAAAATAATAAAACACGAAAGAATTACTGAAAAAAAAGCGATATCTATCGAGTTATTAACAGTTAATTGTTCAATTAATGCGCTTTTGAGGTTATAGCCTTCCAAATAAATTCATACAACCACCAAATGTGGAGCTTGATGTTTTCGAAACTCAATTTTTCTTTGAAGGAACTATCCATAACACTTCCTCCGATGACAAATATAAGCTTATTTTCTCAAATTATCTCTTCTAGGAAGACTTCACCGAATGGCAAGCCCCCCTCCTTCTTCTCGAAACAGGAACGGTTCGAAGCTGAAACTATTTTGTGTGTTTGTTGTGGAGTTTATAGTTTTTGATTAGTTATTTCCCAAAGATTGAGATATTTATTAAAATAACAATTCTTTTTGCGCTTTTTTTGCAACACGCCAATCATGAACATCACAACCATATACCGCAACCCTGAACGCATTCCGCATGGCAACCCCAACACGCCCGAAAAAGGCGTTTCGTAGAGAAGCAATAGGGTGCGTTTAAAAACATGTCTGAAAGACAGTTTTTTAGTCGTTTGAAACAGCAAATTTCATGCTTTCCTAACTGCGGAGGAGCGTCAAAGGAGTTGTGCAGATGCGTTCCTAAGTAGTTAGGAATGCCAAAGGAGTTGTGCATTTGCGTTCCTAAGTAGTTAGGAACGCAAAAGGAGTTGTGCATTTGCGTTCCTAAGGAGTTAGGAATGCCAAAGGAGTCGTGCAATTGCATTCCTAAGTAGTTAGGAACGCCAAAGGAGTCGTGCAATTGCGTTCCTAAGTAGTTAGGAATGCATATGTTCTTGTGCGCTGACGTTCCTAAGTAGTTAGGAATGCATATGTTCTTGTGCAATGACGTTTTTTACGTGTCGGAAACGCCATTGCAGTCGTGCAGATGCGTTTTTTACGTGTCGGAAACGCATATGTTCTTGTGCAATGACGTTTTTTACGTGTCGGAAATGCCATTGCAGTAGTGCGCTGACGATTTTCCCGCTGGAGAAACGCCAATGCACAAGTGCGCTGACGTTCCTCCGCAGTTCGGAAAGCGATGTAGGTAGTGCGCTGGCGTTTCTAAGCTTCATAAATAGGATGTACTTCATTGCTTTAAAACTCAATTTGATTACCCACTTTATTCGACATAGATAAAAAAGTGAAATAGGTGCTACTCTCATTATTTTTTCATTAACTATCTAGAAAAATTCTAAAAAACATGCAGATTATTCTTTAAATTTCGGAACAACACAAAGCAGGCGCTTGGTTATGGCATCTATGACCTTTTAGCCTATTAAACATTCCTTGAAGCTCCATATAACAATACTTATGAAAATGATTCCTGACCATCTACTACGCACACACTTCATTCAAAAGCAATTTAACAAGGGCGATATTCTAACCCATGAAGGGCGAGTGGAGTGCTATATATTCTACATTCAAAGCGGTATTGTGCGATTCGTCTCCGATATCAACAAAGAAAAGGAGCATACATTTGATTTCGGATTGGCAGGTGATTTTGTCAACTCCTATAATTCCTTTAAAAACAATTGTGCATCCGAATTTAGTATTCAAGCCATAACTCCTGTACAGTCTTTTCGCATTGACCATGATACTATTCGCCTTGCTCTGCATGAAAGCCCTAAGAATGCGATGCTTGTCATCGAAATACTTGAAGAATTACTAATCAAGAAAACCGCTAGAGAGTTAACTCTTATAAAATATTCTCCCCAAGAGATATATCAAAAACTCCTAGAAAAAGAACCTCATTTAATCAAACAAATCCCACTCTCTTATATTGCTTCGTTTATTGGAATTACGCCACAGGCTCTTAGTAATATTCGCCGACGTATTTTTTAATTTAGATTAAAAAATAAGAGTTTTTGATTCGATACTTTTGTGTGATGAAAACATCAACACACATAAGCTATGAAATCAGAACAAAAACTAAGTCTGAAGGATTTTGAAAACCGCACAAAAGAGAATGTTTATGAACGAGCAAATCGTTTCTATGAATATTTCCTACAAAGCAAAGAACGGCAGCATTCAAACTATCGCATTGTATCGAAATGTGGTAGTGGCAATGAAATACCATTAATAGACCCTTATACTTTCGAAGAAAGAAACTGCATCAGTTTTGTATCTAACGATTATTTGGGATTTAGTAAGCACCCAAAGGTAATTGAGGCAAGCAAAGAAGCATTAGATAGCCATGGTACTGGTGCCGGGTCATCTCCTTTAATCGGGGGACAGAATAATTTGCATGAGTCTCTTGAAGCAAAAATAGCTAACTTCTTCAAAAAAGAAGATGCTATTACTTACACCTCGGGATACGCTGCAAATAGTGGCACTTTGTTAGCCTTATTGCAGCATGAAGACCTTGCAATACTTGACATGGGAGTGCACGCAAGCGTCATCGAAGGATGTGCACTGACTAATAAAGCTTTTTTTCTACACAATGATGTTGATGTTTTAGAACAGAAATTAAAACTCAGTCAAGGCAAATACCGAAATATATTCGTCATTATTGATGGCGTTTACTCGCAAGATGGTGATGTTGCACCTTTAAGGCAAATCTGCAAACTGGCAAAGGAGTACAATGTTTTTCTCGTTGTAGATGATGCTCACGGTGTGGGTGTGGTAGGGGAAAAAGGGAAAGGAACACTTCAATTGTTTGATTGCTATGATGAGGTAGATATGATTACAGGTACATTTAGCAAATCTTTTGCCTCGGTGGGTGGATTTGCGGTTGCTAGCAAAAAGATTATTACACTTCTTAAATACTATGCTGCATCAAATATATTTTCAGCAGCAGCCACTCCGCAATCGGTGGCTAGCGTGATTAAAGCTATTGACTTGCTTGACGAAGAACCTCAATGGCATGAAAAACTAAATGAGAATATTCAATATTTTAAAACAGGGCTCAACACCTTGGGCATTGATTACGGAAAGAGTCAGTCTGCCATATTCCCAATAATGATACGAGATGAGGAAAGAACAAAAAACATCGGACGCTTTTTATTTCAAAACGGAATATATGCCAATCCAATCTTATATCCAGCAGTATCTCGAAAGCAAACACGAATACGCATGAGCCTACTTGCGACTCACACTAAAGAGATGCTCGACAAAACACTAAATGTTTTGGAGTGCGCACTGCATGGGTGAGATTTAGAAGCTATTCAGTATTAATTTAAAAATACACCGCATAAAAGTTTAAAACCTGCACAACACCTTTCGCAATTATTGAAGCAAAGTAGATAATTGCGAACGAAAAAAGGGAAAAAGAAGCTCCACCCTAGCATGTCGAAACAATACTAAAGCGGAGATTCAAAAAAATAACCGCAAGCATGAAAACTTATTAGCTTTTTTGCTTGCACAATATTTATAATTATGAGAAATTATTTTAAACCAACCAACCTAGCTAAGTTAAGCTTCGCCATCCTGCTCATTTCCGTTTTGGGATTTGTGGGGTGTAGTGAGGAAGAGTTGCCAACAGTCGATATGACAGAACCTATTGTAGTTTCCTCTGCAAAAGAAAAAAGCATGAATAATTTTGCATCTATTTTATCGCAAGCTGTTTCTGAAAGAGAAGATATTCGCCAGTTTCTGAAAGATGAGGCATTGAAACAGTTCGACAAGAACTTTGACGTGCTATACTATTTAGTGAGAGATGAAATTATTGGAGCCGAAAATGAAACATTTAGAGATGTTTTGATTTCACACTCATCGGAGAAAATCATGGAAGAAATTGAAAACGCAGTTCCTTTGCTCAATATATTGCTACCTGAGATACCTATGCTTGAAGTCTTTCCCAAAGACTTAGATGTGTCTGACAATGAAATTCCTGTTGCAACAACCTTAGGCGATGGTAGTGCAATTTATTTTAACGGAGTAAAAGAGCATGTATTTGCTTCTGGTGAAGTTCCGGGATTTCACTTATTTGTAATTAATGAAAACTCGAGAGTAATTATTGATGATATTGTTTCAAAATCGAGTTCTGGCAGAGGTGAAAAAAGTATTCGTTTTAAATCGGAAAACTACGATGGAAGCATTGTTGCAACAAAAGGACAAGTAGCTACAAGTTCTAGTATAGTTGGAACAAAGGCTGTTAATGCTTGGCGGTATTTTTATAAAGATGACGGGAGCTCTTATCAGAAAGGATTCCAACGAGATTATATTTATTATGGTATAACACCCACAAAACAATCGGGAAGTTTGAATAATTCCGTTACGGAATATATTAGCTATATAAAAATAGATCCTAGCTCTTACTTCGATATGGCAGATCAAGATGGCGATGGTATAATTAAGGGCAATGGCATCTCTGCATCTACTGACAGGAAATCCAAAGCATTATCAGTAAGTGAGCAATATGACCGATTATGGAAATCGGGGGCTTATAATATCCGATTTGAAGTATCTACTTCACTCGATTCAAAACCTTACGTTGTGTATATTCCTTTGAAGCCTAGTGAAATTTGGGATTTCAACACTTCGTATTCATATAGAAATTCTACTTGGTTTAGGAAGTCGAAGCACTCCTATACCATTAATGCCAATGATTTCACGGCAAAGTCTGTTTTCCTAAGTACAATGGTAAATATTGGAAAATGGGATATTTCAAAAGAAGCTCTTCATCGGCATGTGAGCATTTACGAAGAAGACCCAAGCGAAGAGATAACTGATACTTATACATACGAAATGTCGAAGGCGGCAAGCTCTAATTTTTCGCTGTCGGGCGAAAAGAAAACGCTCGGCTTAAATGGTTCAGCAAGTACCACGAACTCAACAACCGAAAAAATAACAAAAACAGTTACCGTGAAGAGAACAAAAGATTCAGACCCCTTAGGTGAAACAAAGATTTTCTTCTACGACCCTGTAGTTTCCACAGTTAGTGGAAGCACCTATTATATGAATACCTATAGCACTGGAACGGTTGAGTTTGGTGTTGTGGTAAAATAAGTAACTCGAGCTTCCGACGATTTGCTAGTAAAAAAAGTAGATGTTTTCCTTTTACTGGCAAATTATCTGAAGTCCTATTTCACAGAATTTATTTAACGCTCATAATTATGAACACATTAATTAAAAGAACACTATTGCTTATTGCTTTTGTGAGTTTATTTTTCTCTTGCTCTGATGATGACAATGACCAGTACGCACTCAAGCTTGTTGTTACGGCAAACAGCTCAGAGGCGGTTTCTATTCAATATAGAGGAGAGGATAATTATAAGAAAAATCTTAACATAAAGGAGTATTATGATGATGAATTCATTTCTTCATCCGAGTATTTTTCTTTTAATGCGTCCTGCGATGATTCAAACACGCTAATTACCGTAGAGGTCTATGCTAATGGAGTGCTCAAAAAGAAGCATTCAGATAACTATAGGCTGCAGCTGACTAATATTCAGATGCGTTGAAAATTAATTTAAGGAGACTTCAAAAAAGAAGCCTCCTTTACCTTTTCACTAGGAGAACGAAAATTAAAATAAGGTTCGCCCACCAAGTATTTGGGGAACGAAAATTAAAATAAGGTTGGCTCACCAAGCATTTGGGGAGCGAAAAATAAAATAAGGTTTGTCCACCAAGCCTTTGGAGAACGAAAATTAAAATAAGGTTGGCTCACCAAGCCTTTGGGGAGCGAAAATTAAAATAAGGTTTGTCCACCAAGCCTTTGGGGAGCGAAAATTAAAAGTTCAACGACTAATTAAACTATGGTAATCCATATCCTCCGGCAAACGGGCGAATAAAAAATGAATTCTAACAATCATCATTGCCTTTAGCAGATAACAATAAGTTATCGGCGAAAGGCAATGTTTAAAACGAAATTATCATGCAAGCGAAATTACAAGAAACAAAAAAGTTCCATCTGAACATGCAGGCAGTTGTCGGCTTACTATTAATGGCAATTTTTATCAGCAGTTGCCTAGCCGATGATACCTATCCGAAGGTTGAAAAC
>JBKEAC010000107.1:0-27866 GCA_047971925.1 Mangrovibacterium sp.
GTTCCACGTGAGTTGCCAGAGCTAGTATTAGTTCTGCCGTTGTTAATGCCGGAGTTCTTATTAGAATTTCTTCCCGTAGTTACGGAATTATTTCTACCATCTCGCGATTGATATACACTTCCTCTACCATTAGGCGAGCTTCGATTCACAACATTCGACCTCACACCATTTGAATGCGACGAATAAACATTTTGAGTACGTTGCACACGTCGAGGTTCAGGTCGCGACTGATGACCGTAGTATCCACGAGGAGGGTGAGGAGGATTATATGAAGGACGATAGGCTGAAGCACCCCAATAGCCCCCACAATGATAATGCGAACGATTTCGCACCCAATGCGAATCATACCATCCCGAATATGACCAACGGAAACCAATGCTCCATCCGTCCCAAGGATTATAATTCATGCTGAACCCAAAAGTTGCAGGACGAGGATAATAATATCGCCCTCTCCAAGGAGTGTAGTGATAACCTGTGCCATAAATTATCGTGTTTCGATAAACATACGAGCCATAATATCCTGGAGTATAACCCACATATACCACTTCGGGAGTAACATCATAAATATAGACATATCTCACATTATATACCGGACATGAAGGCTGAATATATTCCACTTGCTGAGGCCTAACTGTTGACACCTGCCATGGTCCATTAGGCGAATTCGACACAAACCAAATTCCATTATCCACGCAGTAAAACACATTGCCATCGCGGATAACCGTTTGAGCCGAGTTTTCCACATAATGCAAGTTTGTACCCTCAACCTTTCTGTAAATTGGCGTTCCATCATAGCTCACCGCTGTGGTTGCGCTAGCACGATTCACTTGTGCTGTTTGAGGAACTGCATTCTCTAAAATAGCATTGCGCGAAGCCGCTGTTCCAGGCACATTGGCAAGAACCACATCGGAATTCGACCCCTGCTCAATGTCGGCAAAAGTGCTTGGTAAATCTTCACTAGGCACATATGCCCATTTCCCTTTCAAACTCTTCGCTTTATACCAACGCCCTGAAATGACCACATAATACATTTGAGAATCAATGTCCATGAAAACATAGCTGTCGGAATTAGTCACCGAAAGCAAATTTGTTCCTGCCACCGACTGAAAAGATGGTTCTCCATTAAATTGCACCAATTCGGCTGGAGCATTTGTAACCACGATATCAAGAATGTCGCTGCTTTCAATTACATTCTCTTCGTTTTCTTCGATCTCTGCCTTAATTTCTTTCAATATTGAAGCTGGGAAATTCTCAACACTATAACCATTATTTAATCGCTTTGATTTATACCAACGACCTTCTGCATAGATATAGTAGTAGCCCGTTTTTGTATTCTTAATCACACAATAGGGCGTGTTCACAACCTGAGAAAAATCAGATGCACTATCAATTACTTCCAACGATGGCGCTCCATCAATATATACCAACATGGTTGGTTCATAGGCCACCACGATATCGGGCACTTCATTGCTGAATCCTTCATCGGAATAGTTATCCGTTTGACTTGCTGCAATTCGCCAATCCCATGAAGGAATGTCGTCAATGATTGCAGTTTCAATGATTTCTAAATCTTCCTGACTAACATCTTCTCCAAATTTAATTTGAGGAATAGACCCGCCCTGCACCTTCATTTCTTGAGAATTTGCCGTGCTTTTAAGGTCTAAATCGAGCCACATTGCACCATAAATCGGTTCTTCACTTCCCTTTTTCATGGAAATCGCCACTCGTGCCGAACCTTCCACATCATCAATTGAACTGATTTCAGGTTCATATACCGATATCTCTAACTGAGCTTTTTTAATCTTCTGAGGCCAAACGACTGCCTCGCTTGACAATGCTTGTCCTAGTGCAAATGCCAAGACAATAATAAACTTCCAAATGTTATTTTTCATGTGTTCTTAATTTGTTTTTAATTCTATTTATCTTACTCGCCATTACAATAAACCTTCATGAGAAAAGGATTACGCTTAAGGCTTGTTTCATTCCATGTTGATTAAACTTTTAAAAAATAAACTCGCTGCGCTCAAAGCAACAAAATAAAACAATATATCGATAGACTATATCATTCTTCAAACAGTTTAAAGAAACTGCCCATCTCCCAACCATCTTGCAAGACTTTACTATCAAAAAAATAGCTCATTTAGAGCATAAGGCACAAACAAAAGTACTATTTAGGGTGTAAATGTAGAAAATCTACTGAAAAAAACATAAAATAGGCGTATTTTCACGTGTGTTGGCAGACAATATGACATTATTTATAGTTACTTTGCAAAACATAAATTATAAATACACATTGATTAAATGAAAGAATTTTTTGAAAACTTTGCTAGCGCCGAAGCTAGCGCAAAATTGTATGAAGCAATTATTTCATACGGAATGAAACTAGCTGGAGCCATCGTTACCTTCCTCATTGGTTGGTGGATTATTTCGATTGTTTGCAAAACAGTGGCAAAAGCAATGCGCAAAAAAGGTGTTGAAGCATCTTTAAGCGGATTTGTAAATAGCATGCTAGGAATTGCACTAAAAGCAATTCTTGTGGTAGTTTGCGTAAGCATGATGGGTGTTGAAATGACATCGGTTGTTGCTATTTTTGGTGCCGCTGGTTTGGCTGTCGGTATGGCTCTTTCGGGCACTTTGCAAAACTTCGCAGGTGGTGTCATGATTTTAATCTTCCGCCCTTTCAGAGTGGGCGATGTAATCGAAGCTCAAGGATTTGTGGGTGGCGTAAAAGAAATTCAAATCTTTGTAACTGTCTTGACTACTCCCGACAACAAAACAATTTTAATTCCAAACGGACCACTTTCTAATGGTTCAATGGTGAATTACTCACGTGAAGAGCGTCGCCGTGTCGATTTCTCATTCTCCATGGCCTATGGTCATGACTATGCTCATGCTAAAGGAGTAATTGCCGATTTAATAAAAGCCGACTCACGCATCATTCAAGATGAAGCCAACACAATCCTTCTTGGAACAATGGCCGATAGCGCAGTGCATATCACCGTGAGAGTGTGGGTGGAAGGAAAAGATTATTGGAATGTGTTCTTCGATATGAACGAAAATGTATATGCCGCATTTAAAGCAAACAACATTAACATTCCATTCCCTCAAATGGATGTGCACATCAAACAATAAGGTGGTTTTTATCACTCAAATTAAGGAGATACTTTTGTATCTCCTTTTTTTGTTCGCTCATTGCCACGGTAAAAAAAAACAGCAAGTAATTCATCATTCGCTTGCTTTTCCATTTTTTATGCATTACTTTCACTTCCAATTTAACTAAATTACAATTCATGAGTGATTACTTCTCTGACCCTATCGGGCGTTTAATGGGATTGCGCTACAAATCGCACCCTTGGCATGGTGTCTCTATCGGAAAAGAAGCTCCGAATAAAGTAACAGCCTTTATTGAGGTTGTTCCTACCGACACCGTGAAATATGAAATCGAAAAAGATAGTGGATATCTTTTTCTCGACCGCCCACAGAAGTACTCGAATGTGGTGCCTGCTCTCTATGGCTTCATCCCTCAAACCTATTGTGGAGAAGGCGTGGGGAAACTATGTATGGCTAAAACAGGAAAAACCAATATCGTGGGCGATCGAGACCCTATCGATATTTGCGTACTCACCGAAAGAGATATTGCTCATGGCGACATCTTAGTTCACGCTCGACCAATTGGTGGATTCAGAATGATTGATGGCGATGAAGCCGATGATAAAATTATTGCCGTGCTCGACCGCGATGTGGTGTATGAGCAATTCCAAAATCTTTCCGAACTCCCTCCAATTGTTGTGCAACGATTAAAACACTATTTCCTTACTTATAAGGATATGCCGGGACAACCCAATGACACTGAAATTACCCATGTTTATGATGCCGAAGAAGCTCATGAAGTAATTAAGTGCTCTATGCAAGATTATAGAACTCGATTTGAAAATATTTTCAAACTGCGATAACTTGCACTCAAAACGCTAAGACAACTTGGCTTTTTAAACACAAAAACCAGCACTCGTTAGTGTTGGTTTTTTGTGTTTAAACGCTTTCTCGCAAATTATTTCAGCCCAAAAGAAACAAGCTATGAAAAAAAACTGTTGCTTTGCAGGCTAAATAATTTTAATAGAAAAATGGAAAATGGAAAATTGGCTAACCCTGCAGTGGTTGGTCTTTCAGGCTTTGGCTTGACAACTCTTTTATTGCAATTTCACAACATCGGTTTAATTGGCATCGGACCGGTATTTGCCATGGCTATCGCTTTTGGAGGATTGGCGCAATTTATCGCAGGCTTTCTTGAACACAAAATGGGAAACAATTTCGGATTCACCGCCTTCACTGCCTATGGTGCTTTTTGGTTAGGACTAGCTGCAATCTGGTTGTGCAATCACTTTGGTGTGCTTTCTTCTAATCATCATGAAGTGGGATTCTACCTTTTGGCTTGGACATTATTCACGGCTATCCTTTGGATTGGCTCAATGTTCATTCATGCTGCAATGGCTTGGACATTCACCACGCTACTTGCTGGATTTATCTTGCTTGTTCTCGGTCATTTCGTTGCCCCAATGTTCAACGTTGTGGCAGGCTATGTGCTGATTGTTTGCGCTCTTGTGGCTTGGTACATGATGGCAACCATCGTTATCAACCAAGTGGCTGGAAGAGAAGTGCTCAAAAACGGCAAAGCGTGGATTAAAAAATAATCAACATCTGAACACGCAAAAATATTATCTTCTCCTAGAAAAATGTTCTAGGACTAGGTTCATTTAAATCAAAAATCCAGAGAGTATTCACTCTCTGGATTTTTCGCTTTTATGGAATATTATTTTCAATTCTCTTCGCCAATGCAGCTGAGTTGTTTCTGGTATTTCGCCATGACAAATCGCCAACAGCAAACTTAATTCATGTGCATTTTGCTTAATTGTTTTCAATCCTCCTTTCGCGCACTACCATCATGGGTGTTTCCTTTTTAAAAGATGCCTTCCACAAAGATGTTCCCTTTATCTAATTCTAATCCCTTTTCAAAAGCATTGGGGTCGGTTGAATTGACATCGAAGGCATAAATGAAAGGTGCCGATTCACCCGTGGCACCAACCGGACTAATTGCCATATAAAACTTGCCATCTTTCAACACCCCGTGCTGATAGCCGTGCAATTTAGAATAAGGAACATTCATTTTTATGGCTGTCTTCTTGTTCAAGTCAACACGCACCACTCCCCATGTGTTATTGGCATCTTGGGCATTGGTGAAGTTTGCCGACATGTAGCAAATGCCATTTTCGGCATGATACCAATTGTTGGTGGCGAAGGCTTCACCCAAAGCCTCACTAACATTGAAAACCCACGACGTGTCATACTCGCCATCTTTCAAGCGTACAATCGTGGCGGGGTCGCTAGCATTTGCTTGATACACATAACCATCAATGGCATGCATGTTTCCTCCGCGATAACCATTGGTGTTGCCATTACCCAAAGTGGTTCGGATGTATTTCGGATTTTCCAAAGAAGGATAATCGAGCACGATGGTGTGCATTCCTGTGGCTTCAATTTCGCCTAGTGCACGCCGACCAACACCGTAGTAAATCTTATCATTGAGCACCGTGGGGGCATCTACTCGAAACACATAGGCAAGTTCTTCGGAATCCCACGTAGAAACAGGAATCGTCCATGTATCTAGAGTTTCAAAAATCGACACATCGGGGATTCTTACGTTGGTTACATACATCATCGCTCTTTTGGTAATGCCATTATTCACATAATCCGCATCGATTTCTTCGGTGGAAGTGAGATCAACATCTTCGTTCATAATATTATGAATCAAGATTGTTTGCTCATTGATTTTCCAAGGGCGCACATGGGCAACACCACCCATCACCGGAGCCACGTCGAGTTCACGCTCCACCGTGTATGTTCCATTGGCATAACTGAACTTTTTCAAATAGCCGCCACCATAGTCGAACATATACACCCAACCTAAATCATCGGTGAAAACCCTTGCTGAGCGCACCGGATTAAGCGCATAGCCATTGCCCACAAAACTCAGTGAACCATTGTCTAAATCGCTCACTGCAGCCAGATAAACATCACTATCGGAATCGTCGAACTTAGCGGTGATGTGATAAATTTTTCCACTACTCTCGGGATTCTTCGGTGTTGTTTCATCATCGTTGCACGAACTAAAAGTGGCAAGTGACGCATTAAGGAGCATCAAGCCTAAAAACATCTTTGTTTTCATAATTGTATATTTATTTAAGAGTGTTACTTATTAGAATATTTCATATCTGAGTTTGCCATAGATTGCTCTTCCTGGCTTTTGAATAGCGTAGTTATCGAACACCATGGCATCAAATAAATTACTTGCATCAAGACTGATTGTAATTCTCCGATTGGGAAAGGTGTAGCTCATGCTTGCATCGTGCCGCAATTGGGTGGGCACAATGGGCTTGTTCTGATTGCCAATGACATCCCAATCGAAATGAAATTCATGTACGTAAGATGCAAACCAACTCATGTTCAACACATCGCCATTGCGGAATAAATTCCGATGTGCATATTCAGCACTAAAGCTAGCAGTGAGCCAAGGCATGTTGGGTTCTCGCGATTTATAGTTGAGATTCTCTGAGCCATTCAGTGCATATCGCTCCATATATCTAGAGTCGAGGTAGTATCCTTGCAGCATGAAACTCCACTTTCGATTCAATCGATAGTCAAACTGTGCCTCAACTCCTTTCGAAATGATGTGCCCAATGTTGTTGAAAACCGAGTAGCTATCATCGTTTCGAACCACCACCGATCGGCGTATTTTATCGGTTGTGTTTCGGAAAAACAAGTTGCTGGTCAAAGAAAGCTCGCTATCTTTTTGTCGATAAAAAGTGAATACACCGCCAAGGTTTACATTGAAACTTTTCTCCGATTCCAAATCGACCGATTCCACAATTTCCTCAGCCACATTTCCGAACACTTCATTCACCGACACTAATCGCACCGCTCTCTCTATAGAGGAATTAATGCGCACTCTACTGCTTGGTGCATAGCTGAGCGTTCCACCCAATCCCCAATCATTGTCGGGGCGCGAGCTGCTGATGGTGTCGAGCACGCTTTTATTGAACTGCACCTTGTCTTGCTCTAGGAGCGTTTGATAATATTTACCGAAAATTGATGCTCTTATTTTCTCGTTTGCACTCACATGTTGAAAAGTTAAGCCTGTGATTTGTTTATTCACCACATTCTCGCTGCCATAATTTCGTTCTTCGGCTTCACGCAGTTCGTCATCGGATGAGCGGATGAACGAGTTATTGGTATAATTCAATGCCACTCGATTATTATCATTGATGCGATACGCTAACGAGAGGTTGCTGATGATATTCCGACTATCATCGACATTTAAAGAAGCTGTTCCGCTTTCGCCTGCCAACCGATTCACTCCCGACACTTGGGGTAAGAGCTTTCCAAACCAATCATAGCGATTGGTGGTGGTGTCGACCAAAGCCCGCTGAGCTTTCGAATATTGCACATGAGCCGCCACATCGAGCTGGCGAAACAAGAAGCTCCTTTTCGAATAGCTCATGCTCGGGGCAACAGTCCATCCCTTGCTAAATCGCTCACCATAGGGTGTAATCATGCGTGGTCCGTGCTGCGATTCTTTATAATCTTTTGAAAGATTGAGCGAGAAGAAAAGTTGGTCGGTCCACTTTCTTTTCGTAAATCCGAAATCGAGTTTTCCACCATAGGAATAATACGCATCGTTGAAACGTTTCACGCGCACACCTTCATCCACCACCGTGAGATAATCGGGGTTTCGGCTTCCATCGGAAAGAAATTCGGTGTAGTCTTTCACCTTGATATCATCCGACCATACTTCATAGTCATTATCGGAATAATTATAGAACGTCGAAAGTCGTGTTGTAATCCCTGTTTTCTTCTCGCGCCACGAACCCGAAAGGTCGGCACGATGGGTGTTGAATGAACCATAGGAATACGACACTGCCAGGGTTTTATCTTTCATGCCACGGTGCATCTGTTTAGTCACAATGTTAATAACTCCACCCATGGCATCATTACCAAATTCCACGGGCACCACTCCTTTATAGACATCAATGCGCTCAATTATCGACACCGGAATGCTATTAATGGAATACGACGAACCGAAAGATTCCGCTGGAACCCCATCAATGAAAATACGCACAGCCCTTCCCGAAAGCCCATTGATGTTATAGGATGTTTTTGAGCCCAACCCTCCATCGCGGCGCACTCTCAAACCGGGCACTTTATCAAGAATATCGTTTATCTCCGTTGATTTCGATTGGTAGTGTCGTGTGTCGATTGAGGTAACAGCGAAACCGCTTTTCATTAGAGCCTCCGACTTCCGTTCTCCCCTCACCTGAACCTCGTCAAGGTCATTAGTCTGCTTGCTCATCGCAATGGTGATATAGTTTGGAGAATTAGCCTTCAGTTTCAGGGTTTTCTCGACAGTTTCAAAGCCAATATGGTTAGCAACCAGTGTATATTCTCCTTCGGGAGCTTTCAGCACAAAGTAGCCTTCTTCATTTGTCATTGTCGCCCGCTTGATTTCTAGCAGACACACGGAGGTGAAGGGTAAAGCTTGCTTATTTTCATCAACAATTTTTCCTTTTAGTACTGCAACTTCTCGATGATCATTTCCCCAAGAAAAAGTGGAGATTAGAACTAGAAAAGTGGAAACTATCAGTTTGTTCAAATTGCTTTGTGATCTATTTTTTCTTAATTGCATTTCTTAATATTTTGTTTTTCAATGCAAAAATCCAGAAAAAAGGATGAGCTCACAATCCCTAAATATTAGGAAATATTAAGAGTATTATTTATAATGCAACTAAATTAAAAGGAATATATCCCTAATATTTGGGAGTGGGAAAGGGTGGTGGTAGGTTTAACAGCGTGTAAAGGCTCTTAAAGTTTAGCACTTTTAAAAATAAATTCGATGGAGAAAGCTTTATACATGCTAATTGCATAAAGACATTCGCGCCTTTGGTTTCCAACGAGGATTAAGCTCTGGAGATCGAGCTAAAACCATGTACTATTCAGGGGGAATATTATTGTCGATTTCTAAAATCCCATTATGCAGATATAACATCAAGTTTTCCCTCCGATGATGCATTAGCCACAAGCTTTGCCAGGTTCTGATTTTGGTGTGCACTCCTTATTGGTTTCCACAATCCATTTGCTCAACTGCATCAGTACGAGTGTGTGCAGCCAGGCATGAGTGCTGTTAGGTTCTACACCAAACAAATATGTGACTAAATCCCTTGCTCCGAAAGCTTATATAACAACTTATATCACTTTTCTAACTGCTTAGGAACACCAGCGCACAACTGCATTGGCGTTTCTAAGCTGTTGGGAAAGCATGAAATAACCTGTCTCAAGCGACTAAAAGCTCAAAATAGTACAAAATCCACCAAAGTGCAGTTAGGTACGACATCTTTTTTGTGTGTGGTTGCCATGCGGAATAATTCAATAATAAAAATCATGCGCCCATTCAAAAACTAAATCACATGCAAACATGAAATAGCTCCGAAATCATTGCTATCGGCAGACTTGAATTTACCAATCCAATATTTGAATTGACGAAGAACGATATGGTTCTCCCGACAATACTGTGTCTAACTCAAGCCGCTTTGTAGCTATAAGTCATAATGCCCCGCATCCATGTTTGCTTGCATTTTTCTATTCTATTCATGTGCGCAAAGGAAAATCATAGCTAAAAGATGGAAAATATGTAGTTGGTCGGAGGGATACTTTTGAACTATCCCCCAAACTAAAGGATCAGCGGCAACACCACTTTTACTTGTTGATAGAATATTTCATCTAATAATCTACAGCAACCAATAATAGCGGCATCTTCTTTAAGTGTTGAAATAGCAACTTTAGTGTTCACTCCTTGATCTTTCAAACTTTGTTCAAAAGACAATTGAAAATGAACATAGGCTCTCGATATATTTCCACCTAGAATTAGAGTCTCTGCATCATACTCCCTAAGCCATGGACCTATAAACTTTGCCATATTTACGCCATATTCATTAAAAAGTTGTTGTGCCATCGGATTATGATCTAATCTATCAACTACACATTTCGCTCCTTTAATAGCTTCGCCAGTCAACTCTTTCCATCTTAGCTGAAACCAGCGAGTTGAAAAATAATCATCGGCTATCGAATCTTGAAATGGCAAATGCCAAACACATCCATGCTTCGATACTCCTTTACCTTCAACTACAGGAAGACCCGAGTTAATAAATGCAGAACCAAAACCAGTACCTAACGTAAATGCTACATTTTTGTTCGTATCCTTACCAACTCCAACCCACGATTCGCCAACAGCAAAAGCTACAGCATCGTTAATAAAACGAACTGGAATTGATGAATCGAGTGCTAGTTTCTTAGCAATTTCGTTTCCCACATTTATTCCAAAAAGCTTTTCAAACTTTGCAACTTGTTCATCGAACATAGCAATCCCTTCGGCATACTTAAAAGGACCTGGCATAGCAAATGCAACACCTTTCAGCTCTGTTTTATCGATAGTTGCTAATATCTTGTTTAACGCTTCTGCCCATTGTGAAATAATAACATCAGCTTCTGCTTTGTTATTAATGTCGAGTTCCGAACGAACATCTTCAACAATACGCATGGTATTCAAGTCGAATAATGCGCAACTGATGTGGCTGCCGCCAACATCTGCACCTATAACATATCTTTTCATCGAATTTATAAACTTAATTTTGTTCTTTTACTCTAATTGCAAAGGCTGCAAATGCCAAATACAGTGCACTTGCTAGAATGATGATCACCGAACCTATTTGAGATCCCATAGCATCTGATGTAAGCCCCATGAAAAAAGGAACAACTGCACCTCCAAATACACCTGTAATCATCAGTCCCGAAATCTCATTCTCTTTACTCGGTTGTTTCTGCATAGCCATTCCGAAGATAATAGGAAAAATATTGGCTATGGTGAAGCCAACTACAGCTAACAAACAATAAATTACCATTTCAGAAGAAGCAAACAGCATGGCTGTCAGAGCTACAACAGCAACTGAAATATTTACTCTGTAAAATACGGCTGGCTTGAACTTAGCTAACAAGAATGCGCCCAAGAATGCACCTAGTGTTCTAAATGCAAAATATATACTTGTTCCATAACCAGCCTGAATAGAGTCTAGTCCAACTCTTTCTCCTAGAAGTTTTGGGGCAGCGGTATTTACGCCTACGTCTACTCCCACTACGAATACAATTCCCAAGAAAAGCAAGAGAATGGTTTTATCCTTGAGGATTGCAAACACATCAGAAAAAGACGTTGCTTGTCCAGATATTGATTTTTCCGTAATTGGAATAAACATCAACCAAATGGTAGATAATAGCGTAATTACGGCGTATATTGGGAAGATATATTGCCAATTTCCAAAATAACTGGCTGCAAATGCAGCAATGAAAGGCGCTGAGAACGATGATATTGCTTTCACAAATTGCCCTGCTGTCAAACTACTTGTAAGCAATTTCTCATTAGGCACCACATTTGAAAGTAGCGGATTTAGAGAAACCTGTAGAATTGTATTGGCAATTCCTAGTAATGCAAATGCAATTAAGCACATTGCAAATGAATATTCTATCAATGGAATAAACATAGCCACTATAGTGATCGTATTGCTTAATATCACCGTTTTCTTTCTACCGATCTTGTTCATCAGCATTCCCGTTGGAATGGAGAATAGAAGAAACATAGAAAATAGTGCTACTGGAATCATGTTAGACAGTGTATCTCTGAATTCTACACTATATACACCTAGCAAATCTTCTTTCACATGAGTTGATGTGATACCTACAACATCACAGAATCCCATGACAAAAAATCCAAAGAGGACTGGTAGTACTGTTGTTAGTTTAATTTTGTTATTCATTCTTTCTTTGATTTATTGAGTTATATAAAAGCTCTGCTTAACTACTTTTGCCGATTGATATAATGGTTCTTTAGTAGTACCTTGCTGCCATGCTACTACTGTAACTTCAATTGGATATTTGGACTTTGCGGGTATTGAGGTAAGCTGCAATGCATTGTCTACTACTTCTACCGGACCAGAAACTATATAATACGCTACCTGAAGCCCTGCTGTTGACTTAGCATGCAGTTTCACGCTCTTTTTTGAGGACTTTATATTGCTGATACTTGGGAATACTATTTCTTGTTCTGCTCCTGCTATATTATTTGCAGCAACAAAAAAGTTTCCTTGTTGTACAGCTGCTCTAAATTGCTCATCTCCGGGATATTTAATGGCAAAAGCAGCTTCGTAATCATTTTCTTCTGAATCGCAGCAAACTCTATTTAATTTCAATTTTATTACGGAGTTATCAATTACTTCAAAAGGACCACAAATCTTCTCCAAATACAGTGCATCTGTTGAAGTCGGATGTGCTAGAGCAGCACCTACAGGCAAATCTGTCCACACAGGTAATCTTGGACTGCCATCGGGAACTGAATCTAAGAAGCTTAATTTAAAAGCCAACTTTCCATCGGTGTTCATCTTATTAAATGGCAATGTAATTTGTAAGTGAGTATTCCGCTGTGCTACTAAACTATCACACACCTCAATGCCTAACAATGAAACCAATTTACTGCGATATCTCGATTGATATGCTGCTGTTGCTTTGGCATGTTCCTCATCGAAAAACCAAAAAGCATCTGCAGCATCTCCTGCGTAATGAGCTACTGGAGCCATGCTCCATCGGGGTTCTGTTTTTTTCTTCCATCGGTCGGCTAGGAATCCTGTCTTTGTTGGGTCTATTTTTACCAATGGCAGACTGCCCGATGGCATACGATAGGCAATAGCCTTTTTAATGTATTGCACAATATAATCAATCTTTTCACTACCTGCAGCAAAATGCCCCTCGCCAGGACAAGCCAACATAGACAATGGCAATAGCGGGTGCTCTTGGCGCTCTTTTAAACCTTCATTACTCCAGTTTTCGGCAGCTTCATACTCTCCCATAGTTTCTAGACAAGGGATGTAATCAATATTTTTACTACCCCAAATATCTGGAGCTACCCTTTCATTACGTACGTAAGGCCATTGTCCACTAACTGATATGCAACAAATGGTTTTCTCGGGGCTCCATGCGGCTAAATAATAAGGCCAGCTTGCAGCAGCCGAATGCCCTATAGCTAAATATGGAACTCGTGTAATTTCATCGTATCCCGACTTTTGGGCTAAATCTTCAAGCGATTTGTTGAATTGTTCTCCTGCTCCTTGTACAAAATTAAAACTCACATCAAACATTGGTGCATACCAAATAATGCCGAAATCGATCTCTTCCATTGCCAAACGAAACTCAGCATCTTCTAGTATAGATATTTCTTCCATGTTGTGCTGTGCCAGCACTAAGCCTTTCAATTCTTGGCAGCTTGGGGGAATCCAAAGATATGCTTTGGGCATTCCCTTTTTATTTGTAGACTGAGGCATATCGACATGCCACTGCCACACTCCGTCTTGAGCCATGCTTGTTGACGATATTATCATCAACAAGTGTAGCGCCATTATCTTTACAATTCTTTGCATACTCATTCCGATTCAATCAAAAAAAGAGAGTTGAGAGCTATCGTTAATCTCACTATAATCAACCTAAAATTAGCTCTCAAGCCATCCCTTTACTTAGTCATCATTTTTTTATATCTCATTAATGCTTCAGCATAATAATAATCTGCATAGATAATCGAATAATCTATCTCGCTTTCCGCAGGGTAATGCCCTGTTGAATGCAGCAGAGCAGCGGTGTTTTTATCTCTACTTTGGTATCTTGCTGTTGATAATTCTTTTAACATGCCTTCGGCTTTTGAGAAGTATGATTTTGCCAAATTCTCATCTTCTACAAAGGTTGATAGCTCTAATAAAGCCGATGCCACCACACAAGCTGCTGATGCATCGCGAGGAGCATTCGGGATATCAGGAGCATTAAAATCCCAATAGGGAATTAAATCTTCAGGTAATCTGTCAAGATACACATTAGTCACTTTTTGAGCAAAGTCAAGATAACGAGGCTCTTTTGTTTCTCTATACATCATGGTGTAGCCATAAATAGCCCACGACTGCCCTCTTGCCCACATGCTGTCATCAGCATAACCTTGGTGTGTTACTTTTTTAATTACCTCGCCGGTTTCTCTGTTATATACCACCACATGATACGAAGTGTAATCGTCTCTGAAAGCATTCTTCATCGTCACATCGGCATGGCTTACTGCTATATCGTATAGACATTTATCTCCACCGTTTTTTGATGCCCACAACAGCATTTCTAAATTAATCATGTTATCCATGATGGTGTTGTGCTGAGGCCATTCCATATTAGGCACATCGCGAGGCCAAGAAAGAATGGTTCCCACATTCGGATTATACAATGTGGCCAAAGTGTCGGCGGTTGCTAAAATAACTTGCTTATATGCTTCATCTCCTGTCAGGCGATAACCATTGCCATAGGTGTTGAATACTTGAAAACCCAAATCATGATCAATTGCCGGCATGGCTGAAAGAGGCTTTAGGTATTCGGTATATTTACGCGCTGCTTCCTCTATTTCTGACGTTTTAGAGTTCTCATATAAATACCAAAGCTCACCACCCCAGAATCCACTACACCAATCTTTGAAATCTATAAAATTCCATTGGTCTGAACCCGGAGCTATATTTCGAGGTATTGATTGCCCATCGTTGGGAATAACTTTTAATGTTTTCAGTGCCTGCTGCTCGCAATATTGCAATTGCGTGTCAACATCAAACTTTATTTCTGAAGTACTATTCAAGCTGCATGCGACGGTGCATGCTAACAAGGCTATTCCTCCGAGTAAATTATATCGCTTCATATATCTAATTTTATAGTTGCTTAGGTAACTTAGCATAGCCTTTTGCCGATTCTACACTTTTAATATAAATTGCAGCGCCTCCGCTGGCTTCTAAATTTAGGTTTACTACATCGCCTTGCTTCACGGCGAAAGACTGCGATTTTACATTCGTTCGAGTTCCCATTTTAGCATCATCGGTATATACATAGGCAATGTAGTTTTTATCTTTGGCTAAGAAATCTAGTCTATAGGATAGCTTTCTAGCATCGTTATTGGTCATCGTGCCAACGAACCAATCATCGCCCGATAGTCTGGCAACGGTTATGTATTTTGAAATCTCTCCGTTCAATACTTTAGTGTCATCCCAAACGGTGGGTATCACCTTCCAAAAGTCTAGTTCTTTTTCGCCTTTAAATAGGTGAGGCTTATCGTACCAGTACATATATTGCAACGGACTATAATACACCACCGCCATGGCTAACTGATGTGCATGCGTAGTTTTTATCCTGCTGTTGAAATAACACAGCGTATAATCGCCAGCTCCAGCTACGAAACGGGTGAATGGCAAGGTTACATTATGTGTAGCATCGGGCATTTCTTCATTCCCTGCAATGCCTTCTTGTGTCATTAAGTTAGGATATGTTCTGCTGTAACCTGTTGGGCGATATTCATCGTGTACATCAACTAACAGCTGACATTCGGCAGCTTTACGGATGGCTTTATGCATCCATGAAGTCCATTCGCTAGAACCCACTTGTACAAAACCAAACTTCACTCCTTTTAATCCCCACGATTGGTATAAAGGAAATAGCGTTTCATAATCTTCGGCTAAAGCTCTTTGATTAACATACACAAATACGCCAATATTTTTTGTTGCCGCATAATTAATTACGGCTTGCAAGTCTAGGGGGCGATTAGGGTCGATGGTTGAAGCATCAGATGCCATTAGCATTTCCTTTCCATACCAACCGGCATCAAAATGAATGTACTGCAAGCCTCTATCTGCGGCAAAATCTACGGCAGTCATTCCTGCTTCGGTTGTTAAGTCGCAGCGGAATACTTTTCCTGGTTTTATCCACGAAGTATTTGCTATTTTGTTTTCATCGTTTAGATTTAATATCAAGTAATTGTTTTCTAATAACTCGCCAGCTTCCTCTGCTGCCATAATCACTCGCCAAGGGGTCTGCGATGGAGTCATCACATCAACTTTGTTGTAGACATAAGTATCAATAGTATTCCTTGTATCAGAATTCAACACGAACTTTGTGCGTGGATAATCAACTACTTTAGCTTCGGTTAGGCAAACGAATAAACCATTATCTAGCTCCATGGTTAATGGACGTTCGCATTCGTCTTTCCACTCGTTCAACGGCATAAATTCGAAATGACCTTGCGCCCATCGCTCATAGTAGGTCATAGTGTTTTCTGGCATTACAAAGTTTGTTTGCTCGCCTTCTATGTGTAAGAACAAACCATTTGATGTTTCGGGAAAATCGTAACGAAAAGCAATGCCTTCGTTATAAGCTCTTACCTCGAAGTTCATTTCATACTCTCTACGCTTATTGTAACTTGTTCCTGAATGCCCTGTTGAAGAATGGTCGACTGAAATGGCGCCATACTTTTTAAACTTCAAAGTCAGCTCGTTGAAATTATTGGGTATTTCCGATTTCTCACCATAGGTAGGATGCCAAACCGTATCTACTGAGGCTTTTTCTGCCAGCATTAGCTCTAAGTTATCGCACCAATTCTGTACTGTATCGTTAGGTATGCCGAGTGCCGATTCGAACAACTGATTTTTGATTAGCACACCCAACTTTGATTCTCCAACAATTAGTCTATTTTTATAACTAACGGTGTAATACAGTTGATTTACGCCATCCTCTGACTTCTGATATACCTCGTAGTTGTAATCTCCATTGGGCGATGTCAGGCTGTGTCGGTTTAGTTCCTTTGCTGATGCACCTAAACTAGCAGCTGCAAAGAGTAGGGCTAATAATATTGTTCTCATGATTTGATTTTTAGTCTGTGAGCTGTTTGGCTTATAGCCTATAGCTCATGTTTTTATTCATTAATTTTCCAATACACGTTATAACGCTGGCAGTGTATATCCTTTATCGGAGCAAGTATGTATTGTTTTCCTCCTGCATTGAAGTTGAATATCAGTTTATCATCCGATGTTCTTTGCACATAATCATTCAACTTATTCATATTAATATCTACTTCGTTATTTATGTTGGTAGGCACGTGGAAGTCATAAGTATAATAATCATTATATAGTTTTGGATTTGAAAATGGTGCTGGCTCCTCCATATCATCGGTTCCTAATTGGGCTGCCAATACGATTGGTCCATAAGTGATGGTAAACACATCTTTGGAATCTCCTGCCAATGCATAATTAAGTTCCATCGGAAATTCTACGGTTAGCACATCGCCATCTTTCCATGTTTTTGGAATCGTAATAAAACCATTTGATTTTGAACGGGTGTATTTTTTCGTTTTTCCATTGACTGAAACTGTAGCCGTTTTTGCCCACTGAGGGAAGCGTATGTTCATATTAAAATAGACAGGATTTTCTGTTTTTGTTTCGAGCTTTATGTTTCCCGATTGGGGAAAATTGGTTGTTTGAATAACTTCCACTCCTTTTTCTTTCCACATTAAATTGGTAGCCATAAATAAGTTTACATATAAATCCTTATCGGTATAATTGTACACAGCTTCTGTGTATTTAGCATGATTTTCAAAGCCTGTTCCTACGCAGCACCAAAAAGAATCGTCGTGTGTGCTATATACTTTATGTGCTCCGGGCAACATGGGAAGGAAATAAGCCACCATTCCCGACTGGGGGTCTTGCTGCCCGAGTATATGATTGTAAAAGGCTCGTTCGTAATAATCCATATACTTCGAATCTAGATTAATACTATACAAATGCCTTGTTAGCTTAAGCAGATTATACACATTGCAGGTTTCGCCGGTATATCCGGTAAGATGGTTGGCTTGGTTGCCTGCTTCAAAGAATTTTTCTTTGTCGCTATTGCTTCCTGTGGCAAAGGTATGGTGGTTAACCACGGTGTTCCAGAAAAAATCGGCAGCCTTTAAATAATCTTCATTACCATCTAGTTCATAGGCTCTAGTTAGTCCAATTAGCTTTGGTATATAGGTATTGGCATGGTTCTTATTCAAGATGTCTTCTTGGTTAACCAAGGGGTCTAACTTGTCATTGTGGTAAAAGTATTCGGCTAAGAATTTTGAGTAATCGGTACCTGTAATTTCATAAAGGGTGTAGAAAGAATCGTTCACTCCTCCAAATTCATTTCGCAGCATTAATGCTCGAGTATCGGCGTCAACATCTTTCAGTTTGTTGTATGCCCATTGCGCCATTTTGTTGGTAATTTCAAGTGCTTTATCATTATCGCAATATAAATACTGGTCTATTAATCCTGAAAACAGCTTATGCAGCGTGTACCACGGAGCCCATACGCTTGTTCCTTTAAGGTTTCTATCTATTAGTGTTTGCGGATAAGCACTCAAATAGCCTCCCTGATTCAATGCGGTTTGAACATCACCCAAAACATTAACAATGCTGTCGGCTTTTAATTTAAATTGCTCATTGCCTGTTGATTGATACATTAATCCTAAAGCCGAAAGAATATGCCCTAGCGAATGCCCACGGAGTTCGCAGTCTAAAGATTCCCAACCTCCGAGCTTATCTACGGTCATGTATCCGCCTTCTCTTCCTGCATATATACCTGCATTATTCTTGAAACTATGCGTTAGTCGATCAACACTAAGCGAGTTAAGCCAATCTGCATCCAATTGCATGTTTGCCTTTAGCTTCTCGTCTTCAAGCTTTACATCGTTAACATCAAAACTTCTAAGATGCACATGCCCACAGTCATCTAGTTTTAACTTCCCTTGGTGTTGACCAGGATAGTGCGATTGCGCATTTCCTGTAATTGACATCGCTGTTGTTGCTAATAATATTAGTAATCCTTTTCTCATTCTTTTCTTCTTTTATTTATTCTCTACTTTAAACCAATCGAAATCTGCATATCCTCCCATTCTCACATCGGCCTCGCTTACGCAGAATACACCAAAGGTTGCACTTGTCCACAAATCGCGCGTGGCATGAAAGGTATTGCCTATGGTATGGAATTTCTTGCCATCTTCGCTATATTCAAACTGACAAGTGGCTTGTGGTTCTCTCACTTTTATGCGCAGATATATTTCGTTCGATTCTAATTGTTGTTCCTCAACCACACGTTCTGCATTACCTTGGTCTGAATTTCTACACACCACTTGTTGCACCCAATAGGCATCATCTTTATAGGTAATTCCTACATAAGCATATGATTGCCCCATCATCAGCAATCCGGCAGTTTTTCCATTCGTTTCCCACTCGGTGGTAAGTTTCACTTTTGTTGTAGCATTGAATGCGGGATACGAAAACTTTTGGGTGAGAATATTAGGCACATTCCAAAGGTTTGGTTCATCCTTCTTGCTCATCGCAAATAGACGCAGATAATCCGTTCCTCTAATTTGTGCACTCCACTTCACCGAAGGATTAGCATACCATTGCCATTGAATTCCCGGTTTGCCATCTTTGAAGTCATCATTAACGGGCGGAGTAATTATCTTACCTCCTTTAACAGGCTTCTTGTGAGTAGTTACAGGTTCTCCGATTCCGTTACCGTTGAAGTCTTCTCCCATGATAGGCCAGCCATCAGTCCACGCTACAGGTTGAAGATGTAGTATTCTTCCATAAACACCTCTATCCTGAAAATGTAAAAACCATGATTTCCCATCTGGCGCCTCAACCCATGCACCTTGATGAGGACCGTTGATATGGGTGGAGCCTTGCTCTAGCACCACTTTTTCTTCATAAGGACCATAAATATCTTTCGAACGCAACGCTAATTGCCAACCTGTTTCTACACCTCCGGCAGGAGCTAAAATGTAATAATAGCCATCTTTTTTATATAGTTTTGGTCCTTCCACCGTGTGGTGATTATCATGCCCATCGAATACATTCACCGGTCTGCCGATTACAGCAGTTCCTTCTTGATTCATTTCAATCATAGTAAGCACACTGTTTATTCCTGCTCTGCTTCCAGCCCAAGCAAAAACAAGATAAGCTTTGTCTCCATCCCAAAGTGGACAAGCATCAATTAGCCCTGCCCCTTTTCCTTCCATTACGAGATGTGGCTTGCTCCATTCTCCTCGTGGATCTTTTGTTTTCACCATGAAAATACCGAAGTCAGGATCCCCCCAATAGATATAGAACTCGTCATTATGAAAACGAATAGAAGGTGCCCAAATACCTTTGCTATGTTTCGGCGTTGCATAATGGTCTAAAGGATATTGCTCTCGCACAGCATGGTTCACTAGCTCCCAGTTCACCAAATCCTTAGAATGCAGAATAGGTAGCCCTGGCATATAATTGAAGCTACTCGCCGTCATGTAGAAGTCATCGCCCACTCGGATTACATCTGGGTCTGAGTAGTCGGAGTGGCTTATTGGGTTAGAGTATGTACCATCGCCGTTGTCACCACTTTGGTTTTTGGCTGAGGCATTTGCTACTATGCATAGTAGTGTGACTAGTAGTAAACTTAGTTTTTGTATCATAATTTGTTATTTTCCTTTTAAAAATGAGTGCAACTCTCTATTAAATTTTTCGGGATTCTCCATATTGCTCACATGACCGGCATTTGGTATAATTCGTTGTTGTGCTGAAGGGATACATTCCATTAATGCATTCTTTCTATCTTTGTCTACATCGCCAGTCAGAATCAAAATAGGTACTTCAACGTCTGTTCCTTTGAGAATATCAATCGCATCCAATCCCAAAACCAAACGAGGTTCGATATTTAATGGCTGCCATTGTCTCCAACGATATATCATATTCCAAATATCGTTCTTTGTTTTGTCTATGTTAGCGCCTCCACCTGATACAAGTCCATGATACCAATCTAGTTTCTGATTGAATAAACCTAACTGCTTCAAGTCTTCAATTTCTTTATTACATCTTTCAATTCCCTCTTGAGTCCATGGCGTACTTGGTCCTTCTACAGGAAATATATCTCCACTTGCAAGAGTTGCAGATAACAATCTATCTTGATGTAATGCAATTGCATCAACGGTAATAAATCCACCCATAGACAATCCTACTAAATGAGCCTTTTCTACTTCCAATGAGTCCATCAGTACAATCAGATCATTGATATGCATAAAATCCTTACCTCCTTCAGGATCAGACGATCTACCATATCCTCGACAATCATATCGAATAGTTCTATATTCTTCCGAAAATTCAAAGAATTGCTTATCCCACTCAGTGCAATCAAAAGAATGTCCATGAATGAAGATTACAGGCTCACCTTCTCCTTTTTCTTCGTAGTATATTTTTGCATCGCTTAAGTTAAGATATCCAGTCTTTACAGCGTCTTTATATTCATCTTGTCGATATATATCCCTTACTATATAAGGAATTACTGGACTACTCAAAAATGAACTGAAACCATCTTTGTTTGCTTTCCCAACATTCACATGAGTTATGAAGAACCCATAAGTATTCGTTGTTTTGTCAATCCAAGGATAAGCTCCTGCCCAGCTTGGACTACTCATCAGTATTGCTTCTCCTTTATCATTTAATTCTTCTCGCCACTGACCAATGCCATATATTGATTTGTGTTCAGAGGCTCTTACTTTCTCCACATATTCACCAGCCAAAACCTGTGCATAATGAACATGGTCGTCTTCCATATATGCAATTGATTTGGGCATTAATATTTGCTTGCTATCAAACATTCCATCATTTGCAATCATAGATAGAAACTTGGTGTAGTCATTAAGCGTACTCACCGCTCCGCCACCTATCATCGGATTATGTCCCGATGTACTATCAACTGGTGTGAAGTGAGTATTCATCATACCCATAGGCTTACATATCCTTTCTTGGAAAATAGTTTCAAAATCTTTGCCTTCAGCTATCTCTGCCATTCTTCCTGCCACTTGCATAGCCAAGCCTCCATATTGGAATAATGAACCTGGAGTAGTATCGGCAGGTAGTGGAACAATGTGCTTAACAGCTTCTTCCAATGTCTGATAATCATCCCGTCGATTACCTTTAGGTTGATAGTCGGGGTAGCCAGCTGTATGAGAAAAGAGCTGTTCTAAAGTTGCTTCGCCTTTTATATCTTCAAACTCGGGCAACCATTCCTTTACTTTACTCGTCCATTCTAAATCTGTTGTTTCCACAACAGATGCCACAGTAGCTGCAGCTAACCATTTTCCTGCAGATGCAATATAGTATGGAGTATCGCCATTGGCATCTCCACAACACTTCTGATAGACTAGCTCATTATCTTTGTATACTGCAATCGCTCCGCTGTTATAATACGCACTATCCAACCAAAGCTGGATTTGGCGATCTAGAGGGGAGAAGTCGTAAACTAGCTTCTTGCTCTCATTCGCACAAGACGCGAACAATACAACAGTCAATATTTGAAATATAATCCTCATTATTTAAACGATACTCCTTCTACATTATCTCCTATTCGGATTAATTCACCTGTTGCTGTAATCTTCTTTCCATTCACCACTAGGTTCTTAATTGTGACTTCCCTTACACTACGGTCATCGCTATACCCATGCATGATAGATGGATTTGGTAATGCACCATCATAGGTCACATCCTCTATTAATATCTTTTCAACACCTCGCCCTGGCGCATGACTGTAGGTATTGTTATATACCACTCTAAAATTGAATAGTTGTCCTTCCTGAATGTCTTCAATTCTAATATTCTTAAAAGTCACCCCACTCACAAAATTATCATCACTACATGAAATACTCATGCAGCCTTGATAGTTACGATCATCTTCATCTTGCTCTAAAATATCAATGTTCTCAAAGTGTAAATTCTCAATAGTATTTCCTCCGTTATTTGCATCGCCATGTAGTCCTATTTGGATAGGATGAGCAATATCTGCCCATAGCGTCGAGTTTCGAACTTGATAGTTTCTAACATCACCATAGAAATCCCATCGATGTCCATAAATTGCAATGCAATCATCAGAATTGCGCATAAATACTCCATCGATATTCACGCCCGAGCAAGACATCAAATCAATGCCATCACTCCATCCTTTACAGCTAAATGACTTTATATTTTTAATATTTAGTCCTGTTGTCTCACCTCCATATATGGTGTAATGAGAAGGGTTCACAAACACTAAACCATCAATAGCAACATTCTTTGAGTGCCTTATTTCTACACCTCTTTCAGGTTGCCAAATAATTCCACGCCCAATAATTTTAACGTCTTCTGCATTATCCACTAATAGTTTTGCACGCAATACTGCTCCTCCATCAATGTAGACGGTCTTCCCCGAAGGTATGTGATAAACATCCCCTGGTTGATCTTTAGGCTTATGAACACCTGGTCCAAAATAAATCACATTAGGATCATCTGCACTTGGAACGTTCTTCATAATCGGATTAGCAAAAACATGAAGATTGTGCAGTTTATCACCATTTACCTCAAGTGAGAGCTTCGTAGGTTTATTAAGACTAAATGTTATTACTTGCCCCTCAACATTTGGCTCAATATTCAGCGATAGAGGTCTAATCTGAACATCGTTAACCCGTCCATTATTCTTTCGAACTTTCATCTCCACATCTCCTTCAAAGTCGAAGTTTACCATAGAAGCAGTTTGAACATTATCCATATCCACTTGGACTTTCCACTCATACAGATCCATCCATTCTCCTCCTTTTTCTCGAACCTGCACTGTGAAATCATCATTGTGTGCTGAATATTTCATGCCGCCTGGTGCATCATAAGTAACTAATTTGTCTTGTGCACTTGCTGACAATCCGATAATTACAGATAGTATTAATAATATATTTTTCATGCTTCTAATTTATTTGAACGCTAAGACGCAAAGGCGCAAAGCTCATTGTGTTAACTTGGCGTCTTGGCACCTTTGCGTTTAATCTTTACCATTTTCCTCTCCCTCTCAATTTCTTCGACTCGCTATCCAATACATGTGGAGCAACTGATTCCACTTTCATATCTTTAACTTCATCACTCACTACCACAAACGACTGATCAACATCATTTACCAACTCAACATTCGCTGTCTCTGCAGGAAGTATCTTCGAACTCATCTCAGCGTGGGCTGGCATCGCAAAGCCAAGCATGATGGGTAAGGTCAGTGAGGCTGCATCTGCATCGTTGGTATAAAGATGAACCTTGTGGTTTTTTCCTGCAATAGTCGCTATCGTATGCACCAATGATTTTGGCATGGTAGGTATCAGTTCCAACTCTACATCTGCTCCTACTGTTCCTTCTCGAAGATACAAAAGTGGGCCATATTGCATATCTGCTCTACAATCTCTCACCAATACATTCGACCCTAGCAAGAATCCGCGCTCTGTTCCGAGTGCCTGACATCCTTGAAGCGTTGTCCTTGTCTCAGCATCATTTGTTCCTCCGATTTCGAAACCTGATCTTGTATTCTTTGCTGAACAATTGATAAGAGTTACTTTTCCCACTCCGCCATAAGTTCTGAAACCATCCTCAACCAACGACTTTGTATATCCCGGGTTAATCATGAACCTTCCTTCTCTATTTTCATAAACGCTTCGGTATTGAAGTTCTTCTGCCAAACCTCCTCGTTCGGCAAGTATATCGTTGGTTGTACGCATCTCGCCTTCTGCATAGCAATTCTCCAACACAATATCTTTGGTATCGTGCCCTTGTGTTTGGATATAGAAGCAATGCCCAAAAGCTCTGCTAAAAACCTTGCAACCTTTGAGGGTATTGTTTTGTCCTGCTACCATAATACCACTCTGCTTACTCATGCCTGTTAAATTAGGTCCTCCCTTGCCAAACAGATCTCCATAGCCATAGCTCGAACCATTTACATACAGTTTCACATCTTCAAGCGTTGTATTATCTCCAAACACGGTCAGAATATTTCCATTGCTCCCTATGCTTTTATCTCCAGTATTTTTAATAGTGAGCCCTTTAATCGTATTCCCATTTCCATCGATGAACACGCAGCGCATATAACCATAAGGAAGCTTCTTGTACAATGCTGTATTTATCTCAAAAGTTACTCCTGTAAGATCAATCGTATTATTATCACCTCCGAAACGAAGAAACCAACGTGGAGGTCTTTTCATTGATTCGGTCTGTGGTGGAAGTTCTGCCAGCAACGCTTTCAAGCGCTCCTCCGTTAGATACTCATCAATGGCATAAGTGCCGGGTTTCATCTTTATATTTTGCCCATCTTTGGCTACGGCTTGCATCAAGGATTCTAGGGATTCTACCTCTTGTACCTTTTGCTTTGCTTGTGTTGATGCATAAGTTGCAAATACAAGACTTAGTAATATGAATATCTTTCTCATTTTATTGTTTTTTGAACGCTAATACGCAAAGGCGCTAAGTCGACACAAAGTTCTTTGCGTTTAATCTGTAGTTAGTATCTTAATAATTTCAAAGTCACATTCTCCAATCCTCCATCAAGCTCGAATACCAACTCTTTCGCCTTTTTATCGTATTTTGCTTGATATTTTGTCTTCGTGTTCAAACGCTCTAGCGTTGCACTCTTCTTTTCCGACTTAATGCGCAGTTCAAAAGCTGAAGTACTATTTATGGTGAACGAATTTTTCTTCTGCTCTAGGTATACTGAAGCTTCTTCGTCTGCTACGATCGTATAATCTCCTGCTTGAAGCTCTTTGCCGTGCCCCAACAATAGTTTAATCCTATCACCATCCTTGCTAACTACCGCAAAGTTGCCGCTTAACATCATATCTTCATGCTCAAAGTTTGATTGCTCATCGGTATTCGAGAAAATATAATCTCTTGCTCCTGACTTATCCTCTACACAAATCCCCACTTGCTCTCCCTCTCCAAAATAACTCACCTTGTCGATTGCTGATGTATTGTTTGTTGCGGGCTCGTATATTGCCACAAAGGGTCTATTCCAAGCTTCTCCGCTTTGGCGAACAACCAATGTTGGTGTTGGACTTTCGTTAATCTCTTTCGACATCCCAACATACGGATGCGCCGTAGACTTTGGAGACATTACCGAAAATATTTCTCTATCATTATTGCCCTCGAACCACACATTCATATTTATGGTTCTATCTTCTGTATCAAGCGTAAACTTTCCCTTAAAGTCCTCAGTTGTTTTGATGGACTTCTTATCCCACATATAGTCATAGCCAAAGAGATCTCCATCTCCAAAGGAAAGGCTAGTAGTTTCTTGCAAGTCAAGTGCATCTCCATTAGTTGCAGTAAGTTCCAACTGCTGTCCTAAGTTATGAAAGAAATATTCATGCTTTACATCGTTGCCTTCTATCTGCTTCGAACGGAAGATATCCACATAATAACCTCCATCTTCATGATTCACAATCCCTACTTGTCTTCTTTGAACACTGTGTGTTTCGGGCTCTAGGAACGAAACGTCTGAAAATAGTCTGTCCGATTGTGCATCAATATCCATCGATTGCGGATACATGGCATTCATCTTGAAAGCATGGTTAGCCTTCATCTCAGGATACTTGCTCTTTCCATTCACTGCAACGGTGTTATGTGCAGGAAACTGCGTATAATATTCTGCATAGTCGCTATGAAAATAACTTGTGCCATGTCCTAACTCTGGAGCTAATGGCAATCCTTTGCCATATAATTCAATAGCAATGCCATTAGAGTGCATATGATTACCTAATGATCCAATCATGCTATACATCAATGCATCATCTACATTATTCACATCGGTGCGTTGTGTTATCCAGCTGGTGTTGGCAGCATAGAAGGTTGGATATAGGAAATCTGACAAGCTTCCCGCGTCAATGCTTTCGTCTATTTTAAAGCTACTTTCTACAAATAAATCTTCGATGCTACGTCCCACAAACTCTCCCTTCATCTCCATATCTGGAGCTAAGGTCTTTAGTAGCTTTGTAAAATATTGCTCCGCCTCTGGACGCTTATACTTTTGCGCATTCTGAATCATATACTGAAAGGCGTCCACTGGAAGTTTTTTGTAGTGTCCATCGCCAAAGGCGACCATATAGGCGTTGGGCATAAGATATTGCACAATACTTTCAGCAGCTGTTTCGAGTATCGGAAGTTGTGCTATCAAATCAATTCCGAAGTTCTCATCATAGAACTTCACAAAGTGAATGAAATCTCTGCATACATTAACTGAATAGCCTGGACTTTCGCACCAGATTCCTTCTTCGCCATAGCCGTAATTGATAAGCTTAGTCATGCTCCATTGTCTTGTGGAAGTGTGATTCATGATTTGGTCGAGATAGTAAGGTCCTCCTTTGCCATTCTTATAAAAGTCATTATCCTCTAGCACCAATGCCATGCGAGAAATGTGTAGTGCCTGAAAAAGATTCCAGTTGTTGAAACTCACGCCATTCTTAATCTGCTGGTCGCACCATTTTTGGAAAACCGAACCATAGAATAAAACCTTTTCAGCGTGATTAGTTTTTATATATTGATACAAGAAATCATAGCAGGCTGTGATGTCTGCAATGATATGCTCTTGAATAACTTCAAATTCCGTGTAGCTCACAAGTGTCTGATGATGACCATGACTGATGTCGATTGGTTCATTCAGATAGTGAATCCCTGTGAGGTAGGTGTCGAGCACCTCATAAGCCACTTGGGCATAGCGTTCATCGCCTTTCAACCAATAGATGAACGCCGCTTCTTTGGCATATCTCATCACGTTTTTATTTATAGAGGAAACGATACCTCCCGTACTTTCAATAGCTCCCCACTCCCATTCTCCTGATTTTTTGTTCTGAAGATACAAGCCGCGCACATCATCCATATAAGGCTTCACATCTTCTAGCCGTGGTGTGTTGTATAGCGAGTTCGACCAACCGCGTTGCCCAATGAACTTCACTGTTGGTTCGGGGGCTTCTCCCTCAGCATGGCTATAGCTGCCCCCATTGATATAAACTTGATTGTGCTTTGATGTCCAATACATCTGCAATCGAGAAACCA
>JBKEAC010000108.1:0-29581 GCA_047971925.1 Mangrovibacterium sp.
ATTCGCAAAAGCTTGTTGAGGAGACGGAGTATTACAGTATTTTCTCTTTGTATATGTATCTGAGCTATGACCTGCAACAAGAATTGCGTTCTCATGGCGAAAGTCAGGTGCAGGTTTTAAAGCCCGAGGGAGCTTTGGATGAGGAGAGGTATAGGTAAAATTTTCTACACCATGACAATCTTTGGCACTGAGGCGCATTTTCTTTGCATTGTCATGTTAAATAAATCGCAACAGTTCCCATGTAGGAGAATACATTTTGTAATGTATCTTTTATTTGTGTAGATTTGTATCGCTATTCAGAATAAATGCATCAATTGCAATGAATTCGTGTTGTATTTGTTCCAAACACTCGGGCGAATGATGATTAGCCCCTACAGGAATTGTTGCATTATGGTAGGGTAAATTATGGGATTATTTGATTATATTTGGGATAAATTTTTAAAATAAGATTATGAGAAAAGTATTTGAAAAATGGCTGCAAACTTCAGCAGTAAGCAAAAGAGATAGTTTATATTCAAAGAGTACTAGCTATGCTTATGCGAATTGTATTGGTAAAATTTCTGATTTTATAAAGGAAACAGAAGGTGTTGATATTGATTTGTACGAAGTAGATGATATAGATCTTTTAGAAGATTATGCTAAAATGTTTAGAGCAGATGGCGCGTATAGTAATAAAGGTAATGAACAAAATGCAACTATACGTAATGCAATGGATGCATTAGTAAAGTTCAGGATTCATATTGCGGACAAAAATATAGATCAATCAAATATGGATATAGATGCGATTTCTATAGAATTTGGATATGAGAAAGATTTGGAGAGGTCTATTGTCGGGCAAATACCCACATTATTCCCTGAATACAAACTAGCTAAAGATGGTATTCAGTTTAGAATTAAAAATAAATTTATTGACATTTTATTAGAAGATAAAGAAGGTAATCTTTTAGTGTTAGAGCTAAAACTAGGAGAAGCAAAAGAAACTGTGATAGGTCAAGCCTTGATGTACATAGATCTTTTAGAAGAAGAATATCCAAATTAAGAAATAAGATACTGTATTATTGCTAGGAGTATGAATGATGGCATAATGTATGCAGCTAGAAAAAGTGAGCAGATATCTTTAATGACATATGAGAATAAAATTGTATTGAAAGAGATATAAAGACACAAGCCCGAAGGGCTTAAAGACAGCAGCATAGTGCATCGCACTATGTAAACACCGAACTCTACATTTGCAAGCGCCGATAGGTGCGAAAGATAAACAAATTTCTTTCGCACCTGTCGGCGCTTTTTAGTTGTTTCTTATCCTTCGTAGTGCGATGCGCTACGCTACTGTCTTTAACCACTTCGTGGTTACGTTATAATATCAAATTATTTCTCACCATGACAACCTTTGGCACTATACCACCTTTTCTTTGCAGTATAATTCTAAAACAAAATGATTATGCAAACAAAAGAACAGATCCGAAAGTTGATTATTTTATTGAACAAGTGCTATCAAGTAAAGTGCAATTAGATTTTAATCCTATTCGGTTATTTAAACATGAAAAGTGTGCTGAGGTTCTTGATAAGCTCGGAATCAGTTGGGTTTTGAAGAGTATTGCACGTCCAACTTTGTATCTTGATAAGGAGTTGTTTAATCAGATTTTGGCAGGTGATATAACGAATGATTTAGAGGTGAGTGCTTACTTTATAAAACAGTGTAAGATGGAAAGCTATATAAGTGCAGAGCTATTCTTGCAACATGTTATGCGCAATGAAAAGGTTTGTAATTATGAGGTGCTTGTAAATGTTTGTCGGGCTATTAAGGTGGATAATTCGGGGAACTTGCAGAAGGTGATTGAGATTATTCTAGACCACACTAAATGGAAAACTAGGAGCATCTGGAGTCTGGAATATATGGATATTGCTAATGTGAGTCTGAATATTGAGGAAGAATTTGAGTCTCGAACTTTTTCGTCATCGAATGTTGTTGTGCAGTATAAAGGGTGGCTCAGTCTGCCAAATAACTTCAAGCTACTTAGAACGGGGAGTGATATATTAACTAAGGAAATGTTTAAAATTCTTTCGAAGGAAACTAATATGATATTAACTGTTCGGGCGGCAAGCATTAGTATGCCACGAGGATATAATTGTAGGGAGCGTAATAATTTGTCAACCTTTATAATTGAATCTATTGAGCCTCGTAATCGGCATATGAACCTTGATCCGGATTGCGATTACGAAGATATAGTTTCAATGCTTGTGGAGTCAATATCAAGCCCAGTTAACCAAAATTTTTTTAATGATAATTATTGTGATACAGGAGCCTTGCGGATACCTATTAATGAGTTTGATATTGAAGAACTGATTATGGCTATTTGATAGATACGTAATTCCTTGAGTTGCTTTGTTAAGGATAAAACCCTAATCTTTATGCACATTTTTTTAATTATGATATAACCACGAAGTGGTGTCATTATTATAGTAAAATTGTCCCAAATGGCTGTAAACCCCGACAGGGGTGGCATTAGTTATTGTATTACTATAATAATTCCAACCCTTCGGGTTTGAATGCAAACCAAAAATACAAACTCCATGAAACCAAAAACACCACTATACATCCTATCCGGAGAAATGTATAAAAACACCAAAGACAGCAACTCCGAAAAAATAGAAATCTATCATGAATATGATACCAAAGAAAAAGCATTAAGCATGTATCAAAGCTACATCGAGGTTTTTATGGAAAGTATAGGCGAAGAATTCACTTGCGTAGAAGCAGCTGAGATAGCCTTACATAGATATCTGCGGAAGCATGAAAATGATATTGTCAATATCTTAGGAGATGAGGTTTCGGATGATGTTTTTAATGGGCTATGGGTATGGTATGTGCCGGATGCGAATAAATTTTATGTCCTCAAAGAGGGAGGTAGGTATTACCGATACAGAGAAGTGGTTGCTAGTTTTGGTGATGATTTGTTATTATAAATAACATTAGATATTAAATGCGCAGAAAACAATATAGAACACCGATTAACAAAAGCTTGCTCACCTCAAACAAATGGAATGGTGGAAAGAGTGAATGGAACCATAAAGAACAGTACAGTCCTTAAAACTAATTACCAAAACAGGAATGAAATGAACGAGGATTTAATGCAATTCTTGATTTATTACAACCTAAACCGCAGACACGGTTCGCTTAGAAAAAGAATTGAATGTGAAAACTCCTTTTCAGGCAATACAGAAATGGTTTGTGCTAAAACCTGAAATATTTAAATGTAACCCAAAAAATTCAAAAATAAAATACTAAATTTGAATCCAAATAAAGCAAACTCACATCAACAATGTTGTGAAACTTGACAAATATGGATAAATTTGCAAAAGAAGTAATCGGTCAAAATGATATTATCGAAAGTTTCAAACAATTCAAGACAGAATATCAAAAGGAACAAGATGTCAGCATTTCCGACAACTTTGCAATATCTGATAGTGCTGTAAAAAAGGTACAAAGACATTGAAAAGCATTATCAAATTAGATAAAAATTTCGACATTCTTATTCATGGGAATCGTGATTTAATTGAGCAAGGTGTCGATGAGAAAGGAAAATACTATAAAGTCTATTACAAAGAAGAATCGTAAGGCTTAAAGCATATGACAATCAAAGAAATATAGCACAATGAAAAACGTTTTCGTAAAAAATTACATAGAGGAGAATTCCAACAATACGGAGTTTCAATCATGGCTCCGGCAACCACTGAATCAGTTGAAGCAGCATTAAATGCAATTACTGATATTGCCAATGCACACAACTTATTGTTCTGTGGCGGTGGTTTAGGTCAATTTGTCCTTCCTTCCGAAGAATATGGAGAGTTGAAAATGCCATCCAAAGTAGAATTTTTAGTAACAAGTATTGCCTTAGGATCAGAAATACCGTCGGATTGTATCATTGGTTATTTCATAAACCCAACAGAGCAGGAAATTTCAGTTGATGTAGCAGAAGAAGTAAAGTCAGAACTTGAAAAAGCTTTGAAAACAGGTTTTAAAATCAATTGTCGAATTCCTTTATGGACTTAAAATGACCTGAATATGTCCAACGATAAAATTCAACCGACCAACAGCCAATTCATCTTGTATCAGGATGACAATGGAGTAACCAATGTCAATGTTTGTTTCGACGGCAAAGATGTTTGGCTTTCGCAACAACAAATTGCTATGCTGTTTGATACTACACAACAGAATATAAGCCTACATATTAACAGCATTATAGAAGAAGGCGAGTTGTCAAAAGAAGCAACTCACAAGTATTTCTTGTTAGTTCGTCAGGAGGGCAGTCGGTCGGTAAAAAGACAGATTGAACATTATAATTTGGACATGATTATCGCAGTCGGTTATCGAGTTAAATCACAGGTGGCAACCCGATTCAGGCAATGGGCAACACAGCGATTGCACGAATATATCCAAAAAGGATTTACCATTGACGATGAGCGTCTGAAAGGAAACGGTAATCGCTATTTTCGTGAATTATTACAACGAATTAGGGATATTCGTTCAAGCGAACGCAACTTGTACCAACAAGTTACCGATATTTATTCCACAGCAATAGACTATGACCCACGAAACGATATAACCCGCCGATTCTTTGCCACAGTACAGAGCAAAATGCACTATGCCGCCCATCAACATACAGCCGCAGAGGTAATTTATCACAGAGTTGATTCTGAAAAGCCAATGGTAGGCATGACTAATTTCAAAGGAGATTATATAACCCGAGATGATGTCAAAATCGCAAAAAACTATCTTTCCGAGAAAGAATTACAGGTATTGAACTTATTAGTTTCCCAATATCTTGACTTTGCCGAACTACAAGCTATCGAACAGCATGCCATGACCATGCAGCAATGGATAGAGAAGCTGGACGATGTGTTATCGGTTGGCAATCGCCCATTGCTTAGCAATGCAGGGGCAGTCTCTCATAAACAGGCTATCGAAAAAGCGACACAAGAGTTTGAAGAATATCGTCGTAAAGAAATGTTGCAATATGAAAGTGATTTTGACAGGGCGATTAGAGACCTAAAATCACAGACAGATAGCGATGCTACCAATTTGCAAGAAAATTCGGATGAATAATACAGCCATAAAATCCGTCCAATGCAAATATCCCAATCCCACATAGATAGCTACAAATCTCTTTTTCGAGGAAGGGATGATGTTTATGCGGTTCGTTGGGAGAAGGATGGACGAGGCGGATACATGCCAGCCTACAAAGTGGATTGGGATAATTATAATAAACACAAAGCCTCAGGAGGAACATTTGCCAGTTATACGAAAAAAGAATATCTTCCATTTAACGATGCAGCATTAAGAGAACACTTCTCCGGAAAAACGACAGTCGGTATTTACCCTCTCTTACAGGATAATACGTCGTTTTTCATTGTAGCCGATTTTGACGAAGAAAATTGGCAAGAATCCATACTCAAACTGTACAAAGCATGTCAGGAAGTCGAATTGCCTGCATATATAGAACGTTCACGCTCCGGTAACGGCGGACACTTGTGGTTGTTCTTTGAAGAGAATATCCCTGCTTTTCAAAGTCGAAAAATAATGTTCGAATTGTTGCTACAATCCGGCATTATATCCAAATTTGAAAAAGAACCGAGCTTTGATAGACTCTTTACTAATCAGGATATTCATTCGGGAAAAGAAATCGGCAATTTGATTGCCCTTCCTCTGCAAGGCAATTCATTAGCACAAAGCAACTCTTGTTTTATAGAGCCGGATACACTCACTCTGGTTGATAATCAGTGGACTTTTTTAGAAACCATCACGAAAATACCAGGGAAATCGCATTTAAAGATATCCCATCAATTTTTCTCGATAATCATCATCTAACATTGCAGAAAGCATATTCTTGTTCATCGCAAACAATTATTCGACCAATGGATTGACCGGATACAAAACTTCTTATCTATTCCTAAGAAACAAATTGGACAAATCGGAAATCAGAAAGATAAAATTGGGAAAGAAGTGACAGTTGCCATGATACAGTCATTGACCAGAGGCGATTTATCTGAACTAAAAAATCGATTTGGAATGGTGATTGTTGATGAATGCCATCATATACCAGCGAAGTCGTTTCGGGAAGTCATAACTCAACTAAATTGCTATTACTTGTACGGACTGACAGCTACTCCAAAGCGAAAAAACAACGATGAAAAGTTGATATATGTTTATATTGGCAACATCATCTATGAAATGACCCAAAAGGAGCTACTGGAGCAACAAAACAGCAAGGCTGAAATTAATATAAGGGAAACAGAACTGTTCGTTCCTTTCGATTACAAAACCGATAATTACGAAACGGTTTCGCAAGTTCTCATATATGACACTGCTCGAAATGGCTTGATTTTAAAGGATATTGATGAGAATATCTCTCGGTTCAAATCTATTCTGATACTGACTGAAAGAAAATCTCATGTAAACATCCTAAACCTTTATTTGAAAGAAAAATACGAAACGATTGCCATTTCGGGTGATGATTCGGAAAGAAATCGGAAAAGTAAGTTGGAACAGATTGAGCAGGGGCATTTTCAAATCATTATTTCTACAGGACAATACTTCGGAGAAGGTATTGATATAAGTGCCTTGGAATGCTTGTTTATCGTTTACCCATTTACTTTTGAAGGGAAGTTGGTGCAATATATCGGAAGAGTTCAACGCTCAGGAAAGCCTCCGGTTATCTTCGACTATCGAGATTCCAAGATTGATTATTTCGATAAGATGTTCAAACAACGAAACCGATACTACAACAAGCTCCGAAAATAATGATATTGGAGCGATTGATATGTAATTTGAAAAATTGTGTTACCTTTGCCATAAGCTAATCAACCTGCTCAAAGCGGGGCAAATTGATGAAGTTATCTCGTTACTTATCCGTTACCTATTCTGAATAACAGCCAAACCAAACGGCTGATTCAGAAAGAAATAATCCAAAAGCATAGTTTTGTTTCTAAATCGTTAGCTATTGAGAATTGCTAGAATATAAGTTGCTTTGTTTTAGTGGGTAAGAAGTTTATTTGTGTCTTGAAATGCAATGTATCTTTAACAGCCTCCTCAATTCAATAATTAATTTTATGAAGTTCCCTAAATACCAATGAAACACGAAAACGCATAACACATTCTTCGTTAAAATTGCAAATAATTAATTCCGCCAACGGGTATAGTCGCCTCATTAGTCATGGAAAAACCAGAGCTTTCTGTGTAGCAAAAAAAAGTGTTAGGCAGAAAAATATGTCTAATTGAGGAGAACCTGGAAATGAATAAAAACAAATCATAGAAGCCTTTGAGATGGTGAAATGTGAATTATTTTGACAATAGAGAGGGATAAAATTTGCGAAAGGCAACGAAAATATTAATTTCGTGGATTATTTCCGTAGAAAAGATTAATAAGATAAATGAAATGGCAGAAAATAATTTCGTTGACTATGTAAAGATATTTTGTCGCTCAGGCAATGGAGGAGCAGGTTCTGCACACCTTCGCCGAGAAAAGTATGTAGCAAAAGGAGGACCAGATGGAGGAGATGGTGGCAGAGGAGGGCATGTCATTGTGCGTGGAAATGCTCAGATGTGGACCTTATTGCACTTGCGCTATAAGAAGCATATTTTTGCCGGTCATGGTGAATCGGGGGGTAAGCAGCGAAGCACAGGAGCCGATGGAGCCGATGAAATTATTGAGGTTCCCTTGGGCACGGTAGCAAAAGATGAGAATGGCGATTTCCTTTTTGAGATTACACAAGATGGAGAGGAGCATATCATCGTACCAGGAGGTAGAGGAGGATTGGGAAACTGGCATTTTAAAACGCCAACTCATCAGACGCCGCGCTTTGCACAACCTGGTGAGGAATGCCTTGAAGGGTGGAAGGTTTTAGAACTGAAAGTTCTTGCCGATGTGGGTTTGGTTGGCTTTCCGAGTGCTGGAAAATCAACGCTTTTGTCGGTTGTTTCTGCGGCAAAGCCAAAGATAGCCGATTATCCGTTCACCACTTTGGTGCCTAATTTGGGTATCGTGTCTTATCGTGATAATCAGTCGTTTGTTATGGCCGATATTCCTGGAATTATTGAAGGAGCGCACATGGGCAAAGGCTTGGGTTTACGTTTCTTGCGCCACATTGAGCGTAATTCGATGTTGCTTTTCATGGTTCCTGCCGATAGTAAGGATCACCGAAAGGAGTATAATATCTTGTTGGGTGAATTGGAAAAATACAATCCTGAGCTACTCGATAAAGAGCGTTTTCTGGTTATTTCGAAAGCCGATTTTGTTGATGAAGATCTTCGTAAAGATATTTCAAAAGAATTGCATGACATTCCTCATGATTATATTTCATCGGTTTCTAACATGGGAATAGTTGAACTTAAAGACCGAATTTGGAATATTTTGAATAAACCTAGCGAGTAATCTTATGTTGGAGCAAATTATAGCAATCGATAAGCAATTATTTTATTTCTTAAATGGAATACATTCGCCTTTGTTTGATGTAACGATGTCGCTTTTCACACGTACAGAATTTTGGTTGTTTCTTTTTTTAACAATTATTTTTTGCATTGGGAGAGTGTTTGGTCGAAAAGCATTGGGCGTGTTTATTGCTTTGGCGCTAATTGTGTTGGTAGCCGATCAGTTTTCGGGCTTGGTGAAAGATTTGGTTGAGCGTTTGCGTCCCACTCACGATCCGAGCATGCAAGATTTGGTGCACTATGTGGTGAAGCGAGGTGGAAAATACAGTTATTTTTCGGCACATGCCGCCAACACCTTTGGAGTTGCCATGTTTCTTTCGTTGTTGTTTAAGAATAGAACGTTTAATGTTGTGATTTTTTCTTGGGCAATGCTTGCAAGCTACACACGTATTTATTTGGGGCTTCATTTTCCTGGAGATATTATAACAGGAATGATTTTTGGATTGCTTGTGGGCTGGGCTGTTTATCGTTTGGCGGTTTATTTAGATAGGCGATTCTTTGCTTTATCATCATCGAAAGTCGATAAAACCGCAATGGCTGTAAGTCAGTCGCAGGTTGTGCTGCTTGTGTTTGTGTTAATCATATGCATGAGTTTTTTAGTAGGCAACATTTTGCTCCGATTGGGCGTAGTGGCACTTCTTTAGTGAGCATCTAAAAGAAAGTAGATAGTTTATTCAGATAGAAACGAACATTAAGAATCATGAATAATAATTATTTGGTAATTATGGCAGGCGGTGTTGGTAGCCGTTTTTGGCCAGCGAGCACGGCTGAAAAGCCTAAGCAATTTTTAGACATGCTTGGTACTGGAGAAACATTGCTTCAGCACACGGTGAAACGCTTTGAGGGAATTTGCGGGGCGGAACATATTTTGGTGGTTACTTCAGCGAAGTATGTCGATTTGGTGAAAGAACAAGTGCCAAGCTTATTGAATGAAAATATTTTGGCAGAGCCATGTGCGAGAAACACGGCGCCTTGTATTGCATATGCTACATATAAAATTAGGAAACAAAATCCACAAGCAAACATTGTGGTTAGTCCTGCCGATCATTTGATTGTTGATGTGGAATTGTTTAAGGAAGAAGTGAATCGAGCATTGGTTTTTTCTGAAGCAAACAAGGCTATTTTAACAATGGGCATTCAACCTCATCGTCCAGAAACGGGCTATGGCTACATTCAAACATCAGATAAAAATGCCGACATTGCTAAAGTGGCTGCCTTTAAAGAGAAACCACAATTAGCCGTTGCGGAATCATATTTGGCTGAGGGAGGTTATTATTGGAATGCGGGTATATTTATATATAGGGCAGAAGTCATGATTGATGCGCTTGAAAAGTATAATCGTGGTTTGGCAGCTATATTCATGGGAATTGAAAATAAGCTAGGAACGACGGAAGAGCAATCGGTTATTGAAGAGGTTTTTCCTACTTGCGAAAGCATTTCGATTGATTATAGTGTGATGGAGAAGGCGGATAATCTGTTTGTGCAGAAAGCCACGTTTTCATGGTCGGATTTAGGCACTTGGACATCGCTTTGGGAGCGTTGCAAGAAAGTTGATGCGCATGAAAATAGCTCATCGGCACCGCTGACGAAGTTTTATGAAAGCACGGCTACTTTAGTGCAGACAGAAACGATTGAAAAGGTGGTTGTTCAGGGTTTGCATGATTATATTGTGGTGGAATCGAATGGGGTGCTCTTAATTTGTGCAAAGCAAGAGGAGCAACGCATTAAGCAATTTGTTGCCGATGTGGAATCTGCTGGTTAAAAAAAGAAAACAATTAAATCTGGGAGCCATTGTTTTGTGGCTTTTGGGAATTGTATATGCTTGTGTTACTCCCAATGAGCAGATGCCCGATGTGCACTTCTTTGAAGGATTTGATAAATTGATGCATTTTGCATTTTATTTTGTGCTGATAATTCTTTTACTGATTTATCGCTTGCAGCAAGATTGGCGAACTTGGGTTGTTGGGTTGATGATTATTCTTGTTTCAATGTTTGGCATTGGCATAGAGTTTCTTCAACGATTTTTAGAAGGAGGGCGAAGTTTTTCGGTTGCCGATATGCTGGCAAATAATTTAGGTTTGATTGTCGGGTTGAGTGTTTATTTTTGTATGGAGAGTGTATTAGAGAATTATTTAAAAACGAATATATAATAAATTAAGACGATATGAATTTTAAAGAATCATCAAACCCCACGCTGAGTAATAAGATTTTTACAAGAGTGGGACATGCTGTGAATGAGGAACAAATGACAGTTAGCGGCACAATGAATAAGACAGCCTTGTTGCTTCTGATTGCAATCTTAACAGCTACTTTTGTGTGGATGAAGTTTTTTTCGGCAGTAAGTGGTGAGGAAGCTATCGGATTGGTGAAGCCATGGATACTTATCGGTTCAATAGGCGGTTTGATTGCAGCCTTCGTAACGGCGTTTAAACCACACTTGGCTAGAATAACATCGCCAATTTATGCAGCATTGCAGGGTTTGTTTTTAGGTGGAATTTCAGCCTATGCTGAATTTTCATATGGTGGAATTGTAATGCAGGCGGTTACGCTCACAATGGGAGTTTTTGTGGTCATGTTGTTGCTTTATCGTTCGGAAGTTATTCGAGTGTCGGGAAAGTTTAAAATGATAGTTATTGCCGCAACTGCAGGGATTGCATTGGTTTATTTAGCTAGCTTTATTATGGGATTCTTTGGTGTTGACATGAGTTTTCTTCATGGAAATAGTTGGCTAAGTATTGGTATTAGCTTATTTGTTGTGGCTATTGCCGCATTGAATTTAGTTCTCGATTTCGATTTCATTGCGCAATCATCGCAAAATGGAGCACCAAAACATATGGAGTGGTATGGTGCTTTCGGCTTAATGGTTACCTTGGTTTGGTTGTATGTTGAAATCTTGAGATTGCTATCAAAGCTAGCATCTAGAGATTAAAAAAAGTTTCTCGTAGGCTTGGGCGATTGGGATTTTGAAATTTCAATCGCTATTCTTATTTTTTAGTATGTGTTTTGCAAGAATGATGAGTTAGTGGTTAGGATGTCTTTTTTTAAGACTTCGGGTTAAGAGGATGCGAGATTAAAAAAGGAATTTAAATGAGGGGGAGATGTTAAATGCAGCTGTTGGTTATTTTTGTTTTCTGTGAATATTAGGATATGGAGATAAAGGAAGTGCGTTCGGCGAAAGATGTCAAAATGTTTCATCAATTACCACATCGCTTGTATGCAGGCGATGAAAACTGGGTGGCACAGCCTCATGCGCTTGTGGAGTCGTTGTTCGATATAAAGAAGAATAAGAGTTTAGAAAACGGAGCGGTTCGTCGCTGGATTGTTATCGAGCAAGGAGAAGTGATTGGAAGAGTAGCCGCCTTTGTTGTGGCATCTTATTCAAATAACTATGAGTGCCCAACGGGTGGAATTGGTTTTTTTGAGAGTGTTGAAAATCAACAGGTGGCAAACTTGCTTTTCGACACGGCGGTGCTTTGGCTTCGAGAATTAAACATGGAGGCAGTTGATGCACCAATAAATATAGGTGAAAACTTTTTCAACTGGGGAGTACTCACGCAGGGATTCGATAAGCAAGCCACTTATGGCATGCCATATAATAAGAAGTATTATCAATATCTGTTTAAAGATTTTGGATTTCAAACTTATTATGAGCAGTATTCTTATCAACTAGATATTACTAATGTCAATTTACCAGAACGTTTTTGGAAAATAGCATCATGGGTGGCTCAAAAACCCGATTTCACATTCGAGAAAATGAGTTTCGCAAATAAGGAGAAATATGTGCGCGACTTTATTCAAATTCATGCCAAGGCATGGGCAAGGCATGAGAATTTCAAAAGTGTAAAGGAGGAAGAGTTATTAGAGATGATCAATGATTCTAAATTCATGCTAGAAGAAGATTTTATTTGGTTTGCTTATCATGCAGGAGAGCCGGTGGCAGTTTTTATGGCAATTCCCGACATCAATCAGTTGTTTAAAAAGAACCCTAGTGGCAAGTTGAATTGGTGGAATAGGTGCAAGTTGATGTATTATCGGAAAAAGAATGTCATGACTCGATGTAGAGTAATTGTGATGGGCGTGATTCCTAAGTTTCAACGCTCAGGCTTGGAATCGGCAATATTTCATCGCATGCGAGAAGTTTTATTAAATAAAAATTGGTATCGAGAAATGGAGTTGAGCTGGGTGGGCGATTTTAATCCTAAAATGATAGCCTTATTTGAAGCAGTTGGTGGAGTTCAGGATAAAAAACACAAGACAATGCGTTATTTTTTTGATCAAAGTAAGGAGGTTGTAAGGGCTCAAATGGCAAAAGAATAGTTAGGAAGAGAGGCGATATTCATAAAATACAAAAAAATAGTGATGAAAAGTTTGCAACTCAATCTAATCTAGTTATATTTGCAACCCAAATACGAATGTTTTCTCACAAAGAGTGTGTGAAGGAGCATGAATGGTGCTGAGCTTTCAAAGAAAAGAGCTTAAAGTAGTGAAGTTTAAATTTAAGAATAAAAATAAAATAATATACAGATGAAAAAAGACATCCACCCAGAAGAATACCGCATGGTTGCTTTTAAAGATATGTCAGATGGTACTATCTTTTTAACTAAATCAACTATTCAGACAAAAGATACTGAAACAGTTGATGGTGTAGAATATCCATTAGTAAAATTAGAGATTTCAAGTAGCTCTCACCCTTTCTACACAGGAAAAATGAAACTTGTTGATACAGCAGGTCGCGTAGATAAGTTCATGAACCGTTATAAAAAACACATGGAGAACAGATAATATCTGTTTGCTTTAAAGTTGTTTTTAAGAAAAATCCAAAATCGGGAATGATTTTGGATTTTTTGCGTATTGGGGATTTCTTTTTTTCAAAATTAATCAAAATAGCATGAGTGGCGGTAGATTTTTTAGGAATGTAAGAAATAAAAGACTTGGGTAGAGCTCCATGTGAATGATAAATAGTATCTTTGGATAAATAAAAAATTCGAGTATGAAACAGGTGTTGTTCTTTTTAATGATTTCTTTGATGATGTTTATTTCGTCGTGTTCATTGCTTGAATTCACAATGAGTACTGAAGGAGTACCACTCACAAAGGAAGAATTGAGTAAGCGTTTTGCGGTACGTACATTCTCATCTGATTTTATAGCGCGAGTTTCGCAGGTGGCCGATTCTGTAGCTGCACAATCGGAGCAAGTGGAGGGTAGAAAGAATGCCATTAAATGGAAACTGAGTGTTGCCAATACAATTTCGCCCATCGCATTTCAGTCAAAAGGCGATTTGGCAATTATTGAGACTTGGTTGTTTTGCGAACAAATGCAAGATTTCTTTGAGACGACCACATTAGATAGTCTCTTCGAAAAAAAAGATGTGCAAGCTATTCGTGAATGTGCGCTTGGTGGAACTGAACAAATGCAGAAGATAGCTAAACGCTTGTTGAGTGCCGAGGGCTATGCCGCTTCGGTTCAATTAATAGAAATAAAGAGAAAGCAAAATCCGTTTACCTCGCTCGATTTTACAGCCCAAGGAGTATCGGCATTATATCAAGAATTTTTGCAGATTCCCGATTCGATGATGGTTTCGGGTGTGGGTACAGTTCCTGAGCTCATCAGCGATTTGACAGATCGCATGGGTATGTATGGCAAACAAGTGCAGCGCAATGTGGAATGGAAGTCGGATATCATTGGAATGAGTTGGGAAACCGATTCAATGGCTCAGCAATTCTTGCAAAAAACTGACACATTGACAGCCTTACTCAATGCAATTGCCGAAATAGCAAGAGATTCACCAGAGCTAGCCAATCAGATAGCTGCAAACATGAACGAGCAACTTCGTCCGATTATTAGCGATGCGTCGGTGTTAATGCATCAATCAATGCAGGAGTTTGATCATCAGCGCGATTCAATTCAGCGATTTCTTAATGTTCAGCGTGAAGCTATTCAGCGCGACATTGTGGTTTCTGGAGATAGTTTAATGCATTCAGCCGCTGACAGTTTGGCGTGTTTTGTGCGGAAAATTTCATTCGCAATTGTTTTGGTTGTGATTTTGCTTATTGTATTATTATTTGGTCTCCCTTTCTTCTTGGGATACTTCATTGCCAAATTGCAATATCGTAGTAAAAATCGAACGAGTGCACAAGGTGAAATGAATAATAGGAAAGAAGAGTTGTAGTTAGAAATTAAGAAATAGATACATGATATTACATGAAGATTTAGAGAGTGAAGATGAGTTCATTCCAATTATTGTTGATGGAGATGATCAGGAGCTGAAAAACTTCACAGCGCCTAAAGTGCTGCCTATCTTATCGCTTCGCAATGCGGTGTTATTTCCTGGAGTGGTTTTGCCAATCACGGTGGGAAGAAAGAAATCGCTAGAATTGATTAATGAAGCATGGAAGGGAGATAAATTGCTTGGTACCTTGACTCAAATCAATGCACAAGTTGATGAGCCTGGATTTGATGATTTGTTCCGAGTGGGAACTGTGGCTCAGATATTGAAAATTTTGGAAATGCCCGATGGAACAACATCGGTCATAATACAAGGAAAGCGTCGTTTCGAGATTGATCATTTTGTTTCATCGGAACCATACTTTACAGCAGAGGTTAAATACTTGGAAGAACACATTGGAGATGTGCAATCAGATGAATTTAATGCGATTGTTGGGTCGCTGAAAGATTTGTCGGTTAAGCTAGCAAAGTATTCTGCAACCATGCCTCCAGAGGCCGGTTTTGCTGTGAAGAACATTGAAAATTCTACATTTCTTATCAACTTCATTTGTGCTAATACGGATTTGGAAGTAGAACATAAGCAACTTTTACTTGAAGAATCAAACTTAAGGGAGCGTGGTATTCAGGCTATTTCTTATTTGGTGAAAGAAGTACAGCGATTTGAGTTGAAGAATGACATTCAGAGTCGGGTTAAAAAAGAACTTGATCAGCAACAACGAGAATTTTTCTTAAATCAACAGATTAAAGCTATTCAAGATGAGTTAGGTACTAATCCGGTTGAAAAGGAATTGGCTAAATTGAGAGATCTTGGGGCAAAGAAAAAGTGGAAGAAGGAGGTGGCTAGTCATTTTAATACAGAAATTGAGAAGTTGTCGCGATTGAATCCTATGGCTGCTGAATATTCGGTGCAGTTGAATTATTGCCAGACTATTCTCGATTTGCCATGGGGAGAATATACGAAAGATAACTTTGATTTGGAACATGCAACTGAGGTGCTCGATGCAGATCATTATGGTTTGGAAAAAGTGAAGGAGCGAATATTGGAATATTTGGCAGTATTGAAGTTGAAAGGCGATATGAAGTCGCCAATAATCTGCCTTCATGGACCTCCCGGAGTTGGAAAAACATCATTAGGGAAATCAATAGCGCAAGCTCTAGGTAGAAAATATATCCGGATGAGTTTAGGCGGATTGCATGATGAGGCAGAGATTAGAGGTCACCGAAAAACTTATATCGGAGCGATGCCTGGACGAATCATTCAAAATTTGAAGAAGGCAAAAGCCTCAAACCCTGTTTTTGTGCTCGATGAATTAGATAAGATTTCGCATAATTATCATGGTGATCCAGCCTCGGCTTTGTTAGAAGTGCTCGATCCGGAGCAAAATGCAACTTTCCACGATAACTATTTAGAAATAGAGTATGATTTATCGAAAGTGATGTTCATTGCAACGGCGAATAGTTTGGAAACAATTTCTCCTCCTTTGCGAGATAGATTGGAGCTTATTGATGTAACAGGTTATATCTTAGAAGAGAAAAGAGAAATTGCAAGACGACATTTAATACCAAAGCAGCTTGAGAATCATGGATTGAACTCCGATCAATTGATTGTTTCAGATGAAATGATTGAGTTAATCATCGAGAAATATACACGAGAATCGGGGGTGAGAAGGCTCGATAAAGTATTTGCAAAGCTTGTTCGCAGAATAGCTAAAAAGATTGCTTTCGATCAGCCTTATAATGTAGAGCTTACTCAAGATGACGTTCTGGAACACTTAGGTGTGTTTGAATACTCAAAAGACGAATATCAGGGAAATGATATTGTTGGTGTGGTAACAGGATTGGCATGGACAGCCGTGGGTGGTGAAATTTTATTCATTGAGAGTTCGCAAAGCAAGGGTAAGGGAACATTGAGTCTTACTGGAAATTTGGGAGATGTGATGAAAGAATCTGCTCAATTGGCGTTACAATACATTAAGAGTCATGCTGTCGAAATTGGCTTGAATGAAAGCGTGTTCGATGAATATCAGTGGCATGTGCATGTGCCAGCAGGTGCAATCCCAAAAGATGGACCTTCTGCAGGTATCACAATGGTAACATCGCTTGTTTCAACAATGACCAAAAGAAAGGTACGTAGTAATCTAGCCATGACTGGTGAGATTACACTTCGAGGAAGAGTGCTGCCAGTTGGAGGAATTAAGGAAAAGGTTCTCGCTGCAAAGCGTGCCGGTATTACAGATATTATTCTTTCAATTGAAAATGAAAAAGACATTGAAGAGATAAATGATGTGTATTTAGAGGGTGTAAACTTCCACTTTGTGAAGACGATCGATGAGGTTTTGAAATTTGCATTGCTCTAGAAATAGATAAATAACTTTGTCCCGTTCTGAATAATTCAGGACGGGACATTTTTTTTGAGTACTAGCAATGAAGAGGGAGTGGGTTGATGAAAGTTTCTGATATATTTTTGCCGTGAGATTCAATCATTGGAAACGTATTTATTGTATGTTGTTGCACTATTTTGAGCACATGGTGAAATTTCATTCGCAACTTAGCTTATTAAAAGAGTGGTTTCAACAAGCTTTTTTTGAGCTTGAGGTAATGAGAAATTGAGTTTTTCGATAAAGTTTTTCATCAGTTGTGCTGTTTTTTGAATATAAGAAAGCACTAAGGAGATAGATTTGAAGCGCAAAAACAGTTGATAAGCCTGTTTTTTGTGGTGAATATTGATTTTTATAATGATTGCAAATAATTGAATTCTATATCATTATGCTTGATGTGAAATTTTTTTGAAAAAATAATGCAAGAAATGTTTGGAGGTATTGAGAAAATATCTACTTTTGTCGTCGGGTAAGTGCTGCACAACCAGCTCCCTTTGAATCTCCCCAGGGTCGGAAGGCAGCAAGGATGGAAGGTTGTAGCGGTGTGATGCAGTTAGCTTACCCACTTTTTAAAGGTCTTGCCGAATTAGCTCAGTTGGCCAGAGCACGTGATTTGTAATCTCGGGGTCGACAGTTCGAATCTGTCATTCGGCTCAAATTTTTTTGAAAAAAAGTTTGGAGTTTTGAAAATAAACTCTACCTTTGGGGCAGATACCAAAGTGGCCAACTGGGGCGGACTGTAACTCCGCTGACTTACGTCTTCGTAGGTTCGAATCCTGCTCTGCCCACTGAAAAATTGCGGGAGTAGCTCAGCTGATAGAGCATTAGCCTTCCAAGCTAAGGGTCGCGGGTTTGAATCCCGTCTCCCGCTCAACGAAGCTTACTGATGAAAATCGGTAAGCTTTTTTTGATTTTTAGTGTATCGATTAGTATTTTGCAAGTTATTGAATATCTTTGCTATGAAAACCTTAAAGTAATAAAAATATGGAAAGTATCAATATGGAGTTTTTAGCTGTCTTGGGAATTACTATTGTGATAATAGCTATTGTCTTTCTTGGAATGTCGATTCGCATACTTTTAAAGAAGAAAGGAGAATTTTCAAGTCTGCACATAAGTCAAAGTAAGCCCATGCGCGATAGGGGAATTAGTTGTGTGCAAAGTCAAGATAGAGCAGAGCAGGCAAAGGAGAGGAATGAAGAACGGCTCTTTTGAGAGTTGTATTATCATGACAATTGCTCCATGATTGAACTAATAAAAAGGGGAATTTCTGAAATGATTAGAAATTCCCCTTTTTCGTTTAGTTGAATTGATTCATTCAACGATTATATATTACTTCTCGATGAATTGAAGATACTCATTTATTTTTGAAGGAGTGATCTTGTCGTCACCATAAAATGCAAATATTTCTTCCCTATAGTCGAGTTGGCAATAGTTGAGCGTAACTTTCAGCCATTGCAGAGCATCTTTCAGTGGGAGTCCGTTGGTATATCCATTTTTATCAACACCCGTGGTAACAACAAGTTTTGCGCGTTTCTCCTTCAGGTTATAGCCCGATCCATAAGCCCAACCGTATGAGAATACTTCGTCGAAGTATTTTTTTAATATCCAAGGTGTGCTAAACCAGTGTACTGGGAATTGAAATATAATTTCATCGGCAGCTTCAAGTTTCGATTGCTCCTCTTTTGTGTTGAAATTGGCATTCGGATAGATTAATTGAAGATTGTGCACATTAATTTTATTTTCTGCAGCAGCTTCAATGAGTGCTTTGTTTACATTCGAGCCGTTATAGTTTGAATGTCCGAGTATGATTAATTTATTAGACATGGTTTCTGTATTTTTAAATGTAAATATTGAATGATTATTTCCCTCATATAACACGGGGATTAGTCAAATGTTCTAGCTAGATTCTTTTTTTTATTTGTGTGGGTTAAGAGCTTCAAAACTGAGCTTGTTCTTTTAAACTAAAGATAAATTCTTGAAAGAGTTGTTTTGTTTTTTGTGTTGTTTAATTGTACTTCTGTAGCATGGTGTGCCGATGTCATCAAGTTGTATTTAATGAGGAGTATTTAATTTTGAATTTGGCTCTATGTTGAATTTAGTGAGTAGGTGAATTGTCGAATTATGCTTGCTTAATTCTGAATAACAATTCAACAATGACCAAATGGGAGTTCGGCTGAAAGATGCATTGCATGTGGCTTCGATTAAATGATAGAACGCTCCCGCAGTCGTGTGGCGAGCTTCGATTAAATGATAGACCCCCCCGAGCTCATGTGGCGAGCTTCGACTAAATGATAGAACGCTCCCGCATCCGTATGCGAGCTTTGATTAAATGATTAAAGACTGTTTCAAGTGCGTTTCAAGTGCGTTTCAAGCGTGTTTCAATCACATCCTCCTCTAAGTTAGGAACAACTAAAGAGTCAACTTATTCTACCTACTATTTTCGAAATAGAGCCTAGAATTTTTGTGAAATGTAATTTTTTCAACTAAAAATAAGAATTGTTTTTTTCCTTCAAGATCGTTTTGTATCTTTCAAGCAGAATTTAAATATGATGGATATGGATCGACAATTACGCAATCTATCGCTCGATGCGATATACAAGAATAGGAAATCAGATCGAGATATTTTTGAGGATCTTATGCCTCATCGTGTAAAAGATGTTTTACTTGTAGCAACTCTTTATGATAGTTATTCGATAGTGAGAGAGGGGCAGTTTGTCGATAAGATATTTGGAGAGTTTCTTCAACTTAATCTATTTACCTATCCCCGTTTCACATCGGTAAACACCGAAGAACAAGCTCATCGTGAGATGAAAAGGAAGCATTTCGACATGGTCATTATCATGGTGGGGCACGATAAGCAAAAGCCACTAGATTTAGCCGATGATTTACATGCTAAAAATAACACACTTCCGATTGTGCTCTTGGTGAACAACAACTCCGATTTGCGCAATTTTCATGAAACAGCTAAAAACCGACCATCAATCGATCGTGTTTTTGTGTGGAATGGTAATTCCAATGTGTTCCTTGCGATGATTAAATATGTGGAAGATAAGGTTAATGTAGAATCGGATACCAAGATGGGTAACGTGCGTGTAATTCTTTTAGTGGAAGATTCGGTACAGTATTATTCACGATATTTACCATTGCTTTATACGAGTGTAATGAAGCAAACGCAAGATATTGCTGTTGGAGATAAATCGGATGAGTTAAATTTGATTTTAAAAATGCGTGCTCGTCCGAAAGTTCTCTTGGCTAGCAACTATGAAGATGCCGTTGATTTAATTGATCGTTACCAGAAATATCTGATTACGGTGATTTCTGATGTTACTTTTGAACACAACGGAGTAATTATAGAAGAAGCTGGAGTAGAGTTATTGAATTATGTGAAACATCGCTTGCAATATCGGATCCCAATCATGTTGCAAAGTTCCGATGTGGAAAATGAGGAGAAAGCAAAGAAGATTGGAGCGGAGTTTATTAATAAAAATTCGGAGCGTTTGGCGCGTGAAATCCATAGTTTTATTATCAGAAGACTTGGTTTTGGAAATTTTGTTTTTAAAGATAGTGAAGGTAATCCGCTTATGGATGCCGAAACGGTTCAGCAGTTTGAAGATATGTTAATGCTGATTCCTGATGAGAGTATTAGATATCATGCAAGACATAATTCTTTTTCTACTTGGCTCATGGCACGCGGCGAAATTACGCTAGCCGAGCGATTGCGACCATATCGGTTTGATGATTTTGACGATGTGATGAAGTTGCGAGAATTTTGCGTTGATGCTTTTCGTGAGGCGCGACTAGATAAATTGAAAGGAACGGTGGTGAATTTCAATCGGAAGTTATTAGAAAACAATCGCTATATTGTGCGCATGGGAAAGGGCTCCCTTGGTGGAAAGGGGAGAGGTTTGGCTTTTGTGTGTAATTTTATAGCCAACATTCAATTTAAAGAAATTATCCCTGAGTTGAACATTCGAATTCCTGCAACAGCAATTGTTGGAGCTTCTGAAATGGCAAATTTCATTGAGCAAAATGAGTTGGAAGAACTTATCTTTAGAGAGTCAAATCATCAGCTTATTCAACAAAAATTTGTAGAATCGGAATTGTCACCCTCGTTGCGTGCTAAATTGTGGGATTATGTCCGAACGATTAAGAAACCACTGGCGGTTCGATCGTCTGGACTTTTCGAGGATTCGCTCATACAACCTTTCGCAGGTGTTTATGCAACCTATTTAATTCCGAATAATGACCCCGATATTGAGGTGCGATATGCACAGTTGGAAACAGCTGTAAAGTTAGTTTATGCAAGCATGTTCACAGAGTCTGCTTTGTCGTATTTTGAAGCGGTTGACCACAAAGTGGAAGAGGAAAGCATGGCGGTAATTGTGCAAGAGTTAGTGGGACATGAATATCATGAACGATTCTACCCCACGATTAGTGGAGTTGCTCAATCGTATAATTTCTATCCGGTTTCGAACATGCAGCCTGATGATGGCTTCGCAATTATGGCACTCGGATTGGGGAAATATGTTGTGGGTGGAGAGGCTGCACATCGTTTCTGTCCGAAATATCCGAAGGTGAATCATAGTAGTCTGTCCGACCAAGTGCGCGATTCTCAACGCGAGTTTTATGCACTAGATATGCGAAATTCTCAGCCCGACTTAATAAAAGGTGGTGAAGATGCCGGAGTGGTGAGGTTGAACTGGAAAGATGCAGAGGAAGACGGAACATTATCGCCAGTGGCAGTGGTTTACGATCGAGAAAATGATGATTTAATTCCCGATTTATCGTTGCGTGGCACTAGAGTGTTGAACTTCGATAACCTTCTAAAATACGACATGTTGCCGCTAGCAGATACAATCGATTTCTTGTTGCGAATTTTTCGTGAGGCTATGGGATCGCCTGTTGAAATGGAGTTTGCAATTGATTTAGATGCCGGTGAACGCGGGGTGCCAACTTTTTATATATTGCAAATAAAACCTTTAATAAGAAACGACCAGCAGATGCACATCGAGCTCAATAGTAGTAATAATACTGACGTGCTCATGTATGCGAAAAACGGCATGGGCAATGGGCAAATTGAGGGGATTCGAGATGTAATTTTGGTTTCGAGCGCTCATTTTAATAAAATGAAAACTGAGCAGATTGCTCAAGAAGTGAATTATTTTAATAAGAAGTTTGCCAATGCCGAATATATATTGGTTGGTCCAGGGCGCTGGGGAACTAGAGATCCGCACACGGGTATTCCTGTGGTATGGTCGGAAATTTCAAGAGCTAGAGTTATCGTGGAGTTAGGAATGCCCGATTTTCCTTTAGAAGGTTCTTTAGGATCTCATTTCTTTCACAATGTAACTTCGATGAATGTGGGCTATTTCTCTATACCTTACGAAAAAAAGGATTCGTTTTTTAATGAAGAATTGTTGCGAGATTGTGCCGATTTGATTGAAGCGACAGAGTTTGTGGCTCATTATCGTTTTAAGCATGATTTAACCGTGCTGATGGATGGCAGAAAAAGAGAGGCTTTGATTGGAATTTCGGCTAATCTGAAAAATGAAGATGTGAGATAAATCATGTATATTTGTTTCGTTTTTTATCTGCGGGCTTCTAAAGATTAACTAAGCGTTTTCTTTAGAAGTTTCCTAGTGAATTGATTCTACAAATTTCCTTTAAAAGTAACACATGATATTTTCAGCATTTAGAAGCATGCGTCCTTCTGCTCAATTGGTTTTTGGTGTTTTTATTGTTTTGATTTGTGCGCTAGTGGGAATGCTCGTTTCCTATGGATTGAGTTTGATTTTCTATGGCGGATTTGCGGAAGTGCAGCACCTCTATGCTACACAAGATTTCGACAACCCTAAGTATATAGGCTTGCTTCGCCTGGCGCAAGTGGTTCAAACAATTTTCTTATTTGGCATTCCGCCATTGGCAATGGCATACTTGTTTGATGCCCGATGCTTGAGCTATTTGTATTTGGACAAAAAACCTTTAGTGAAATCGATTGGTCTTAGTATAGCTCTTTTTCTATTAGCCTTGCCGATTGTCGCTCTAATTGGTTTGCTCAATGAGCAGATGAGTTTGCCCTCATCGTGGAATGCTATTGAGGCTTGGATGAAGAAGAGTGAAGATTTTGCGCAGTTTGTTGTTCAGAAGATGGTTGATGACAATTCTTCTCCCGCTTGGGTTAATTACTTGGTGATAGCTGTTTTTCCAGCAATTGTTGAGGAATTGTTTTTTCGAGGGGCATTGCAGCGAATATTGATCAAATTGACAGGTAATGTTCATCGTGGAATTTGGATAGGTGCTGTCATTTTCAGTATGATCCACTTGCAGTTCTATGGCTTCTTTCCTCGCTTGCTGCTTGGGGCTTTGTTGGGCTATGTGGTGTGCTATTCAGGATCCTTGTTTGTGAGTATCTTTCTTCACTTCATAAATAATGCATCGGCACTTTATTTTGAATTTTATCACGGAGAATTGCCATTTCTCGAAGGGCGCGATGATTTATTGATTCCCGACAAATGGCAAGATGTTGATGTGTGGTGGATGCTTTTCGCTGGCTTTTGTGCACTGGTTTCGCTGTTCTTGTTTTCCAAATTGAAGCATAACTATTCCTTCCGTGTTGAGTCAAACACGGAATTGAATAAATGAAGATCTGATTATTGAGATATAGAGCTCGATTGCTGAATGACTATTAGAACACAGTGAAATTTAAAGTTTACACTATTCAAAACTAATTTTCCTTTGATTGGCTGCTGCAATCAGGCGAGCTCGTTCTTTGGGGCGATAGACATAAGAAATGCCATATTTGGTAGATTCGGTGCGCTTGATTTCTTCTGGCAAATGATCGAAATGTGCCTCTATTTCATTCCAAAGCTTAGTAATTATTGCATCGACTTTAATGCGGAGATTAACCATCTCCCCGCTGGCATCACCTGTTTGCTTTTGAAGTGTTTTTCTGTTAGCATAGGCTGTTTCAAACTGTTCGAAGTGCGCGCGCACCAACGCAATTGTGGGATTGTAGAAAGGCATTCCCCCCGATGCTATACGCTTAGCATCGCCGTCAATGATTTTTCTTCCCCATTTCGAAAGTTGTTCTTCCTTTGTGAGCAGCGGACTGTTCTTTTTCAAACCATAGAAATCGCGCACTTCTTCTTTTATTTCGCCTCGCGCAATTGCAAAGTTAAGCACTTGAATAAAATGGCTCACATATAACTTCGCATTGCGAAAGATTACAGCATAGGATTTTGATTTGTTGAATTGAGTTTCTTTTGCTCTGTTTAATTTAGAATTGGCAGCCGAAAGGGTAGGATATATGCTCTGTAGCTCAAGTAGTGTGAGATAAGAGAATGCAAGTTCGTGACTAGGAATGACCTTATGCTTTGAAAGCGCATTCTCAATGGCTCTCAATCGAGCTTTGTCGGTATTTGGTAAGCGACGATAGGGCATAGTGTGTTGATGTTTTTAAGAATTGTGGATTAAGCCCCGAGTTTTTTTGAAAGCTCAATCATTTTTAAAATTGGCTTCTTTGCTTTAATCATGAGATCCTCGTCGAGAATGACTTCAGGCAGCTCGTGTTTCAAACAAGTATAAAGCTTTTCCATGCTGTTGAGCTTCATAAATTCACAGTCGTTGCACCCGCATGTTGCATCATTGGCAGGTGCAGGAATGAAAAGCTTCTCGGGATTCGACTTCTTCATTTGGTGCAAAATGCCACTCTCTGTTGCTACAATGAAAGTCTTTTTTCCGCTCTCATTCACGTAATTTAATAGGGAAGATGTGGAACCAATGTGTTGGGCAAGCAGCAAAACTGGTCTTTCGCATTCGGGGTGAGCAATAAACTCTGCTTCCGGATATTCTTCCATTAAAGCAATGATTTTCTCCACAGAAAATTTTTCATGCACAATGCAAGCACCATCCCAAAGAACCATTTCTCTTCCCGTGATGCTATTTAAATAATTGCCTAAGTTTTTATCAGGACCAAAAATTAACTTCTGGTCGGTCGGAAAACTTTCAACCACTCGAACTGCATTCGATGATGTGCAAACAATATCCGTTTCAGTCTTCAAATCGGCAGAACAATTAATATAGGAAATAACCTTATGGTCGGGATACTTCGCTTTGAAAGCTTGAAATTGATCCAATGGGGCTGAATCGGCAAGCGAACATCCGGCATTTGTGTCGGGCAAGATGACTTTTTTGCTTGGGTTGATAATTTTAGCCGTTTCTGCCATGAAGTGAACACCAATAAAAACTATGATGTCTGCATCGGTTTCTTCTGCTTTTAAAGCAAGTTGCAAGCTGTCTCCAATAAAATCAGCAATATCTTGCAAATCTCCCGTTGCGTAATAGTGGCAGAGAATAATCGCATTTTTCTCTCTCTTCAAACGATTGATTTCTTGAATCAAATCTGTTCCTGGAGCGATAGGTTCAACAATGCGACCATGCTTTGCAATCATTTCTAAAGCGGTATTTTTATCCATCATGTTTTATTTGTGCCGTATCAGATTACAAATTTATAAAATTATTACCGAAAATAAATAATAGTCTGTGGCATTAGCGAAAAAAAAATAGGATAAAACTCGAAAAAAGGGATCACCGGTAAAAGCCTATGTCGAAATTTTCACCTACGACAGTCAACATAAAACAAAAAAAATCTCAAACTTAAAAAGCTTGAGATTTTGTATCGGGTACATTTCTGTACCCGGAGTGGGAATCGAACCCACACGACATTGCTGTCACTGGATTTTGAGTCCAGCGCGTCTACCGATTCCGCCATCCGGGCTCGTTGTTATCACAACTGCGATGCAAATGTAGAACATTTTTTTAAAGTGCAAAAGAAAAAATGAGTTTTTTTTAATGAACCACGAAAAAAATGAACCGTACATAGCACAATGCCCCAAAGAATTAATCAAAGACGGTCTTTCTTTGAAATTTGATTACAAAATCAATACCAAATTCAACTTCGTGTTTTTTGAAACTCTTTGTCAACTTGCTGCTCGGGAATTATTAGTTCCTTTAACTCAGATAATTTAAATCACTGCATTTTAATCGCATATTCGCACAAATGCAAATTTGAGCTCTACGAGCGTGTGCCTCTTGACTAAAATACGATAATCTTCTTTCGCAAACTGACAAGTCAATGCAATTTCAAAACAATAGCTCAATTTGCGAAAATAAGTTTAAATGCTATCTTTGTGGTTAAACCGAAACGATAGTACAATAATGAATAAGATTGGAATAGCTTTTTTAAGCATTTTTATTTCTCTGGCAGCTTTCTCACAACAAAATGTGCAAACTCTTCAGAAAAACTGGAAGTTTTTTAAAGGAAATCCCGAAAATGCACAAGCTGTAAGCTTCAATGATGCAAAATGGCAAACTGTCAGCGTGCCTCACGATTGGGCAATTTATGGCCCGTTTGATAAAGAAGTCGATAAACAAGTAGTGGCTATTTCACAAAACAACGAAAAAAATGCCACCGAAAAAACAGGAAGAACTGGCTCACTCCCTCACATTGGCAATGCGTGGTATCGAGTGCATTTCAACCTGCCCGAATTAAATGAAGGAGAAACAGTCCTTGCTCTTTTCGAGGGTGCAATGAGCGACCCTCAGGTGTATATTAATGGCGAAAAGGCGGGAGAGTGGGGATATGGTTATGCTTATTTTAAGCTCGACATCACATCGCTTGTTAATTCTGGAAACAACTTATTGGCAGTACATCTTTCGCCAAAAGAATTATCTTCTCGCTGGTATCCTGGTGCAGGTTTGTTTCGCAATGTCCGCATCATCGTTCAACCACAAAAACACTTTAAGCTCTGGGAAACATTCATCACCACGCCCATTGTTTCCAATCAAATGGCAAAAGTGAATATCAAAACAAAAGTTTCTGGCGAAAATATGACGCTCGAAACGGTCATCATCGACCTCGATGGAAATGAAGTGGCGGTGGAAAGAACATCCGCCATGTTTGGCGATGAGATGGAACAAAATATTGCGGTGGCAAATCCGAAACTGTGGAGCTGCCAAACTCCAAATCTTTATCATGCCATCTCGAAACTCTTCGATGCTAATGGTAAACTACACGATGAGCAACACACACGCTTTGGCATTCGAACAATAAGCTATTCTGCAGAAAACGGATTTCAACTAAACGGCGAAACTATTAAGTTTAAAGGTGTGTGCTTGCATCACGACTTAGGGGCGCTCGGTGCAGCGGTGAATCGTGCCGCCTTGCGCCGACAAATTCAAATCATGAAAGACATGGGGGCCAATGCCATTCGAAGTGCCCACAACATGCCTTCAATTGAACAACTCGAACTGTGCGATGAAATGGGAATGATGTTTCTTGCCGAAAGTTTCGACGAATGGAAGCGTCCGAAAGTAAAAAACGGTTACAATCGCTTCTTCGATGAATATCACAAACAAGACATTATTAACTTGGTGCGTGCCACCCGAAATCACCCTTGCATTGTGATGTGGAGTAGTGGAAATGAAGTGCCCGACCAGTGGGGAAGTGCTGGCGTGAAAAGAGCTAAAATGCTGCAAGACATCTTCCATCAAGAAGATCCAACTCGACCTGTAACCGTGGGAATGGACCAAGTGAAAGCCGTCATGGAATCAGGATTCGGTGCTATAATGGATATTCCCGGACTAAACTACCGAACTCATCTCTACGAAGATGCCTTCGAAAGGTTTCCCCAAGGACTACTCTTAGGGTCGGAAACAGCGTCGACAGTGAGTTCGCGAGGAATTTATAAATTCCCTGTAAAACAAGAGCATAGCAAAACATATAACGACGGACAATGTTCGTCATACGACTTGGAATATTGTAATTGGAGTAACCTCCCCGAAGATGATGCCCTGTTGCAAGACGATAAAAATTGGGTGATTGGCGAATTTGTGTGGACTGGCTTCGACTATCTGGGCGAACCCACTCCCTACGATGAATATTGGCCTTCAAGAAGCTCTTATTTCGGAATTTGCGACCTCGCCGGATTGCCTAAAGACCGCTATTATTGGTATAAAAGCCGCTGGAACACCCACGAATCAACCCTGCACATTTTGCCACACTGGAATTGGGAAGGCTTGCAGGGCGACACAGTGCCCGTGTTTGTTTATTCAAATTACAATACTGCCGAACTTTTCCTCAATGGAAAAAGCTTGGGAGTGCGCACGAAAAACAACAATTCAAAGCTCGAACGCTATCGACTCATGTGGAATGAAGTGATCTATGAACCAGGAGAATTAAAAGTGGTGGCTTTTGATGACAATGGAAATGTGGCGCAAGAAAAATCAATTCACACCGCCGAAAGCCCCTACCAAATTAACTTAAATCCCGACAAATCAACCTTAAAAGCCGATGGAAATGACCTTTGTTTCATTACGGTTTCAGTGCTCGATAAAAACGGAAATCCTTGTCCAACTGCTCAAAATCAGTTGCAATTCAACGTGTCGGGAGCCGGCTCTTTTCGTGCCGCTTGCAATGGCGATGCTACTTCAACCGAACTGTTCCACATGCCCACCATGAAGCTCTTTAGCGGAAAATTGGTGCTCATGGTGCAAAGTTCCGATTCAGCTGGCGAAATAGTGGTGAAAGTAAGTGGAAAAGCCCTTAAAACAGCTCAGCTTAATCTAACAACCCAATAAATTTAAAGCGAAATAGTGGCATTGGTGGGCGCATGCCTCCTTGCCTCTATCCTTCCCGCATGGCACCGGGCTTTACGCTCCAATCTTTTAAGGAGGCAAAAGACAAAGCCTCCTTAAAAGGATTTCCACTGCAATCCCTTGCGCACCTAACGGTAAGTAAATGAAGGAATACACCCTGTGTTCCAGTCGCAGCGCGACGACATCTCATTAGCCCCACAATTCATTGTGGGAATACAATGCGAAACTAATCATAGTGCCGTAGGTGCGACACCATGAAATGCGTATGTATATATAATATATCGAACCGAATTTAAATCAGGTATCGTTATATTAAAGCTTGCTCCGATTTGTACCACACAATGAAATCTGAATTGCTATGAGACGCATTGCAATGCGTCGCTACGGAGCATGCATCTCAAAACATGTCTGAAAAACAGTTTTTTAGTCGTTTGAAACAGCAAATTTCATGCTTTCCGAACTGCTGAGGAGCGTCATTGCACTTGTGCAGATGCGTTCCTAAGTAGTTAGAAACGCCAAAGGAGTCGTGCAATTGCATTCCTAAGTAGTTAGGAATGCCAAAGGAGTCGTGCAGATGCATTCCTAAGTTGTTAGAAACGCCAAAGGAGTCGTGCAGATGCATTCCTAAGTAGTTAGGAACGCCAAAGGAGTCGTGCAATTGCGTTCCTAAGTAGTTAGGAACACATATGTTTTTGTGCGCTGACGTTCCTAAGCAGTTAGGAATGCATATGTTCTTGTGCGCTGACGTTCCTAAGCAGTTAGGAAAGCGATGTAAGTAGTGCGCTGACGTTCCTAAGCAGTTAGGAAAGCGATGTAAGTAGTACGCTGGCGTTCC
>JBKEAC010000109.1:0-13141 GCA_047971925.1 Mangrovibacterium sp.
AGCAACTCACCACTAACTAGTCAGTTCGGCTATATGCACTGGAGTTGTCAAAGATAGAATTTATAAAGCAATTCACAACTATTTTTTTGAAGTTAGGAATCAAGCCTAGTTGTCAAAGATAGAATTTTTAAAGCAATTCACAACGTAATTTGCCCCACACCCCCCAATTGGTTAGTTGTCAAAGATAGAATTTTTAAAGCAATTCACAACAAGAGAAAGCAAAAGTAATATTATACTATCGTTGTCAAAGATAGAATTTTTAAAGCAATTCACAACAATCGATGCTTCCAACTTGCGTTGTTCCAGTTGTCAAAGATAGAATTTTTAAAGCAATTCACAACTTGTTTTTTTCTTCTTCATTTTATTTTCTGTTGTCAAAGATAGAATTTTTAAAGCAATTCACAACTAAGGCAGAAATTGGAAGAAACAACTCTATGTTGTCAAAGATAGAATTTTTAAAGCAATTCACAACTTTTGGTTAGCACTTCTTTTTCTTTGTCGGTTGTCAAAGATAGAATTTTTAAAGCAATTCACAACCGGTAAGTTCTAGGGGGAGATAATCTCCATGTTGTCAAAGATAGAATTTTTAAAGCAATTCACAACCTGCCTGTTTGTCTTACTGAATGAATTTTAGTTGTCAAAGATAGAATTTTTAAAGCAATTCACAACATTAACTCTATCTCTTTTGCCCGAATGCGAGTTGTCAAAGATAGAATTTTTAAAGCAATTCACAACGCATTTTGTTGGTTGAGCTTTGCAGATGTTTGTTGTCAAAGATAGAATTTTTAAAGCAATTCACAACTTTGTAGGGCAATCAAATAATAACAGAAGAGTTGTCAAAGATAGAATTTTTAAAGCAATTCACAACCCACTGTCTTTCCCTCCAGAGAAAGACACAGTTGTCAAAGATAGAATTTTTAAAGCAATTCACAACCCAAAAGCTAGACTTTGAATAATTTTTCCAACTCACCATAGAGGCCTTGTTGTGCCGAATAATTAAAGGCTGATAAAATGCGACGAAAGACTTTTTAAAATCTAAAAAAATCAAAAGAGAAGAGAGAGAAAGAAAAAATGTTCTACCTTTGTCATTACATACGGTTTCGATTGCGAACCCTCGTTGTCGAATGAAAAGGGAATTAGGTGTAAATCCTAGACTATCCCCGTAGCTGTAAGTTTCATGTAGCGCCTGATGTTCGAGCCACTGTCAACAACATGTTGATGGGAAGGTTTCAGGCTGGAAACAAGTCAGAATACCTGCCGTGTGAAACTGACGTATTCCAAGCTTTCGGGAAGAAGGGTGCAGAATAAATTAAGGATCACTTTTGAGCATCCTGCTGTTCTGTGCACAACTTTTCGCTTGCTTGATTGATATAGAAATACAAAAACAAAGTCATGATACAAACGGTAGTAAAGAGAGACGGAAGAGTTGTAGGTTTTAATGAAGATAAAATAATCGCTGCGATTCGAAAAGCAATGTTGCACACAGAGCAAGGTGAAGATGTGGCATTGATTCGGAGTATTACCGACCGCATTTCTTGTCAAGGAGGCGAGCAGATTACAGTGGAGCAGGTGCAAGACATGGTGGAAATGGAGCTGATGAAAAGCCCAAGAAAAGAAGTCGCTAAAAAGTATATTGCATATCGCGACAAGCGAAGTATTGCACGAAAAGCGAAAACACGTGAAATGTTTCTTGAAATTATAGAAGCAAAATCTACCGATATAACCCGTGAAAATGCAAACATGAATGCCGACACTCCAGCTGGCATGATGATGAAATTTGCAAGTGAAACGACCAAGCCATTTGTTGATGATTATTTATTAACTCCCGATGTGAAAGAGGCTGTGCGTTGCAACTATTTGCATGTGCACGATAAGGATTATTATCCCACCAAAAGTTTGACTTGTGTGCAGCACCCACTCGATAAGATTTATAAAAACGGATTTAGTGCAGGACATGGAGAGTCGCGTCCGGCAAAACGAATTGAAACAGCAAGCATGCTGGCATGTATTTCGCTAGAAACAGCACAAAACGAAATGCATGGAGGACAAGCAATACCAGCATTTGATTTTTATTTAGCTCCTTTCGTTCGCAAGAGTTTTGTGGAAGAACTGCAAATTATGGAGGAGATTAATGGGCAGTCGTATGCTCATTTATATGAGTCGGAAATTACCGACTATTTATCGAAAAATTTAGATGGCTTAGAAGGAGAAGAGCGAATTAAGCAGCATGCCATCAATCGAACAGTGAGCAGAGTTCACCAATCGATGGAAGCATTCATTCACAACATGAATACAATTCATTCGCGTGGGGGCAATCAGGTTGTTTTTAGTTCGGTGAACTATGGCACCGACACTTCGGCTGAGGGGCGCAGTATCATTCGAGAACTACTCCACAGCACCTATGAGGGTGTGGGCGAAGGAGGAACAGCCATTTTCCCAATTCAGATTTGGAAGAAGAAGCGAGGGGTGAGTTATTTGCCTAGCGATCGCAACTACGATTTATATCAATTGGCTTGCAAGGTGAGTGCAAGGCGATTTTTCCCAAACTTTTTAAACCTCGATGCAAGCTTTAATCAGCATGAAGACTGGAAAGAATCAGATCCTCGACGTTTTGAAAATGAAGTAGCCACGATGGGTTGCAGAACGAGAGTTTTTGAAAATCGCTTTGGCAAGAAAACATCGATTGGAAGGGGTAATTTATCTTTTTCAACCATTAATTTAGTTCGGATAGCTTTGGAGTGCAGAAATGTGGAAAACCGAGCCGAGCGAGTGGAGTGTTTTTATAGCAAGCTTGATCATTTGCTTGAGTTGGCAGCTATTCAGCTAGACCGTCGTTTTAAATTTCAGCGCGGAGCTGCTCCAAAGCAATTCCCGCTATTGATGTCGGTGTTGTGGAATGGAAGTGAGAACTTGAAAACGGAATCGAGCATTGAGAAGGTCATTAATCAAGGTACTTTAGGTATCGGATTTATTGGCTTAGCAGAATGTTTGGTGGCATTGATTGGCGAGCATCATGGAGAAAGCGAGCAAGCACAAAAACTAGGATTAGAAATCATCACTTACATGAAGGATAGGGCGAATGAATTTTCAATTGCCTATGAGCATAATTATAGTGTTCTAGCTACACCTGCCGAAGGTTTGGCGGGTCGTTTCACAAATAGAGATCGCCGAGATTTTGGTCGCATTGAAGGAGTAACCGATAGGGCTTACTACACCAATTCAAATCATGTTCCAGTTTATTTTAAATGTTCGGCACATCACAAGGCCAGAGTTGAGGCACCTTATCATGCCTTAACAGGCGGCGGTCATATTTTCTATGTGGAAATTGATGGCGATGCCACGCACAATCCCGAGGCAATTATGAGCGTGGTCGACATGATGGATAAATACAACATGGGCTATGCCTCAGTAAATCACAATCGAAATAGATGCATGGACTGTGGAAATGAAAACTCGCTGGCCAATTTGATCGCTTGTCCGAAATGTGCAAGCAAGAATCTCGATAAGCTGCAACGCATCACGGGCTATTTGGTTGGGACAACCGATCGCTGGAATGGTGCGAAACTAGCTGAGCTTAATGATAGAATTGTACATGAGTGATCTTGCAATAATCGACATTCTTCACGACACCACCGTTGATGGACCCGGCTTTCGCACGGCGATTTATGCCGCCGGATGCCAACATGCTTGTCTTGGTTGTCACAATCCGCAATCGTGGAGTAAAGAAAATGGAAACTTATTTTCTGTGGAACATTTGTTTCGTGTGGTTTGTGAAAACGAATTTGCCCATGTTACATTTACAGGAGGCGAACCGCTTTTGCAGGTGGAAGGATTTAGTCGGTTGGCTCAACGAATAAAAGAAGAAACACTTAAAACGATTTGGTGCTACACCGGATACACTTATGAACAGATTTTGCAATCAGAACATCTTTCGAGCATTTTGCCTTACATTGATGTGTTGGTCGATGGTCGATTTATGATTGAGTATAAAGATTTAGAACTACCATTTCGAGGAAGTAGCAATCAGCGAATTATTAATGTAAACCAATCGCAAAAGGCAGGTCATTTGGTTCTGCTTTGATTGGCAATCAATGATACAAGAAATTAAGAACTATTTTTTAGTAGTCTTTTCAATAGAAACATAATTAGTAGAAAAATATGAAAACAGCATATGAACAATTTCAAGCTCGTCAGGAATTGCTAAAAAAGCAATATGATGAGAAATATTACGAAAAGCAGCATGCTCGTGGAAAGCTAACAGCTCAAGAGCGAATTTTGTTGCTATTTGATGAAGGCACATTTGAAGAAACCGATGCCTATACTCCTCCAGCTGCATCAACTTTTGGAAAGAAAACCGAAAAAGTGTTTGGCGATGGGGTGATTACTGGCTTTGGGGAAGTTAATGGTCGATTAGTTTACGCATTCTCACAAGACTTCAATGTGCTAGGCGGTTCGTTAGGTTCCATGCATGCCGCTAAAATAGTTAGAATTCAAGACATGGCTTTGAAAACTGGTGCTCCTGTTGTAGGATTAATTGATTCAGGAGGCGCACGGATTCAAGAAGGGATTAGTAGTTTGAATGGTTATGCCGATATTTTTAAACGTAATGTACTTTCATCGGGAGTTATTCCGCAAATATCAGTCATTATGGGTCCTGCAGCTGGTGGTGCGGTATATTCTCCGGCACTAACCGATTTTATCTTCATGACAGCCGACACAAGCTATATGTTTGTTACCGGTCCGAATGTGGTGAAAGAGGTGCTCAATGAAACAGTGAGCACCGAAGACCTCGGCGGGGCATCGGTGCACGGAACAAAGTCGGGAATTGCCGATTTTGTATATCAAGACGATGAAAACACAATTCGAGGGGTGCGTAAATTGCTATCGTTTTTGCCATCGAACAACATGGAAAACCCACCGATTAGACAATGTGAAAACACAACCAATGCGAAGCAATCAGAACGATTGAGGACTATTGTTCCCGAAGACCCCGATAAACCCTATGATGTGAAAGATATCGTGAGCCTCATTGTTGATCAAGGCGATTTCTTAGAGGTTTCAGAAAACTATGCGATGAACATTTTCACCGCTTTTGCTCATATCGATGGAAAAGTAGTGGGTATTGTTGCCAATCAACCTAAGGTAATGGCAGGAACTCTCGATATTCATTCGTCGATTAAGGGGGCACGATTCATTAATATTTGCAACGCATTTAATATTCCGATTATCACTCTTGAAGATGTACCTGGATTTTTGCCTGGAACTGATCAGGAACATGATGGAATTATTCGACATGGAGCGAAGTTGCTTTATGCATACACCAATGCCAACGTGCCTAAGATTACCATCATCTTGCGCAAAGCCTACGGAGGTGCTTATATTGTTATGAACAGCAAAGGAATTGGCGGCGATTTTAGTTTTGCATGGCCAACAGCCGAAGTTGCAGTGATGGGTCCCGATGGGGCAATTGCTATTCTTTATCGCAAAGAATTGGCCGAAGCCGACGACCCCATCTCATTAAAAAAAGAGCTAACACAGAAGTATCGCGATGAGGTAACAAACCCCTACATTGCCGATGAAAAAGGCTATATCGATGAGGTGATCGACCCAGCAAACACGCGTACGAAAATTATTAAATGTTTGAAAGCTTTAGAGCGAAAATCAGAAGATAGACCACGCAGAAAACATGGAAATGTGCCTTTATAGGCATCGCAAAATTTTCAAAGTAGCAGTGCTTGCTATTGCATTGGTTTGAAACATTCTGCAAGTGTTATCTCGAAAGAGAATAGAGGTTTACATCGACAAAAAACACTTGTGGCAACTTAAAAGTAAAATAGAAACACATGAAAGCAAAAATAAAATCAATCTTGATTGCCAATAGAGGGGAAATAGCAATTAGAATCGCTAGAACAGCTAAGAAACTCGGTATTCAGGCGGTGGGCATTAGAACAAAAAAAGAACCAAATGCTCATTATCTTTCGCACATGGACATGATTCTCGATTTTCCAGATCGTGATGATGAGAAAGTGCCCGAATTCTTAGATATAAACAACTTGGTGTATTTAGCCAAACGAAATAAAATCAGCGCTATTCATCCCGGATATGGATACCTTTCGGAGAATGCCCAGTTTGCAATTAAATGTACGGAAGAAGGTGTCGTTTTTATCGGTCCATCGCCACGGGTCATTCAAAATATGGGCGATAAAGTGGTGGCAAAAAAGATTGCTGAAAAAGGAAAAGTTCCCATGCTTGGCGGTAGCAATGGAAATGTTGATACCTTCGATGAGGCTCATGAAGTAGCCAAAAAATTAGGATATCCAATCATTATTAAAGCAACTGCCGGAGGAGGTGGTCGTGGAATGAGAATTGTGCGAGAAGCGAAAGATTTAAAACAAATGTATTACGCTGCATCGAATGAAGCTTCTTTAGCATTTAATAACCCTTCGGTTTTCATTGAAAAATACTTGGAAAACCCGCGACACATTGAAGTGCAAATTGTGGGCGATTCTTTTGGAAATGTCTTGCACTTGGGTGAACGCGACTGCTCGGTTCAGAGAAAACACCAAAAACTACTTGAGGAAGCTCCTTCGCCTGCGCTCGATGAACAATTGCGCGAGAAAATTACGAATGCCGCAGTTTCTCTAGCCAAAGAGGCGCATTATACCAGCCTTGGAACTGTTGAGTTCTTGCTCGACAAGCACCAAAATTTCTACTTCATGGAAATGAACACCCGTGTGCAGGTGGAACATCCGGTAACTGAAATGATCACTGGACTCGATTTGATTGAACTGCAAATTAAAATTGCCAATGGCGAAAAATTACCCATCTCACAAGCCGATGTGAAGTTAAATGGATGGGCAATTGAATGCAGAATTAACGCCGAAGATGTGCAAGCTGGATTTTCACCTCATTTAGGAACTATTTCGGCAATTAACTTGCCTCAAGGCGAGCGTGTGAGAATTGACTCGGGTGTTGTGGTGGGTTCGGAAGTAACACCGCATTTCGATTCTATGTTGGCGAAACTTATTGTGCATGCCGATTCTCGAAAAGAAGTGATTGAAAAAACATTACAAGCACTTTCAAACTTGCACATTGCTGGTATTAAAACAACAATTCCGTTTCACAAAGAAGTACTGCACAATGCCACTTTTCAAGGTGGAAACTTCGATACTTCATTCATCGAAACGCAAATGTCGAGAATGGCTTACCAAGAACCAAACGAAGAGTTGTTGGCAGCACTTTTTGCTAGTGAGCATTTCAAAAATCAGCAGCACGATGGTGAACAAACATCGCAAGAGGCTTGTCCTTGGGTGCTTAGAAATAGAATCAAAAACCTCTAAAAAAAAGCTATGCAAGTGAATCAAAATATGATTGTACTAAACAAAGAAAACAATCAAGAAATTAACCTGAAAGAGGCTATTGAAAGTGCTTTGGGAAATAATATTTCTCAGGTGGAAGTAATTTCTCATGACAATGGCTTCACCTACATTAAGTGCGGCGAAAACTGTTATCCCATTGAACTGCTTTCCAACCATCAAAATGAATATAACATCTTAATCAATGGCGTGGAATATAACTTTTCTTTGGAAACTCCTTTCTCTTTGAAAAGAAAACGCATGCTTAATCAAAAAACTAGCGAATCGTCGATTATCAGACTGAAAGCTCCAATGCCCGGAAAAATATTGGAAGTGATGGTGAAAACGGGCGACCAAGTGAAAGCTGGTGATACCTTGCTCATTTTGGAAGCAATGAAAATGCAAAATGCAATTTTGGCAAGCACTAAAGGGATTATTAAAAAAGTAGTTGTTAGCACGGGTCAGAACACTAGCAAGAGCGACTTGTTAATTGAACTAGAAAAAGAAGTCTAATTCCGATTTAAACGCCTACTTTAGTATTTACAAAGCATCTCATCTCAATTTCAATTGAGGGAGATGCTTTTTTTTAGCTAATACACCGCTCACAACAATAAAAATAACATCTTAACTTGCCTCATGAGAAAAAATATGGACTAATAAGCTTGCTTAATGCACCTCATGAAGAAAAAAATGGACTAATAAGTTTGCTTATTTTAACACATCAAAAAAAATATGTACTAATAAGCTTGCTTAATTTACTTCATGAAGAAAAATATGCACTAATAAGCTTGCTTAATTTACTTCACGAAGAAAAAAATGGACTAATAAGCTTGCTTAATTTACTTCACGAAGAAAAATATCACCCAATAAGTCTTTATAAAAGACCATATAGGAGTCCTATATGGCAAAAATTCTGTAGCGACGCATGATATACGTCATCTATATTGTAAAAACTAAACTTATAAAAGAGTAAATTGCATCGTAAAGTTTGGCTCTATGTTGAATTTAGTGGGTAGTGATTTGTCGAATTATGCTCGCTTAATTCTGAATAACAATCCAACAATGACCAAATAGGCGTTCCATTGAAAGACTCATTGCATGTGGATTCAATCAAATGATAAAAGCTCCAACTCTTTTGCGCCAAGCTTCAATTAAATGATAGAATGCTCCCACAGTCGTGCGCAAAGCTTCGATTAAATGATAGAATGCTCCCACAAAGTGTCGGGAAGGGGCGAATTGCAATTCGCCCTTTCCCGCATCCGTATGCGAGCTTCGATTAAATAATTAAAGGCTGTTGCAAGAGCGTTGAAAATGTATTTCAAACGTCTTTCAAACGTGTTTCAATCACATCCTTCTCTAAGCTAGGAACAACTAAAGACTCAAATTATTCTACCCACTATATTCAACATAGAACCAAAAAATCTTTGCTCCAATGGAGCGTGATTTTAGAAATCGGCACCCTGTTTTAACAGTTCGGCATAAGCATCAATACGGCGCATTTCCTTCGGAATGTCAATCCGTTGAGGGCAATGAGGTTTGCATATTCCACAAGCAATGCAATGATTCGCTTGGCGAAGTTTAGGCACACTTCTGTCGTATCCCACCAAAAATGCACGACGAGCTTTGGTGTAGTGTTCATCTTTTGAACTTTTCAGCAAATTGCCTGAACTAATGATGCGGTTGTAATGCCCAAAAGTAGAAGGAATGTCCAAACCATAAGGGCAAGGCATGCAATATTGGCACTCGGTGCATTGCACATAATCGGCATTGAGCATAATTTCAGCAACTTGTTCGAGTGCCTGATTTTCTTTTTCGGAAATAACTTCAAGAGGGGAGTAAGTTCTTATGTTTTCTTGCAGATGTTCCTGATAAACCATGCCGCTTAGCACTGTAAGCACATTTGGGGGAGTTCCTGCATATCGAAAAGCCCAAGAAGCAGCGCTATCATCGGGACGAATGTTTTTTAACAGGTTGAATGATTCGGCACTCAATCGCGATAAACGCCCACCGAGTAAAGGCTCCATTACTACAGCCGATATGTTTCGCTTATTCAGCTCGCCCAATAAATATTGCGCATTAATGTTCATTCCCGACGCATGCAACCAATCGATGTAGTTGAGCTGAATCATGACAAAATCCCAATGAAATTTACCCTCATCATGTTGAGCTAGTAAATAATCAAAAACTTTCACATCGCCATGAAACGACCAACCCAAATTGCGTATTCTCCCAGCGCTTCGCTCTTCAACTAAATAGTTGAGCAAACCATTTTGGAAGAAACGTTTTTGCAAATCGTCCATTCCTCCAATTCCCACTCCGTGAAGCAAATAATAATCGAGATAGTCAACTTGCAAATCGCGCATTGATTTTTCGTACATGGCTTTTCCTGCCTCAAGACTTCGTTCCACATCGGCACGATGATTCGACATTTTAGTGGCAACAAAGAATTTATTGCGTGGGTGTCTTTTCAAAGCTTTCCCTGTTGCCTCTTCCGACCATCCGCGCACATAGACGGGGGCGGTGTCGAAATAATTCACACCATGCGATATGGCATAATCAACCAAAGCATTCACCGCTTCTTGGTCAACTTCCTCGCCACTACCATCGTCTTTTTTCCGAAGTGGCCAGCGCATGCAACCATAGCCCAACAGTGAAACCTTGTCGCCAGTGCTGCTATTGGTGCGGTAAGTCATTTGGTCGCTTGGCACTTCACCAATTTTACCGCCCTCGGCTGAAACGGTGTTGCTAGGTTTACAACCATGAAGTAAAGCTGTTGCTGCAACAGAGCCTATGCCTAAAGTTTGAAGAAAACTTCTACGGTTTATATGTTTATTGTTGATGCTCATGGTAACTTAATTATATCGTGTGGTGAATGATGTTCCCTTCTACATAAATTGCGCTAAATGGGCGTGCGGGACAAAGGTTCTCGCATGCTCCACAGCCAATGCAGAGTTCTTTATTTACAACGGGTGTTTTCAACGAATTGCCAAGCTCTTGATTGCGAACAACCATGCTTATTGCTCCCGTTGGACAATGATGCTCGCAGTTATTGCATGTCACTTTATCGCGATTCACCACGCAGTTATCGCTCACCCACACCGCATGACCAACGGATATAGCCGTTTTGTCGGCAGTTGATATGGAGTTGATGGCACTCGTTGGGCAAACCTGAGAACATGTCACACATTCTGGGCGACAATAGCCACGTTCAAATGACATTTCTGGCTGCATGAAGGTGCTAAGTTTGTTCGATGGACGAAGAACCTGATTAGGACACGACGAAATGCACAGTTGACATGCCGTGCAGTGCTTTTTTAAATTGTTTATTCCAATTGCTCCTGGTGGGGCTAGTTGTGTTTTGCGTTCAGGAACTTTCTTTGCTTCAATGTCTGCCAATCCGCCATCAACGTGCAGTTGCTGTGCTTTTACCGTGCTTGCAATTCCTAAAGCAGCTAGCGTTGAAATGGCTTCCTTTCGGCCGATAACCGCTTTGCTATTTGCTTGGCTATTTATTTCTTCGGAAACTTTGTTTTCTTCAACTGTTGTCGTGTCTTTTTTAAACGTCATGAGCTTGTAGTTCATTCCTCCGAATTTGCATTTTTCAACACAATTGAAACATGATACACATCGACTATAATCAATGGTGCGAGTTTTAGTGTCGATACACGACGATTTGCAAGCTCTTTCACATGATTTGCAACCATTGCATTTGTTAGAATCGAAAGCAACACGGAACAATGAAAATTTTGATAAAACGCCCAATAATGTTCCCACCGGACAAAAAGCATTGCAATAAATCCGACCATTTCGCCAAGCAAGAAAGCTCACCACGCCAAGTGTTACAACGGCTAAAATGAGGCTACTCACTGATTTTACCCACACATCGGTGTTATAGAAAGCATAGCTAGCCACTTTTTCCGAAAAGAAAGCCAATGCATTATTTCCAAGACGATAAATGGGCGCAAAAAGATGTGTTGCAATCCTCCCATAAGAAGCGTAAGGGTCGACTAGGGAAACGATAACGCTGATGCCAACAAGAAGGGCAATAATCGAAATAACTAAAACACTATATCGAAGAATTGATTTTGAAGTGGCGTAATGAAAGCGATTTTTCTTGCCTTTTCGGCGTGAGGAAAGATTTGAAATACCGTCTTGCCAAATTCCGAGCGGACAGATTACTGAGCAATATAGTCGACCGAAAAGAAGTGTAAGTAAGCCAATGACAATCAAAATAAGGACATTCGAGGCTAGCATGGCAGGCAGAAGTTGCATTCGTGCAATCCAAGAAAAATAATGGTGGGCAGTTCCTGTGAAATCGAGGAATAGCAAAGTGAGTAGTAAAAAGCAGCCTATTGCTGCTATGATTCTGATTTGTTTAAGCATGATGCTGGTTGCTAATGTTGTTCATCGTGAGCTATTGTTGAAAATTGCTTAAAAAAAACAGTAAAATGAACAATAAACTCATTCGTTAATCGATAAGCATGCAAATATAGTATCTTCGAAATAAAATTCAATAGCTGAAGTATTTATTTTAGAAGTCCCCTTTAGAAAATATCTAGAGGTTTAATTGTGAAACAGTCGGTCTGTTTGCTTGATTCCTCATTTGAAAATTGGTTTTTGAGCCTGTCTTAATGAATAGAACTCTTTTTTTTATGCAATCTAATAGGAAAATTGTTATGTACTATCTTTTTATCGGTTATATTTGCAGTTAAGCTTTGAAAGCTTTCATTTTATTTGACACATATAATTATGGATTCACACGAATTATTAGAAGAATTACAGAGAGATATAGCCGATTTATTCATGCTAAATGAAAGAATGGCAAAGAACGATAAGCCCCGTAAATTCCAGGTTGATCGTGCACGACAAAAAGCAAAGGTCTTGCTTCTTGCCTATGACGAATTGAGCGAATTGTTGGGATATGACTTGCCTGAAAAAGATTTGAATTTAGAATTGCAGTTAGCATTACTTCGAGAAGAAAAACGTAAAGGATTAAACGATTCAACTTTGGAAGTAACGGGTAAATCGGAGGAAGAACGTGATATAGTAGATGCTGGTTTTGCAGAAGCGGAGAGACTAGCAGAAGCAGAGAGAATTGCAGCCGAAGAAGCTGAAAGACTAGCAGAAGCAGAAGCAGAAGCAGAGAGAATTGCAATCGAAGAAGCGGAGAGACTTGCGGAAGCTGAAAGACTAGCAGAAGCAGAAGCAGAAGCAGAAGCAGAGAGAATTGCAATCGAAGAAGCAGAAAGACTAGCGGAAGCAGAAAGACTTGTAGTAGCGGAAGCTGAAAGACTAGCGGAAGCAGAGAGAATTGCAATCGAAGAAGCAGAGAGAATTGCAACCGAAGAAGCAGAAAGACTTGCGGAAGCAGAAAGAATAGCAGTCGAAGAAGCAGAAAGACTAGCGGAAGCAGAGAGAATAGCAGCCGAAGAAGCGGAGAGACTTGCGGAAGCTGAAAGACTAGCAGAAGCAGAAGCAGAGAGAATTGCAATCGAAGAAGCAGAAAGACTAGCGGAAGCAGAAAGACTAGCGGAAGCAGAAAGACTTGCAGAAGCAGAGAGAATTGCAATCGAAGAAGCGGAGAGACTAGCAGAAGCAGAAGCAGAGAGAATTGCAACCGAAGAAGCGGAGAGACTTGCAGAAGCAGAAAGACTAGCGGAAGCAGAAAGACTTGCAGTAGCGGAAGCAGAAAGACTTGCAGAAGCAGAAAGACTAGCGGAAGCTGAAAGACTTGCAGTAGCGGAAGCAGAAAGACTTGCGGAAGCAGAAAGACTAGCAGAAGCAGA
>JBKEAC010000110.1:0-18228 GCA_047971925.1 Mangrovibacterium sp.
AGAAACGGATATAGCACAAGTGGCTATTCCGTCTATAGATAGAGACCTTTATTTTAAGAATTTGGAAGAAGGCGATTACTTGATTTTTGAAAGTCGGAAAGTTTCTCTTTTGCCGATATTTAACGAGAGAAATATTAGGAAAATAGTTTCAGAACAAGACAAAGGAAGCTTGAAGCTTTCGAAAGCCCGTCATAAAAGTTTTATTCGCCACCACTACTTCGAAGGACAGTATGACTTTATGAAGCGATTGCCTTATCAATCGCTCGGAAAGTTTTATGGCAAATTAAACGGAAATGAAGTGAATGTGGAAGAAACAAAACATAGTTTGGCTTATGCCATATCGTGCAGCGAAGGTGGTTGGAACAAGGATATTTTAGCAAATTACTTGCTTCTATCTTCTACGCAAATCAAAGACCCTTTCAGTAGTAGTTATCGCCGTTTTGCCCTTTCAGATTTTGAGCTTCTTGCCAATAAAAATGAAAAGCTGGTACAGTTTATTGAACATGAGAATGATAGTTTGATTTTTCGTCATAAAGAAAATAAATATATTCAGTTGACAGTTTCACTTGATCTTTATGAAATGCTGGATTACATTGAAAGAGGTTTTAATCCGTCGATCAATGACCTGAGAGGGCGATTCATTGAATTGCAAGTGTTTAAAAACCTCTTGCAAAGCAAAGTGCATACCGAACTATTGGTTACCAGAAATAACCGAAAGTTCTACTCAATCAAACTGAACGCAGAGACTAAGAAAATTCACATTGAACCATTAAATAAGGATAGCTTATGATTCCAAAGCTAACAAAATATGATCCGATTTTCCGTAATGAACTAATTTTCGCCGGTGATGCGAAAAACATTACATTGGATACCACTCTAATCAACTTGTTTATGCTTATGCGAAACAATGGCTCGCGTATTAAATTGAAACTACGCAACCGCATACACACTGTTGATAGCTTAAAAGGTTACTTAGAAGCACTTGAAAAGCAAGGTTATATTGATGGGTATAGTGGAAATGAAGAAGCTTGTGAAGACTGGCTGCGTAGCAACTTGGTTAATATGGTGAATCGAGGTAACTTACAAAAAGAGAATATATCCTCTTTGCGCCCTATGCATTTGGAGAGTTATCGCATTCGAAATGTGAAATTTGCTCGTGACTATAATTCTTCCGATCAAGTTTACCTGATGCTCTCCAAGCAGCCCCATGTTTTGCAAGGTCTTAAAGATTATTTGTCTGTTGGTTGGGATAATAGTAGTAAGACTATTGTAAGCAACTCTCAATTGGACGTGGATACCGTTGGCATTCTGCATTTAATGAGAAATATTGAAGTTGAAATGATGCCTTCAAGCAGTATCAATAAGATAAGACCTATATTAGAAGATCAAGCGGATTTATTCTGTAATGATATTAAGCGGTTGTTAGTTTACAAGGAAATCATTCCTCGTAATATTTTTATAGAATACTTGCAAACCTTAATTGGCTTTCACTTATCTCTTTATTTTCAGAAACTTATAACATTTTTGCCTCGAATGGTTAAGGGCGGTAAGAAAGAAATAGAGGATGACTGGAGTCTTGTTGTAGATGTAACTGATAATTTAGATAGTCGCATTTCGGCAATCGCATGTGCTGATATGCAAACTACCTTAAACAGCCAATTTGATTATTTCAAGGCTACTATGCAAGTAAATGCGGTGATGACTTTGCCGAAGTTTTCTATGAAAAAACCGGATGATATAACTGAGATTTTTTCTGTATTGGCAAATCAAGACGATCGATTTGACGCAGTCTTTGAAGCAAAATTCGGCGAAATAGTAGGACGTTTCTCAGAACAGGAAGACAAAGAACAACTGAACGATTTCGTACAGTACGAGGATTCTTTTTTTGATAAATATGTTTTGTGTATGACAAAAGTACGCGGTGCATACCAGTTGAAATACACACCACAGTTTTTGGACAAAATATCAATGAAGAATACCGAAACAGCATTTATAGCAGATGGCAGGAGCAAAAAACACCCGCGAAGAGCTGTGTTGGGTTCAAGACTGGTAGAAACTCTCGTTCAGTTATTAGTCTTAGAAATTGAGGATAATAAATTTGTGTCAAAGCCATTGTCTATTGATGAATTAATAGATAAGTTGAGAGATCGTTATGGAATAATTATAAACGGATTGGACGAAGCTCGTTTTGCAAATACAGATGTGCAAACGCATTTGGCTTTTAAGGAAAATGTAGAAGCTTTCAAGAATAAATTGCGACAAATAGGCTTCTACACCGACCTTAGTGATGCTAACATATTACAAAAAATTCGTCCACGTTACAAAATTTGATATGCTATGAATCTTTCTGAATTATACTACAATAAATTTTTAGCTCTATTTGTGCAGGAGTATAAATATGAGCTAACGCAGGATACACCTGGATACTGTATGAAAGTGACTGGTTTGTCTCTTGACAAGTTGGAGCAATTATTTCCTCTGATAAAGGAGCTTAATCCGTCATTGGAGCTATATATACTTTCCGAGAATCAATCCGGAGATAGATATATAACGCCTACCAAGCTGATTGAGTTAAGAAATGATTTGAATATAACGCTATTAGTCCTTATTCCTGTAAATAGCCGTACAAGTGCGGAGGATTCTTATGGAGATGCAACCTTTAAGGACTTGTCAATACTGCCGATTGATGGTCGTCTCCTTGATAGTATTTCTTCCGAAATCCCGGATCAGTTTAAACCAACAATAGATGAGTTATTTGCCTATCTAAAAGATAAAATAAATTTAGCTACTGCCATACAGTATCTTCTATATCAGGAACTAAATAGATATACAAAAGAATCGATAGGTAATGGTATTTACCTATTCGGTCTGATTCCTGATAGAGATTTGACCAAAAATATAGAGGTGATTCGAAAAAGACTTTCTTTTAATGTAATCTGTAGCGAGTCTCTGTTCGATTTCTCCATATCAGTATCAGAACGTATTCTAAAGTTACCATTACCACCAGATACGCTTCAAAAAAAAATCGCAAGTTTTCTCCAAATTGAAACTGGGAGAAAAACAAGGCATGAGCTTAGTTATAATATTCTGGAGAAATATCCAGAACTAAACTTTGCCGATTGGCAAATCCCTCTTGATCCAAGTAGCAATAGCTTAACTGTCAATGCGGAAATTCTACCAAATAAGGATATGGTGGAGAATAAAGAGGATGGCGGTTTCTCTTTATCTATACAAAGCGGAAAAAAGGTGAAATTGAAATTAAGAATATTTACCGACCCTATTCCCCGAGAATCGAAAGACTTGAAAAATTTCAGAATTATCCTCATGAATGTGGATGGGATGTATTCTATTGGAGAGGTTAAAAAGATAAAAGTAACAGATGGGACAAAATCCTACCGTGATGTTTCTTTTGAAATAGCTGATGGGCAATATGAAGATGGATCTTATTTCTTCCATGTGATTGCTGAGGATGAACACGGAACAATCTTGAATCAAGATGATCCGTTTCGACAAGAATCCGTGCAGGAACAATGGGAAATAGCGAAAAAAAATGATGACGGATTAACTAAAAGTCAATTTCAGATGGAACACCGTGTGTTATTGACAAGCGACACGGAGTCATTCTACCTGAGATTAACAGATGAAGAACCCGAATTAGTGGAAACACGGAAAGCAAAAATAGATAATCGATTGGAAGCCTATTTTCACTATCGCATTGAAAAGATAAGGAATAATAAAGATTTAGATAATCCGGAGCCGAGAAGAGCAGAATGGATTGAAGGAAATCTACTTTCCAGTATATTTCATATACAATATAACACTTCGCATAACTATCAAATTATTTTATCAAAAAAACTGGTTGATATAGAACGCAGTCTTTTACTACACAATGACTCTGCCGGATATTTATCAGTGCAATTAAGTGCAAATCCGACCGACCACCAATTACAATCCTGCCAATTCACTTCTGCGGATGATAAGTTAGTTTTCAGTCAGCCTCTGAAAGAAAAAAGGATTGAATTGTTTAAAGCGATTCAGGAGAGTGCTCCTGAATCAACGGGTGTTATAGAAACTTTTGATGTTTTCAATCACATTCATTTAGTAAAAAATTATCTGTATGAATATGAGAAATGGTTTGCTGAGATGATAAAGAACAGCAACGATTCGCAGATAAAAAACGTCTTACAGCAATTGGATGTTGTGTCTCTTTCTGTAGAAATGCCTGACACTAGTTACAGTTCATTAAAATTGATAACTCCGTTGCACCCACTCCGTTTAGCATGGTCAGTCAATCTATTCGATTTGTTTCAAAACTGGGAAAAACAGTCTTATGAAGTAATCGGTTATCAAAAAACTTGGTGGAAAAACTTGGAGAATCTTTTTTATGGTGATCTTGTACCTGAAGTTGCTCCTTTGGTTTTGGTTGACTCTCAGAAAACAAACTATTACCAATATATTGGAGAACTAACCTATGGTTGGGGTATTTATGCAGATCCGTCCAATCACACAAATGATGCATTTGTAAATATCCACAGACAGATAAAGTCATATTTGGCTTCGATTCTAAATATTGCTAAAGAAAAACGCATTGATAGCGATATAAGTCTGTCGCTAGTTCTTCGTCACTTGAAAAATTATATTGTACAGCACCCATACACTGATAAGTTGGTAATCAATATCTTTAATCCTGGTGATGCGGCTGTTTTTGCACGAGCAATGATCGAATTAGAGCAGTCCGGATGTGATTTGCAATATGAAATGCGCTTATTTACAGAAGATAAACTGATTTTGCCGGGTGATGCTTTAAGAGATTTGATTAATCCTGAAAACCAAATATCAGAAAATGCAGAGTCATTTTCTCAAGCAGCAGAGAATCGTTTATTTCCCAAATTAAGATTTTCTGTCAATGAAATTACTGACTTTTTGAATAACAGTTCAAGCTATCAAGCGCATATCACATTTTTAGTGAATCCTTTTTCTTCCGAAACAGATTTGATAAGACCTGGGAAAGAAGAGCAATCGTTTTATCTTAATGGAACAATCACCAATCCGGTAATTGAGATAACTGAAAAAGAAAACGAATTCACATGGAGTCGATATATATCTGACGCATGTCTGAAAATGCCGGTAAATCCAGGGGCAAACATTATTGTTGATTTGTTTGCCCTATTCCAAACCTGCATTTCAGAGTCGCTATCAGCAAATCGAGAGAACTCTATTCCTGCGATGAAATTATCGTTAGGGAAAAACGATCAGGCATTATTGTCAATCGTTCATGATATTTCCGATTGGGTTATTACGTTTGATAAACATATGGGGCCGGAATTTTACGATTTGCCGTGTCTTAACAAAGAGGATGTTCCATATTTATTGGATTATGTGCCAAGCAACGATACAACAGGAGTCTTTTCTTATCTTACAACAAGACCTACTTCTGAAATAGAAGGATTTATGTCTCCTTTGTTTGACGCATTTAATATTGATATTTCCGACAAAAACCGATTTGCTAATTTGTTGGAAGACCTGCGATCTGTTGGCAGCTCATTAATAATGCAAGTAAACAGTTCAAGAAATAAAGCGTTTGAAATCGTGGGAATTACCTTGACAAAAAGGATGCTACAAAAGAAAGGTCTACTAGAAGATGCCTTTCTCATTCCTATAGACTTGCATAAAAATTTGTTTGATGTTCTAAAAGATAGTAGTCAAGAGCGAGCAGATAATTTGTTAGTCGATATTCTCCCCTCAAAAAGAGAGATTGTTATTACTGTAATTGAAATAAAATGTAGAAAAAGTCTCGGGCAACAGGAGAAAGAAAATTTACAAGACAAAATGAATCGCCAAATCCTTAATACGATTGAAGCTTTAAAACTACATTTCGACAACCAAGGTGATCGTCTTGATAGTGAGTTGAAAACAATGGAATTGAAGTCAATCTTGCTGTTCTACTTGCAACGGGCTAAAAGATATGGAAGTATCTCTCAGGAATCCTATGACTCCTACATAAAGTTCATTTCAGAACTTAATGCTGGATACAATCTCCGCTTTAAGAGCCTCGGTATCGTATTCGACTTTTCAGCTCCACTCAGAATGAAGAAAGAGTATTTGGATGATACGACTTTCTACTTTATGGGAAGCAAAGTTATTAATGAGATACTGGATGATAAATCGGAATTAAATACTTACACTAAAGGCAAGATCGTTCAAGATGTCGATTTTATTGATTTCTTCGAAAAATCAGAGAGAACCTCAGGTAAATTGCTATTGAATAATGTGGAAGCAAAGCCGAAAGAGAGGAAAAAGGCTGACCAACAGACGCAACCGAAAATGTATCCGACTCCAGAGGAAGGCAATGAACTGACTCACTCCTCTTCAGTGAAAGAACCTATAGTTGAACAGATTCGAACAGAAGGCAGAAAAAACACAACTCAAGAGAATCAGATAGAAACAACATATATTGAACCGTCCTATGAAATCACGATTGGCAAGACTACGAATAGCCTTCAATACGGCATTTTAGGAAAAACAATCACTGGCGACCGCTCTATTGCAATTGATTTGAGTGAAACAAACACAATCAGTCTATTTGGTGTTCAAGGTGGTGGTAAAAGTTATACGATAGGAACTATATCGGAGATGGTGTTGAAGCAATTTCCCAATATCAATAAATTGCCAGCTCCACTTGCAGGGGTTATTTTCCATTATAGTGAAAGTATGGATTACGCTCCGGAATTTACTTCCATGATTTACCCAAATGATGACAAGGCACAACTCAAGAAGTTGAAAGAAGTATATGGGGCAGAGCCGGATAATATCGAAGATATTGTATTGTTAGTTCCTAAAGACAAATTGGAAGAGCGCAAACAAGAATATCCTTCCATAGAAGTGCAGCCTATATCCTTCAATTCAACAGAGCTAAATGTTCAAGACTGGATGTTTTTATTGGGTGCGGTTGGAAATGACTCTACATATATTCGCCAATTAAAAGCAATTATGCGTAGTGTTCGGAATAATATTTCTCTTCAAACGATGAGGAGGGGTATTGCCAACTCTAACCTATTAACAAATTCTCAGAAATCGTTGGCAGAACAACGCTTAAATTTTGCTGCTGAGTACATTAACGATGATGAATTATTAAAAGGATACCTAAAGCCGGGACGGCTGATTATTGTAGATTTACGAGATGAACTTATCGCAAAAGAAGAAGCGTTAGGGTTGTTCGTTGTGATGCTTAATATCTTCTCTGGTGTGAAAGAAGTCGATGGAGAATCCTTTAATAAATTTATTGTTTTTGATGAAGCTCATAAATATATGAACAATAGCGATTTGACAGATAGTATTGTGACGGCTATTCGTGAAATGAGACATAAAGGTGTCTCCTTGATGATTGCCAGTCAAGACCCAATGAGCCTGCCGAACGCTATTATTGAGCTAAGTAGTATTGTTCTACTTCACAAGTTTAATAGTCCTCAGTGGGTAAAACACGTTCAGAAATCTATTACACAATTGTCTTCGCTATCTGCACCTGAAATGGCTGCTTTGTCACCCGGAGAAGCTTACTTATGGGCAACAAAATCGACAGACAAACAAGTAATGAACCGACCTATTAAAATTTCAACACGTCCTCGTGTAACCAAACATGGCGGAGATACGATAAAAGCTATTTAAACGATGAATTCCATTTCCTATACTAATAAAGGACTACGTTCTAAAAATGAAGACTGCTTGTTATCTGAGCAGTTAAGTCCTGATATATCTTTTCATATCATTGCAGATGGAATGGGAGGATATAATCATGGAGAAAAGGCAGCGAAGATTGTCGTTGATACATTATTTGACCAAATTAGTCAAATGGATTTTTCTGCCATAGTGGAAGAATCCATAATTGTTGCGTGTGAGAGAACTAACCAAAAGTTGCAAGAAGAAGGAACAAAGCTATCTTCAAAAATAGGTTCAACCTTTGCTGCTGTTCTGATTCTGAAAGATAAAGCCTTTGCTTTTTGGATGGGGGATTCACGAGTCTACCAATACAATGAACACAATCAGTTGCTATTTCAAAGCGAAGATCATTCTTTAATAAATGAACTCCGTTTAAGTAGAAAATTGACAACAAGTGAAATTCGGAAATATGATTCGATTGTAACTCGCTATTTAACAGGCGAAACTATGGAGAATCCTCCTCAAATAGAAATGCTGCAATACTCTCCAAAGGACAAACTAATTCTTTGTTCTGATGGATTGTATAAACAAATCAATCTCAATGCCATTGTAGAGATGACTCCGGAGGATTTGCTGTCATATTTGGCTTCTGTTGAAAGTAGAATGAATGATAACTATTCGATAATTATAATCAATTAGAAACACATGAGCTTAGACATATACATTTTCAAAAACGGCTTCGACATTCAGAAAAGCAGAGCAGATATATATGCCACTTATACGAAGTTGCAAGCTGTAAAGGAAGAATTGGAGCAACTCGAAGATGATTATGAAGATGCAAAGCTATCCAGCTTTAATATTACTCACAATTTGAGTAAAATGGCTAAAGCGGTTGGCGTAGAAGATGTTTTGTGGAATCCTGAAAATATTGGGATTACTACAGCTTCCCAGATGATTCCGTTTCTCGAAAAGGGGATTGAAGAGCTTACGGCTAATCCGAAGAAATATAAAGCACTCAATCCTCCTAATGGCTGGGGAGATTATGATGTCTTTGTTAGTTTCTGTAAATCAGTTTTGCATAATTGTCGTGAATACCCCGATGCAACCGTAGAAGCTAACGGATAAGCAAAAACAATCACAAACGACAATGTTACCGATGATTTGCATACACGATATCAGTATCGTATTTGTACCATGAAAGCGTAACTGCCTGATATTTACATGCGCTCAATTTCGAAGAAGTGAAGTAAAAGGCGATTAGAAATAAGAAAATCCCTGTAAACAAATTGTTTGCAGGGATTTTTGTTTTTAAATGACTGCAGAATCCGTCTTTCAACTTGCAAACACATCTTTATCTTCCTTAACCACCAATGCTTAAAAAAAGATTTTTTCTCTGTTTATGCTGTTTTCAAAACAAATACTCTGAAGAAATCTTATTTAAAACTCCGTTTAATCTAATACAATTCACACCCCTCGCATGCTCAACTGAATGCGCTGGCGTGCTAAATCAACTTCTGTCACTCGAACCATAACTTGCTGACGGAGTTTCACAACCTCACTCGGATCACTGATGTATTTATCTGCCATTTGTGAAATGTGCACCAATCCATCTTGCTTTAAGCCAACATCAACGAAAGCACCAAACTTAGTAATATTAGTCACGATGCCTGGCAAAACCATACCCTCATGCAAATCTTCCATGCAATGTACATTCGCAAAGCTGAACACGGTGAGCTGCTCGCGAGGATCAAGCCCTGGCTTAAGCAACTCCTTACTGATGTCTTGCAGAGTGGGCAATCCCACTATATCACTCACATATTTTTGCAGTGGAATCGACTTTACCAGCTTTTCATTACCAATGAGTTCCTCCACCGAACACTTTAAATCTTTCGCCATTTGAGCCACTAGCACATACGATTCAGGGTGAACAGCCGAATTATCTAGCGGATTCTTCGCTTGAGAAATCCGTAAGAAGCCAGCACACTGCTCGTATGCTTTTGCTCCCAAGCGAGGAACTTTTTTAAGCTCGCTTCTCGACAGGAAAGCCCCATGTTCTGCACGATAGTCCACAACATTTTGTGCTAACTGCTCCCCTAGTCCCGACACGTAGCTTAGCAACTGCTTCGAGGCCGTGTTAACATTCACACCCACACTGTTTACTGCCGATTCCACCACTCTATCTAGCGATTCACGCAGCTGTTTCTGGTCAACATCGTGTTGATACTGCCCCACCCCAATCGACTTAGCATCAATCTTCACCAACTCAGCTAGAGGGTCAATCAATCTTCTACCAATCGAAACTGCACCACGAACCGTTACATCGTAGTCGGAAAACTCAGCCCGTGCCACTTCCGATGCAGAGTAAATCGACGCACCATCTTCTGAAATCAGATAAACCTCAACTCCTTCGGACAAGCGACAACTTTTCACAAAACTTTCCGTTTCACGTCCTGCTGTTCCGTCGCCAATGGCAATGGCTTCAATTTGATATTTTTGAAGTAAATGTTCTAATTCATGAGCACTCTCTGAACGCTTATTTTGAGGTGGGTGCGGATAAATCGTACTGTTATGAATAAGGCTACCTTGCGCATCAAGACAGACTAACTTGCAACCTGTGCGAAAACCAGGGTCGATTGCTAACACTCGTTTTTGTCCAAGAGGAGCTGCAAGCAACAACTGCCTAAGGTTTTCCGCAAAGACCTCAATAGCTTCTTTGTCGGCTTTTTCTTTGTGTAATTTAGAAAACTCATTTTCCATCGAAGGCAAAAGCAATCGCTTATAAGCATCTTTCACTGCCATTTGAATTTGCTCGGCAGTATCTCCTGAAGAACGCACAAATTGCCGATCCAATCTTTCCAGACATTGTTCTTCTTCTATACCAATATTCAATCGCACAAATCCCTCTTTTTCTGCACGCATCATGGCAAGCATTCGGTGCGATGGACATTTTTTCAGCGGCTCAATCCAATCGAAATAATCTTTATATTTCACTCCATCCTCTTCTTTAGCTTTCACTACTTTTGTTTGAATCGTTGCGTTCAGTTCAAAAGATTTTCGCACGGTGTTTCTCGCCTTCTCGCTTTCATTTACCCACTCCGCAATAATATCGCGGGCACCCTGCAATGCTTCATCAACACTATTCACTTCGTCTTTAACAAAACGCCGTGCCGCATCTAGCACATCGTTCACGTTCTGACTCATCAGCATCTTTGCAAGTGGCTCTAAGCCTTTCTCGCGGGCAACCGTTGCTTTTGTCTTGCGCTTAGGTTTATAGGGAAGATAAATATCTTCAAGCTCCGTGCCGTTCCAGCAATTTTCAATGCGCTTTTCTAGCTCTGGCAAAAGTTTTCCTTGCTCCTGAATAGTGGAAAGAATTGTTTCTTTGCGTTTTAATAATTCCTCCAAACGCTGCTTTTCATTTTGAATAGCACCCACTTGAACCTCATCGAGCGAACCTGTGCGCTCCTTACGATAACGCGAAATAAAAGGAATAGTTGCTCCTTCATCGAGGAGCTCAAATGTATGTTCAATTTGCCACTTTTGTAGGCTTAGTAAGTCGACAACCTTCAGTATTATTTGTTCATTCATGTTAATTATTTTCGAAAAGGGCTGCAAGATAGCACAAAAAAAACTACTTATGAAACATCAAAATAAAACCAGCATGTCAAGCTGTTTTCTTCCCCGCCATTCTTACAAACATCGTTTCAATAATCAGACAACCAGTTAAACTATACATATCGGCAAACTAATCGGTTTAGAACAAACCTATAAACCATTTCATTATTGCCCCGATAGTTACTATGATGAGGTAAATTAATATCGCAAAAACCGCAATTCCAAAGATAGCTTTTGCAGTTGAACCATTGATTTCACGTATTATCTTGCGATCGCCTTCCACATATCCCATTACATAGCGAGCAATTTTAGTATGTCCTTTATTAGTAAAATCTAGAATAATACCAAATACGGGGATAATACCCACAAGAATATCTAAGAGAGCTTCATAAACCACAATAAGAGTCAAACGAAATGATTTCACAACCGCCAGCGCACAATAAATAGAATTGAAATAAACCAGCAAACAGATCGTTTGAACGATTGGCAATAATCCCGGAATATACGAAAGAATAGTAAAAATAGGGTCGAGGTAATAACCATCAAATACCTTTTCTGCAAAAAGCATCAACCGATAGCTTTTTGTTAATTCTATTTGCTCCATCCTCCTTTTGCGTGCTTCTTGATTCTTGCCATCTTGCAGAATGGAAACGTTGCTCACTTTTGAACTATTCATCTTTCTTTTTTTTCCAGCTACTACACTTAATGATCAGGTCAACTAATCTAGACCATTGCACAATCTTCAACTTATCTAGCGAAAAAACGAAACTCATCTGACATGATGTTCTATTATTGAGAACACGATTGCCACAAAGCCCTTTTTCAAAGGTAAACATATCGAAGTATACTCTAATTCTTTCTACCAAAAATAAAAATATAAACTTTTAGACTAACCATTGAGTAATAAACATTATTTATTCGAAATGCAAATATCGTTATTTTATGCTTAGTCCCAACAAATCTCCTCAAGCAAAATCCTCTCAACAAAAAGTTAGAGTTGAAGGAAATGGCTTTAAAACTCCTTTTGCAAAGCATAACGTGCAAATTATTTCACAAAACCCAATCCTTTAACGAAAAAAAAACTACTTTTGAAACATCAAAACATAAACATCATGACTAAACGACTTGTTTCTCCCTCCATTCTTGCAGCCAACTTCTTGGAACTAGGCAAAGAAATTGAAATGTTGAACCATAGCAATGCCGACTATATTCACTGCGATGTGATGGATGGCGTGTTTGTGCCCAACATCTCTTTCGGATTGCCTGTAATTCAGCAGGTGAAGCGCATTGCTACTAAGCCTCTCGATGTGCATCTGATGATTGAAAACCCTGATTTATATCTCGAAGACTTTCAAAAGGCTGGAGCCGATTTGCTCACCGTGCACTATGAAACCTGTCGACATTTACACCGAACCGTGCACCGCATCAAAGAGCTTGGCATGAAAGCCGGCGTGTGTCTAAATCCGCACACTCCTGTTTCGGTGTTGGAAGAAATTATTCCTTTTTCCGATTGCATCATGCTCATGACGGTGAACCCAGGGTTTGGCGGACAGAAATTCATTGAAAGCAGCTACGAAAAAGTGCGCAAACTCCGCACCATGGTCGATGCTCTCAATCCTGATTGCTTAATCGAGATTGATGGCGGAGCAAACTTTGAAACCGGAGCAAAACTATTTGAAGCGGGAGTGGATATGCTCGTGGCAGGTAGCTTTGTTTTCAATGCTAAGAATCCAATTGAAACAATTAAAGGATTAAAAGAACTGTAGCGCTCTTCACATTCTTCAAAAACCAATGTAAGATTTCTTTTGATGGTAACGAATGAAAATTCTCATTGAAAATCACGCTGCAACAAACACTTTTTTTTTGCTAAAACATATCACCTTTTCTGCACCGAACAATCTTTAGAACAATCACCGCATGTCGACTTTGGCGTGCGGAAATAGAATTGCTTCAACGATTTTACCGTGCGATAAATCACCACAACAATTACTAGGGCAATAATCAAATATACTATCAGTTCTTGCATAACAATACCTCCTTCTGCTCCCCTAGGGGAAATTCTAAAATACGTTGTTTTATTTAACCCTCCCCCCTCGTGGAGGTCGGGAGGGCATTAGTCTAAAACATTTCAGCCACCGTTTTCACCACCCATGCCATCACCCATGCTAATCCTGAGGTGTAAAGCATTGTGAAGACAGCCCACAACGTCCGTCCCGACTCACTCCTGATGGTGGCAATCACCCCAATGCAGGGGAAATAAATCAACACAAAAATGAGAAACGCCAATGCCACAGCTCCAGAAATTACCGTTTCCCCTACTTTATCGCCTGAGGTGTATTTTTCTGATCGCAAACGATTTTGCAACGAGGCATTACCCTCATCGGCATCTTCCACCTGATAGAGCACACCCAAGGTACTCACCACAATTTCTTTAGCAGGCAATCCTGCCACCAAAGCCACACTCATCTTCCAATCGAAGCCTAGTGGACGCATCACGGGTTCAACTAACTGACCGGCACGACCTAAATATGATTGCTCTAAGCGAGTTGTTTCATCTACTCCCTCTTGAGTGCGCGGGAAATAACCCAATGCCCACACCAAGACCGCACCGAAAAGCACCACAGTCCCAATCTTCCGAAGATATTGTGAACTCTTATCCCACATGTGCACCACAGCATTGCGCATGGTGGGCATCCGATAAGGCGGTAGCTCCATCACAAAAGGCGTTTCTTTGTTTCTGAAGATTGTTTTATTAAAGATTTGTGCCATCACAAAGGCTATAATAATACCAAACAAATAAATCCCTCCTAAAACCAAAGCGGCATGCGAAGGAAAAAAAGCCGACACAAAAAGCACATAAACAGGCAAGCGAGCACTACACGACATAAACGGAACAATAAGCATGGTGAGCAACCTGTCGCCCGGATTTCGCAAAGAGCGTGTAGCCATTATTGCAGGCACATTGCACCCAAAACCCATAATCATCGGAATAAACGAACGCCCATGCAGACCGAAAAAGTGCATCACCTTATCCATGATAAAAGCCGCACGTGCCATATATCCAGAATCTTCCATAATGGAAATAAACAAGAACAAAATGAGTATATTTGGTAGAAAAACCAACACGCTACCCACTCCATCAATGATACCATTGCAGAGTAAATCATGCAACATACCTTCGGGAACAACACTTGCCACCCAGTCATTGAGCTGCCCAACTGCCCACTCAATCCATCCCATCGGATAGCTCCCTAAAGTAAAAGTAGCATAAAAAGTAAAAAACATAAGTGCAATAAAAATCGGAATACCCAACACCGGATGCGTAAGCCAACGGTCAATCCGATCGGATTTCGATTCCTCATCAGATCCATTACGCACAAAGTTTTGCTTCAATGCGCCTGCAATGAATCCATATTTAGCATCGGTAATAATGGTTTCACTATCCTCATTAAATAACAATTGTAGTCGGCGCCTCTCAACTCCTGAAAGTTCAAAAATATGATCCGAGTTTGCATATTTCGACACCAGTTCCACTCCGAGCGAATCATCTTCGAGTAGCTTAATCGCTAAAAAACGCGACGACATCGTATCAACCAATGCAATATTTCCTTTCTTTATTTCTGCACGAATGCGCTGAATCGACTTTTCAATTTCCTCACCATAATTAATATGCACATGACGCTCCACCTCATCGCGATCTTCATAGACCTCAATAGCTCGAAGCAACAAATCATCAATACCCACAGCACGCGAACCAACCATCGGAACAAAAGGAATGCCCAGCAATTCTCCCATTTTGACATGCTGAAACTCAATCCCATTTGCCTGCATTTCATCAAACATATTCAGCGCACAAATCACCTTTATATCCATGTCGATGAGCTGTGTGGTGAGATAAAGATTGCGCTCAAGATTCGAACCATCGAGCACATTCACCACAATATCTGGACGTTCATCGCGGATAAAATTACGCACAAAAATCTCTTCCGATGAATAAGCCGCAAGCGAATAAGTGCCCGGCAAATCAACCAAATTAAATCGATATCCAAACTTTGAAAAAGAAGCCTTCTTTGCATCAACCGTTACCCCACTATAATTCCCAACATGTTCTTTCAAGCCCGACAATTGATTAAATATCGTGGTCTTACCACAATTCGGATTACCAACAAGCCCGATATTAATCACCTTAGCCTTTTCGATTGCTGAATTAATAATCACCTCTTTATTAAAAACACCCTCAAAACTATCGGTAGTCATCGCCTCAGCCTGATCAAGTGAAACAACCTCAATTAAACTAGCTTCCGACCGACGAAGTGTTACATTATAATCTAATATCTTGTATTCTATCGGTCCGTTCAGCAAAGCCGATTTAACAACGCGAACTTCCTTACCCCTCACAAATCCCATCTCGATTATTCGTCGCCGAAAAGAACCATGCCCCAATACCTTTACGATAACAACCGTCTCATTATTTTTAACCTCTGATAATCTCACAACCTAATCTTTATTTATTTAGAATGAACAAAGATAATGCACTTTTTTAAAATCATTCAAAATAAGATTCTTTTTCTATCACTCCTTGCAAAAAAAACAATAATTACCTCCTTTCATATAAAATCTTTTCCCAAAAAATCAAAAACAAACACCAAAACTAGCTTTTCGCAGAAGCTTTACTTCATATATACCAACTTTTTCCTACCTTTGAAAATCACACTAAAATATCAAAAATCACTCCCACAACATGACCACAATTCATCGCTCTTCTAAAATAACATTTTTCCTTTGTCTTCTTTCGTGTTTCGCCCTAAGTCCACTAATAAGTCAAAGTAAATCAATATCAAAATGGGAAAGTCAACTCACAAATTCAAACATCAATTGCCTAATTCTTGAACCTCAAAACCCCCTACTCGATTTCGAGGGAAACATTTCAACAGTCATTTTCCTTCAAAACCTTTGCATTGATAACATCAGTAGCATAAGCAACAAGAAAAATACCGAATGGCACCTCAAACAAGGCTACCGAGTAATTCAAATGGACTTCAAACACCACCACAGAACCATATCACCCCTCATAAATCAAGAAATTATTGCTATAAACGATTCCATAGAAAAAGGCTCATTCCTCCAGCTAAACAATTGCTCATTCAACCGGACATTTATTCTCTTCGAAGGCTATCGAGTGAAACAAAACGTGAGCTACTTTCTCGACGATCCAAGCATTTACAACTCACCTAAAGAATACATCATTGGCGATTCGCTCTACATGGACATCATTCACCCCGTTAAACCTAAAAAACCCGTCCCCGTCATCTTGTCCTTTTCCTACAGCAACAGCTACGCCACTTTCGACAATGAAACGCAGCAAATCAGCCATGCCAATCAGCACCAACGATTAAAACAAGCTTACACACTCGCTGGTTTTAACGATTCATTCCTTGAAGGAGCTCCAGCAATTCACATGGCATGGGCAATTGCCGACCACCCAAAATATTGCCAATGGGGAAAAGGAAAAACACCCAACAGCCCCAATGATGCCTACAAATCATTTCAAACCAACCCCGATGCCATGCTAAAAGTAAAATCGGCAATCAGAACACTTCGCGCAGAAGGCGAAAAAATAGGTCTATCAGGTAAAATCGGAATCTACGGCTTCTCTCGTGGTGCAACAGCCGGGGCTCTAGCTCTAGGCGAACAACCCAATGCACAGCTCGACCCCTGCAAACTTCACATCGATAAAAACGAGCAGGTGCAAGCCGCTGCAATTGGTGCGGGCGTTTTCAACTACACCCTCATTTACGACCAAAATAACGACGGCGATAAAAACCTACAAACACGATGCCCTTGGGTGTGGGGCGAATTAAAATCAAATTACCTAAAATGGCAAACAATGGGTGCCGAACATTTCGTGACCTCAAACAGCGCCGCTCCCGTTCTCTTCTTTTTCAACACAACCGACGAAGCTTATTATCAATATCAAATCGCACATTTCAAGCAAAAACTCCAATCCCTAAAAATACCAACTTCCACACTAATCGACTATGGACAAGGACACAGCGTGCCTCAGTCCGAAGAATCGCTATCCAGATTATATCAGTTTTTTAAAGAAAATTTAAGCCCACTTTAATCAACTAAGAAGCTCAACACACCATTAAATCAAAACTCAACAAAACTTTACCCCCATTCCTTTTCTTGGGGGTGCCGGCATTCCTCCCTGCCTCAATCCCTGCCCTGCCGTCGCGCTTTCCGCTGCAATCTTTTAAGGGGGCGAGAACCAAAGCCCCCTTAAAAGGATTTCCGCTGCAATCGCTCACCCGGCTGCGCACAACACAAGCTCATACATAGCTCAACCGACCAAATTAATCAGCAATAAATGCTGACAACATGACTTTGTTTGTCGTTTGATGGCAAAACAACAACAACGTAAATCATCACAATTATACTTGCTTAACCCGTTGGCGGAAATAAATCGGCGCATTTTTAATCCGATAGCTTACCATTATGCTTATACCGAACAAAATTCATAGCTAAAAGACTTCTTATTACATTATAAATTGAAGCTTAACTTAGCTCATGGGGAAAAACGTAGCTAATTAAGCGTGCTTAAAGCACCATTTCAAAAAAAAAATGGACTAATAAGTTTGCTTAAAACACCATTTCAAAAAAAATATGGACTAATAAGTTTGCTTAATTTTGCATTTCAAAATAAAAATGGACTAATAAGTTTGCTTAAAACACCATTTCAAAAAAAATATGGACAATTAAGTTTGCTTAATTTTGCATTTCAAAATAAAAATGGACCAATAAGTTTTTTTAAAATCGTAGTGTTCTAACATATATAGTCATTAAGCGTGTCAGTTGACGATGATTAAATGATAGATTCATAAGATATTACACAATCTCGCTGATTGTGATGCATTGCTATGTATCTTTAATAGCCTCCTCAATTCAATAATTAAT
>JBKEAC010000111.1:0-13927 GCA_047971925.1 Mangrovibacterium sp.
ACTAACAAAGATGCCAAAGGAAAGAAAGGAGCGTTAGTTGCTATGATAAAAGGTACTTCCGCTGATGATGTAATCAAAGTTTTAATGAATATACCTCGTTCCAAACGCAGACGAGTAAAGGAGATAACATTGGATATGGCTGGAGCTATGAATAAGATTGCATCTCGAAGCTTTCCTTGCGCTCAGCTAGTAACGGATAGATTCCATGTACAGAAATTAGCATTAGATGCACTTCAGAATATACGAATAGAACTAAGATGGGAGGCACTCGATAAGGAGAATAATGACATTGCAAATGCACGACAAAGCGGCAAGCCATACAAACCGATGATCCTGGCAAATGGTGATACTATAAAGCAATTATTAGCTCGCAGTAGATATCTGTTATTTAAATCCAGAGAGAAATGGACAGACTCTCAGAAGCAAAGAGCTGACTTGTTATTTGATCTTTACCCAACACTCAAAGAAGCATACGGTTTAGTCAATGATTTGAGAGTGATTTACAATAGTACTATCGATAAGGGAGTGGCTATGACAAAGCTTGCACGGTGGTATAATAAAGTTACTGACTCTGGATTCAGTAAGTTCAATACTGTAACGGCTACAATATATCTACATTATCGAACAATACTAAACTACTTTGAAAATCGAAGCACAAACGCGTCTGCAGAATCTTTCAACGCTAAGATTAAAGACTTCAGAAGAAAGCTCAGAGGCGTTGCTGATGTTAAATACTTCCTATTCAGATTGTCAAAAATTTATGCATAAACCCAACTTTTACCGGTGATCCCCTTTTTCGGGCGTGTTGGATTAAGACCGTGCAACGGTCTTAATTTTTAAAGCCCCCCTTAAACAAAAAAAGCGATTGGAAATACCAATCGCTTTTTCTATGTTTTTTATCGACTTGAAACTACAAGCTATTCACATGCTTTGTTACACTTGATTTCAAGTTTGCCGCTTTGTTTGCATGAATGATATTTTGTTTCGCCAATTTATCAATCATTGAAGTCACCTTTGGAAGTTCTGCCACAGCAGCTTCTTTATCGGTTGTTGCACGCAATGAGCGCAAAGCATTACGCATTGTTTTTGCGTAATATTTATTGTGAAGACGTTTAGCTTCGTCTTGTTTGATTCTTTTTTTAGAAGACTTATGATTTGCCATCTTTATTTATTCTTCGACGTTTATTTCTTTAAAAGTAGTCCGTAGGGGAATCGAACCCCTGCTACCAGGATGAAAACCTGGCGTCCTAACCACTAGACGAACGGACCAACATTAATTTGCAACGCTTATTTGTCGTTAGCGAGTGCAAATATAGTTGCATTTTTTCATTCTACAATAGTTTGCTGTAAAAAAATATACTTTTAACATTTTTTCATTATTCCACATCCACATCTCCGCATGCCCCTTTAGGCTATTGTAGATACATTTCACGCAATTTTTCTTTTGCCGCACCATCCACGCCACATTCTTGAGCTAGGAAGTTATCAAGCGATCCGAACTGGGTTTCCACTTCTGCAAAGAACATGTTTAACCAATTTCGGTGCACCCCATTCATCATTATCATGGCATGTTCAGGAATGCCATATTTTTCCACCATGGCTTTCATTTGCCCATCGCTGTTCATTCCTGGCTGAGCTTTTTTACTTCTAAAATAATTTGATAATTCATATTCGTCGCAAATCGTTTCTTTATCCACTCCCAAGGCATAAAGAAACATTGCCGATGTGTGCCCCGTGCGATCTTTGCCGGCCGTGCAGTGAAACAAGATATTTTGCTTCTCGGGGTTTAAGAAGATCTCAAACTCTTCTTTAAACAAGTCGCCTCTTTGGGCAAACTTCTTGCCAAACTCGCCCATGATTTCCGAGCCATCACTATCGGGCTTCATTTCTTTCATAGCTTGCATCATCTGCGAAATATCATTAGGGTTTGTATTTTCTCCTCCCAATTGAATGTTCACCCACTCCACACCTTCAGGGTAAGTGTCGGGCTGCTCTTCAATTTCATGATCAGAACGAAGATCAATGATGGTTTTCAGCCCCACTTCAGCCAAATAAGTTTTGTCCGCCTCAGTCAAATTAGGCAGAGCACCTGCACGAAACACCTTCCCCCACTTCACATGCTTTCCATCTTGTGTTGGAATGCCTCCCAAATCGCGCACATTGATAGAATTTTCAAGGTCGAGTTCACGTTCAGAAATGAATAAAGTGTCCGTAGCATTCACCGCTGCAAAAAACATGCGCTTAGTAGGAATGGGGTTAGTCATCAGAATGGTTGTTTCTTTCCCGCTTAAAGTTGTGGCTTTTGAGAAGTCAATACTACATTGTTCGTTGCCCCAAAAGATATTATATGTGCCCTCATTTTTCAAAGTCAGTTCATAATTTCCATCGCTCAAGCGGTTGGCATAGATCGTTTCTTTCAACGTGTATGTTGAATCGTTGATGTCTTCATTTGGCGATTCCACCACCACGGCAGGAATGATTTCCATTTTTTTACTTTGATTTGCGCAACTCATCATTGCTATGGATAAGATTGCAAGGGTTATTTTTTTTGTCTTCATTTTTTGAATTTTTAATTTTTACAGGGTTTTAAAGATTATAATTTATTCCCATCATGCCACGAATAGAATAGTATTCCACTTGTTCCGGACGATTTACATTACCATGATAATAGCGCAAAGGAGCATTTGTTAAATTATTCAGCTCCAAATATAGTCGAAGTTTTTTAGTTAGGGTGAAAGAGGCCGACATATCGACAGAAAAGTTTTTATCATACCATCGATAGGCTTCGGGACCAGCACCCTGCACTGCTGCCAGAGCGGCACCTTTGTAATTTCCCGCTAGGCGCACCGACACGATTCCTTTTTCATAGAACACGGCGGCATTGAAAATGTGGTTCGATTGATTAGGTATTTGCTCTTTACCCATTGAAATCATCACTTCACCCGATTCAGCAAATGAATATTCAGGGACATCCATTTCAGATTTTGCGAAAGTGTAGTTGCCTTCCACACCAAAACCACTCCAGAAACTAGGCAAAAAATCCAAACGCTTATTAATTCCGAGTTCGAAGCCAGTCAACCAGCCAGTTTCTGAGTTGTTCGGTTGTGTCACCCGATAAGTTATGCCATTAATCACCTCATAGCCCTTGGTGGAGTAAATCAGGTTGCTCAACGATTTATAGAACACTCCACCGCTAAGCAGCCCCACATTCGAGAAGAAATATTCGCCCATCAAATCGAAGTTATTCGAATAAGTTGGTTGCAAATTAATGTTCCCACGACTAATTGTTGGCGTGTTGGTGAAAGGCGAAGTGGTTTCGGTTGGGTTTAAGTAGTCGAAATCAGGACGAGAAAGGGTGCGCGTGTATGCCAACTTTAAGTTGAGATTTTCTTTAGGCGAGAATTTTAAGTGAGCCATCGGTAAGAACGATCCATAGTCATTGTTATTCGATACCTTATATATAGTGGTTGTTTTATCTTCATTTGTTTCCACCGCCAAACCGTCATATTCCAGAAACGTGTGTTCATAGCGCGCCCCTGCAATCAATTTCAATTGAGGGTTTAAATCAAATTCGCCCATGGCATAGGCAGCCACCACTTGTTCAAATCCGTTGTAGAATCCTCCGGCCGAACTCGCATTGTTTTCATTCCTGTTCATGTGATAGACCATTGAGCCCTGACTTTCCAAATATTCATCAGAAAACAGCGTGTTAAGTTCACCGAGTGCCATTGGATTTAAAAGCACCTCGTTATATGGTTCGCCAATTTCCGAGAGATAACCACCATTATATGGAAATTCAGCTTCTTGGTAATTGCTAAGCTCATCGGGTGCACCATAATTAGCACCCAGATGCATGTAATAATCCATGGGCGAACCTCTTTCAAGATTAATGCGTTTGAATTTACCACCTGCTTTGAATTTTGTTCTTTCGCTTGCACTGAAAGTAAGATTCAACTCCGCAATATTATCCTGTTCATAACTTTTCGAACGATAGTTCATGAAGGTTGATAGCGCAAACTTATCGCGAGTGGGCATTGATGCGAGGTTTGGCTGCACATTGTCATAGTGGTCGCCCGAGTATCCAGCAGGAGCATCGAGGTCGAGATATTTCTTGCCATCGGAAGCTAGGTTGTTGTAGCTCACAGGAGCTGTAAACATTGCCATGTAATATCCGGGGTCATCTTTACTTGCATCGACATTGTCATTTGGCTTGTTTTTCATGTCTGCCACATAGCTTGCCACTTTCCAATCGACTTTAAATCGAGCATTTCCGAAGCGATGTTCAGCACTCAATTCTCCACCGTAAAGATTGATACCGGTGATTCCATTTCTCACACGTTGCTCCATTTCGTTTTCTTGAAAATAGAACGTGCTTTCAGTAGCCGATTCATCATCAAGAAACTGCGTATACATTCCTCGAAGCACGAATTTATTGTTTGCATTCGGCTCATATTCTGCACCAAAGTTTGCTCCATAGGTGGTGCGAGTTCCTAGATAATCGCGCAATTGCAGGTTCACCAAAGCCATGTCATCATCATATTCCATTTCATAGTTATCGGTTCCCCAATTGCGCATCCAGTATGTTCCTGAAACCATGTATCCGAATTTTCCGTTAGCAATTCTATCGCCGAACAACACCGACGCACTCCTTGTGGGCTTTTGCGCTTGGGCATTATATCCGGTTCCGATGTTGGCATTCAGCGTGCGTTTGATCGGAGCCGCTTTGGTCATGAAATTCACCGAACCACCAATAGCATCACCTTCCATGTCGGGTGTAATGGCTTTTGAAAGTTGCACATATTCAATCATCTCAGAAGGAAAGATATCAAGCGGTGCCGTTCGCCCACCGGCACCATCGGAAGTGCCTAGTGTTGAAGGCATGCGATTGCCGTTGAGCAATGTAGAGTTCCACGCTGTGGGGGCACCTCGCACAATGACATATCGTCCTTCGCCATGATCGCGCTCAATCGACACTCCTTGCATGCGCTGCACAGCCTCAGCAGCGTTTCGGTCAGGAAGTTTCCCAATAGCATCGGAAGCCATCACCTCCATAATTCCAATAGCATTTTTCTTAATGCTCAACGCTTTTTGAGTGGAAGGAAGGAAACTACCACTAACCATCACCTCAGCCAATTGCTCTGAAGCTGGTTTCAACATGATTTCACCAAGCACAACGGGATTTCCTGCTTCAATTTCTACTTCTTTTTCAACCGCATCATATCCAATGTAGGAAATAACCAACGTTTGTGTGCCTTCGGGAATATTTGCCAATACAAAATTACCATCGAAATCGGTGAGCGCTCCATTGGTTGTGCCTTTCACCACAATGTTCACTCCAGGAAGTGTTTCAACACTATCCTTCACTCGACCACGAGCTTCGCCTGTCTTTAGTGCCATGGCTAAGCTTGGCACGAGCATCAATGTAATTGCTAATCTTAATGTTTTCATTTTTGCATTTCAAGTTAAAACTTATCGGAAATTCAAGTTGTGAATTTCTCAATGCAAAACTAGAGCACCAATATTACACGCTAATTACAATGTAATTACATAAGTATTAAATGTGTGCCATCTCACGCAATGCCCACTGCCTAGCTGCTCTATGAAAGAAACGAGCAAAAAGTGTGATCAGCCATTAGATTCTTCACCGTGCTGTCTCGTCGAGGAGTAACAACTCGTTTTTTTTTTAATTGATCGATCCAAATGTGAGATGATTTGAGAAAATAAACTTACATTTGTCATGAGAGGTTGTGTTTTGGGTGGTCACCTCAAAGATAATTTGAGTTCCGAAAACACCTATCTCTTTTTTTTATTTTATGTATTTATTTGGGACACTATTGAGTCTGAACAATCAAGATGCAAAAAAATTAAACCAACATATATGAAGATAATCCACACCGCCGATTGGCACTTGGGACAGACGTTTTTTGACTATGACCGCAAGGCAGAGCACACGCAGTTTTTGCAATGGCTTCGAGAACAGATAAAGGCTCATGATGTAGATGTGCTGCTCGTTGCTGGCGATGTTTTCGACAGCCCAAACCCATCGGCCGATTCGCAACAGCAGTATTATACTTTTCTGAAAGATATCACCACGGAGAATCCCACACTGCAAATTATCATCACCGCTGGAAATCATGATTCGGCAGCTAGGCTCGAAGCTCCTAATCCGCTGTTGGAAACAATGCATGTTACGGTCAGAGGACTTGTGAAACGTACCGCCGCAGGTGAAATTGATTTCGATCATTTGATTGTGCCACTCAATAAAGGAGGCTATTGCTTGGCTGTGCCCTATTTGCGACAGGGAGATTATCCGAAATCTGCCACTTATGGCGAAGGAGTGCAAGCGGTTTATGCCTCCTTGTTTGACCGCATACCAGATAAAACCAAACCAATAATTGCCATGGGGCATTTGCAGGCAACAGGTTCTGAAATTTCTGAGAACGATCGTGCCGAGCGCTCCATCATCGGAGGATTAGAGTGTGTTTCGCCATCGGCATTCCATAGCGAAATTGCCTACACCGCACTCGGGCACCTGCACCGCGCACAAAGGGTGTCAGGACGTGAGAATGTGCGCTATTCGGGAACTCCACTGCCCATGTCATTTGCCGAGAAGAACAACAAGCAAGGAGTTACGCTGATAACCTTAGTCGACACATGCAAAATTGAACATATCGAATTTGACGTTCCCGTGAAGCTCTTAAGCATACCTAGAGAGCCGTTGCCGCTTAGCGAAGTGCTGTTAGAAATCAAGCAACTGCCCGATGGAGAGCTGTCGGAAACTTCCCCTTTTCTAGAAATAAAGGTGCTGATTACCGAACCCGAACCATCACTCAGAATAGAAGTAGAAAAGGCACTAGATGGAAAGGCTGTTCGATTGGCACGAATTGAAGCAAAGATGTGCAGAAGCAAAAGTGCCGAGCGCACAATTAGCTATGAAGAATTACAAAAGATAAATCCACTCGACATGGCGACCGCCATTTTTAAACGAAAATATGGCGGAGATGCCATGCCCCAAACGATGCAAGACTTATTAGAAACGGTAATAAGGGAGGTTGAACGATGAAAATATTAGCCATAAGAGGAAAGAATCTCGCTTCATTGGAAGGAGAATTTGAAATTGATTTCACAGCCGAACCGCTGAAATCAGCCGGCATTTTCGCCATTACAGGAAGCACCGGGGCAGGCAAATCAACACTGCTCGATACTATTTGTTTGGCTCTGTTTAACGACACACCTCGCATTAATCGTGCTTCAGAGAATGCCGATATAACCGATGTGGTGGGTTCGACAATCAAGCAAAAGGATAGTCGCAATGTTTTGCGTAGGGGCACTGCCGAAGGCTATGCCGAGGTTGACTTTGTGGCTCTTTCGGGCGACAAATATCGTGCGCGGTGGAGTGTGAGACGTTCCTACAATAAGGCAACAGGACCGTTGCAGCAACCTATTTACGAAGTTTTCAACCTGACAGCAAACAGCAGTTTGCAGGGTGGCAAAAAGGAATTACTGGCGTCGATTCAAAAGTTAATCGGATTGACTTTCGACCAGTTTACCCGCGCGGTATTGCTGGCACAAGGCGACTTTGCCACCTTCCTCAAAGCGGCGCCAAGAGAAAAAGCCGAACTGCTCGAAAAACTCACCGGCACAGACATATACTCTCGCATTTCATCGAAAATATATGAAAACACGAAGCAAGCCGAAGCCGAATTGTCATCTCTCAACGAGCGGATTAAAGATGTAGAACTACTTTCCGACGACCAAAATGCAACGCTCCACACCGAGAAAGAGCTTGTTGCGAAAGAAATCGAGCTGCTTAATGCAGAAATTAAAATACTTACCTCTAAACTGAGTTGGCTGCAAACAAATGAGCAACTCCTTAAGAATATCACCTCTGCACAAGGTGAATTAGAAAAAAGCAAAACGGCTACCGCAGAGGCTAAACCTCGGTTCGACTACCTGACTCAAGCGGAAAGCGTGCAGCAAATACGCGACTCTTTCAAGCAGTTGGAAAACGACCGAAAGCAGTTGGCTACCACTGAAAAATCGCTTGCAGAACAACTAAATCAACAAAAAAGCAATCTTGAAGCCACCGCAAAAGCGAAAGCAGATTTCACCGCCATAGAACTCTCACAAAAGCAAATGGCAGCCCAATGGCTAGTGATTGAACCCCTGTTGAAGGAAGCTAGAAAATTAGATGTTCAGATTGATGGCAGCAATAAAAAACTAACAGAAGCAAAAAACGAAGTTGCGCAAACAATCCAATCGAAGGTTACTCACGAAAAGAAAATCACGAAAGCTAACGAGGAGTTGGAAACCATTTTGAAATCGCAGCAAACTATTGCAAAATGGTTTGAGGAACACACGCCCTACTCAACGATTATCTCGCAAATTGACCTGATTGTGCTGCACATTACAAATGCCAAAAGAGCATCAATGCAGTGTGCGCAAAATGAAAAGCAGCTCGCGAAAACCGAAAAAGCACTAGAGCAGGAACAACAGCAGATTGCGAAACAACAAACCGAGGCTAAACGACTAAATGACATATTGCCTGCTGAAATTGCAGTGCTTCGGGCAAAGCTGAAAGAAAATGAACCTTGCCCAGTTTGTGGCAGCACGCACCATCCGACAGGTGCTGTGAGTGTGGAAAGTTTAGAGGAAGAGCTGCTCAATAAAAACAAAATGCTTGTTGAGCAGGATATCAATCGCCTAACCGAAAGCATCAGCAACCGTAAAGATGAGATTATTCGCCTGCAATCATTGATTAAAGGCTCTAAGGAGCAACACAGCACGACCTTTGCCACGCTAACAGAACTTCTCTCTTCTCTCTCGAATTGGCAAGCGAAATATGCTGACGACACACTCGTCGATGAACTGAAATCGGTGGCTGCACAATGGCAAACTAATGCTGCACAGCTAGCGAAGTTTTCGGAGCAATCTTCCACACAAAATCAAGAGATTAAAACGGCTCAAGAACTACTGCTCGAGCTGACAAACAGCCTTAACGAGAAGCAGCAAAAACAGCATGCTTGCGCAGCTGAGCTAGAGCAGTTCCACAGCAAACGAAAAGAATTGCTGAAAGGTGAGAAAGCCGATGATGTGGAAACATTGCACAACCAAAATCAGCAGCGCATTTCCGCTCAACTTACCGAAGCAAACAAATTGCAAAGCAAACAAATTGCCGAAGGCGAAAAGATTAATGGCATGATTGCTCAACTAAACGAGGAAAAACTACGCTTGCAAAAAAACATAGCCGAATTAAACGCATCGGTTAATCAGTGGTTAGAAAATCGTGATGACCAGTTGACCATGGAAGGATTAACAACATTGTTATCTAAAAATGGCGAATGGCTGACTGCCGAGCGGGAGGCATTAAACAAACTCCTAAACAATGAGCTGTCTGCCCAAACCACACTTGCCGAAAGGCAACGCATGTTGGCCGAGCATCAGAAAGCTGAAATAAAACCTACTGACGAGGAGACGGCGGAATCTATTGCAGGTGTGCTCAGTGAAAAGAACACGGTTGCAAAAGAAAAAGGGAAGCGCACAACCGAGGTAATGGTGCTGCTTACAAACAATCAAAAAGGAAAAGATAAAATCAAGCAATTTGAAAAGGAGCTTGCCGAGAAGAATGCCACGGCAGAGAATTGGAGAAAACTCAATGAACTATTCGGTTCGGCAGACGGGGCAAAGTTTAAGGTGCTGGCACAAGGATGCACGCTAGATGTGCTGCTGGGCTATGCCAACAAACATCTCACAGATATTTCTCAACGCTACGTTTTAGAGCGTGCTTCGTCTGATTCGTTATCGCTGCAAGTGGTGGACTTAGACATGCTGTCTGAAGTTCGTTCGATACACTCATTATCGGGTGGCGAGTCGTTTTTGATTTCGCTCGCTCTAGCCTTGGGACTATCGTCGCTATCGTCCAATCGAATGCACATTGAATCGCTATTCATCGACGAAGGCTTTGGATCGCTCGATGCCGACACGCTGCGAGTGGCAATGGATGCCCTCGAACGACTCCAAACACAAGGACGCAAAATTGGAGTCATCTCACACGTGGCCGAAATGACCGAAAGAATAACAACTCAGATACGGGTGATTAAAAATTCCAATGGACGAAGTAGCATCAAAATTGTGTGACCCACTCCGATCACTCCAACCAACTGCATATATTAATCCCCGATAAATTGATTTGTCGGGGATTAACATCTCTTTTTGTCAGCATCCGCTAAAGTTTGCATAACTCAATTACATTCCGACAACACCGCGTGAAGATGTTTATCTTTACCATTTAAAAACCAAACAACCGCAAAGCTGCTGCCTTGCGGTTGTTTGGTTTATGCTCACCTCTTTAGAACAATTGCGTTTATTTCATTTTTACAATTTGCTCCTCCAATGCCTTAATCTTAGCTTCTGCATCGGCCTGCTTATCCTTTTCTTTTGCCACAACAGCCTCAGGTGCTCCACTCACAAACTTCTCATTACTCAGCTTGCTCATTACCGATTTCAAGAATCCTTGTGTATATTTCAACTCCTCTTCTAGTTTAGCCAATTCTGCTTCCACATCGATCATTTCGCCCATGGGAACAAAGAATGTTGACGATTTAACCAAAAACGATGATGCTCCTGAAAGCTCAGCACTCACTTCTGAATAGCTCGTGAGATTTCCAAGTTTTGTAACAATCGAATTAAACTGCGCATCATAGCCCTTATCGCCCACCATGACAGCCAACTCTAAACTATCTTTGTTTGGAATGTTATTTTTTGTGCGAATGGTGCGAATGCCCGAAACAATCTCTTTAGCATCTTCAAATGCCGCCAAGAACGATTCATCATAGGCCTTCACTTCAGGCATCAGGCTCACCATGATACTTTCTCCCGATTGGCGCTCCTTAATTAACTGCCAAATTTCCTCTGAAATAAAAGGCATGTAAGGATGAATGAAGCGCAAAACTTCATCGAACACCTCAATCAACTCCTCATATGTTTGTTTATCGATTGGTTGCTGATAAGCCGGTTTCACCAACTCCAAAAGCCAACCCGAAAACTCATCGCGCACCGTGATGTAGGCACTCATTAATGCCTCGGAAATGCGAAACTTATCGAAATGCTCCTGACTTTGTTCTAGCACTTGGCTGAATTTCTGTCTAAACCACTGCAATGCCACTCGTGCATGCTCGGGTTGTGGAATAGTTGCATCAACATCCCAACCTTGCACCAAGCGGAACGAGTTCCAAAGCTTCGTAACAAAACCCGCTCCTTGCTGTGGCAAACTCTCATCGAAAAGCAAATCGCCCCCTGCTGGCGAACAAAGCAACATGCCCACACGCACTCCATCGGCGCCATATTTAGCAATCAAATCAAGCGGGTCGGGCGAGTTTCCAAGCTGCTTACTCATTTTTCTGCCTTGCTTATCACGAACCATTCCGGTGAAATAAACATTTGAAAAAGGCTTTTTACCTTTAAACTCATAGCCCGCCATAATCATACGAGCCACCCAGAAAAAGATAATATCGTGACCCGTTACCAAATCAGATGTGGGGTAGTAATAATCAATCTCCTTATCGCTATCAAAACCATCGAACACCGAAATCGGCCACAACCACGATGATGCCCACGTGTCGAGCACATCTTCTTCTTGGCGCAATTGGTCGGCAGTAATGCTTGCTTGAATGGCTTGCGCTTTCTGCAAAGCCTCGTGTGCCGATTTCGCCACCACAAATTCCCCACTAGGCAAATAATAAACCGGAATTCGATGCCCCCAGTAAAGCTGACGAGAAATGCACCAATCTTTCACATTCTCCATCCAGTGGCGATAAACGTTTTTAAATTTCGCCGGATGAAATTGCACTTCATCATTCATCACCGCCTCAAGAGCCACCTTAGCCATATCGGTCATTTTCAAGAACCACTGTGCCGAAAGCTTCGGTTCAATCACACAACCCGTGCGCTCCGATGTGCCCACCTTGTTCGTGTAATCTTCCACCTTGTGCAAATTGCCTGCCTTTTCTAAGTCGACAATAATTTCTTTGCGTACCTCAAAACGATCTTTCCCCACATAAAGTCCCGCTGCCTCGCTCAGTGTACCATTGTCATTTAATATATTGATGCTTTCCAAATTATGGCGCATACCAATTTCATAGTCGTTAATGTCATGCGCTGGCGTAATTTTCAAGCAACCTGTTCCAAATTCCATATCCACATAATCATCTTCAATAATCGGGATAATGCGGCCACTCAAAGGCACAATTACTTTTTTGCCACGTAAATGCGCAAAACGTTCATCATTCGGATTAATACAAACTGCTGTATCACCCAAAATAGTTTCCGGACGAGTAGTGGCAATAATAATGTAATCGGCACTGCTCTCAATTTGATACTTTAAGTAATAAAGCTTCGATTGCAATTCCTTGTAAACAACTTCCTCATCGGAAACAGCAGTTAGCGCATCGGAATCCCAGTTCACCATGCGAACACCACGATAAATTAAGCCTTTTTCGTAAAGCTGCACAAAAGTATCAATCACCGCCTTGCTTCGCGTCTCATCGAGTGTAAAACATGTTCTATCCCAATCGCAACTAGCCCCTAATTTCTTCAACTGTTCTAAAATAATTCCGCCATGCTCATCGGTCCACTCCCAAGCATGCTTTAAAAACTCCTCGCGCGAAAGATCGAATTTCGAAATCCCACGTTGCGCCAATCGTTGTGTTACTTTTGCCTCAGTGGCAATCGAAGCATGGTCGGTTCCCGGCACCCAACACGCATTTTTCCCAATCAGGCGCGCACGGCGAATTAAAATATCTTGAATCGTGTTGTTCAACATGTGCCCCATGTGCAACACCCCAGTAACATTGGGCGGAGGAATTACAATGGTATAGGCTTCTCTTTCATCGGGTTCAGAGTGAAAGAATTTCTGTTCCAACCAATATTTATACCATTTACCTTCCACGCTTTGCGCGTCATATTTACTAGGGATTTCCATCTGTGTTTTCATTTTTAATAACAATATCCTTTTGAACTATCAAATTCCACCCGAAGGCTGCATGCAAATTTTCAGCGTGCAAGGCATTAATTAAACATTGGTGCTTGTTGCAGCTGAACTTACAGCGAATAATTCCCGGCAAATATCGACATAATTATTCTATTTTCATAAATTTAAATTCTCTTTTAATGCTAGCTCTCATTTTGTCGGTAGGCAATGTGTTGCTTTCTTTGCTCCCTCATTCGTTGAATATTTTCGACTTTTCGTGAATTTGGGCGTGCCGGCATTCTTCCCCTCCGCATTCCCTCGCCCTGCCGTCGCGCTTTCCGCTGCAATCTTTTAAGGGGGCGAGAACCAAAGCCCCCTTAAAAGGATTTTCGCTGCAATCGCTCACGCACCTAACGGTAAGTAAATGAAGGAATACACAGAGTGTTCATGGAGCAGATCAACACCATACCAAAGCCCAATCCTCGGATTATAATACCTAGCACCATAATAATACAATCCCGTTTCACTATCAAACTCTTTTCCGTTAAACAAGTATGGCGTATTCCATGTATTGTTTCTTTCTTCAATAAACACTTCACCAAATGGCACGTACTCAACATGCTGCACTACCTCTCCATCGAGATTTGTAATATACGAAGCACTTCCCAAATAGTTGGGGTGGTAGTAATATTGTAGCTTCTCGTAGTTATCATTTTCAACTGGAATGCTCTTTAACTTCGGAGAATCATCACAGCAGAAGCCTGCGCCATAAAATGCGGAGGGAATTGTGGGTTTATATGTTGCTGCGGTATTCATTTACTTTCTTACTTTTATCTTAGGTTGCATTACCGAATGCTTATTTAATTCATTAATAATTTTTCTACTTCTAATTTTTGCAGGTAGAAAATAAAATTTATCTACAGTGAATTTTATTAAATCATTATTCTCTTTCTTAACATA